>NZ_JBWJPD010000013.1:0-133436 GCF_056393165.1 Stenotrophomonas sp. Steno-C17
AGCATGGCTCGGCGCTACAGGAAGATCAGTCGAGCAAGCTCGACTCTACGGGGGCGCGTTGTCGGCGGTGTCGATCAGCAGCTGGCGGAAGTGCGGCAGCAGCACGCGGTTGCCGTGCCCGCTCAGGTGGTCGTTGTCGAAGAACAGCGGTTGGCCATCGTCCACTGCCTTGCAGACCTCGGGCCCGCATAGCAGTGGCAGTGGGTCCCACACGGTCAACACGGGATAGCGCGCGGCAAGATCGCTCAGCAGTGCCATCTGCGGTGCGCGCAGCATTTCCAGATCGGTGCGGGCCATCTGCAGGCCACCAGCGCAGGCAGGGTTCATGCGGTTGAACCAATCCGAGCAGCGATAGGCGCCGGCCTTGAACAGCGGCAACGGAGCGTCAATCACCACCTGCACGCCCAGCGTCTGCAACCGCTGCAGCACGCGTTCGGCCTCTTCGCGTGCAGCCTGGGCGTCCGCATCCGTGCGCTGCGCCATCAGACGCCGGTAGACGGTCTGCTCGTCCTGGCGGGCCCAGTCGAACCCACGTAGTTCCGGCATGCGCAATGCGGCCAGCAGCACGATGTCACCGGGTCGCGCCTCGCGCTCGATCTGCGAAAGCGTCTGCTCGATGAAGCCTTGGCAGCCGGCCGGGCTGGCGCGCAGCAGGTTCACGAAACTGCAGCCGCCCTGATCGCTCTGCTGCACGCTCATGCCGGTCTGCCGCGCCACCATGCTGGTCATGGTGCGGTAGGCGGCGGCATGCGAATCGCCGGCCACGAACAAGCGTCGCCCGTCCAGGTTCGGCGCCGCAACCGACTCCAGCGGCCGCCACGGCGGATAGCGGCGCGCCTGCCAGGCATGGCTGTCGCGGGTCACGCTGAGCGAGATACGCTCGTGATGTTCAACACTGGCCCACGCGCCCACGCCACACAGCGCCACCAGCAGCAACGCCGATGCCAGCGTCTTGATCGGTGCCCAACGCAGCAAGGGACCGGCGTGCCGCAGCGGTTGCTCGACCAGGTGATAGGACGCAGCCGATACCGCCAGCAACAACACGGGGTATAGCCACAATGCCGCGCCTTGCAGGCCATAGGTCCAACGCAGCAGCACCAGCAGCGGCCAGTGCCACAGGTACAGCGAATACGACAGGCGCCCCAGGTACACCAGCGATGCCCAGCCCAGGACCCGGGCGATACCACCACCTGCCTGCCGGGAAACGCCTGCCAACAGCAGCAGCGTGCCGACCATGGTGATCATTACGCCCGGCACCGGCATGGGCAGATGCGGGGCCATCCATGCGCCGGCCACCAGCAAGGCCAGACCTGCAGGCGCGAGGACGTTCGCGTTCCGGCCACGCTCGCGCGTTTGCATCCATTGGTACAGCAGCGCACCGCCCGCCAGTTCCCAGAACCGCGACGGTAGCAGGTAGAACGCCGCTGTCGGTGCCGTCTGCGCCTGCCAACCTGCCCACAGCAGCGACAGCACGGTGAGCACCGGCAGCAACAGCCGTGCCCACCACCAGCGCTCGCGGCCGCGCAGCCACACCAGGAACAGCAGCGGGAAGATCAGATAGAACTGCTCCTCCACACCCAGCGTCCAGGTATGCAGGAACGGGTTCAGTTCCGCACCGGGCGAGAAGTAGTCATCGTGCTGGCCGGCCAACACGATATTGCTGAGTCCGACCAGCGCGGCCCAGCCGGTCTGGTCGAACTGCTCATTGCGCCACGCGCGTGGAATGAACAATGCCGACAGCACGAACGTGGCCAGCAGCATGACCAGCAGTGCCGGCAGCAAGCGCAGCACGCGGCGCCGATAGAAATCCAACAGAAGAACGCCCAGCGGCTGCGTTGAACGCGACGCCAGCGCCTGGCTGATGACGAAGCCGGAAATGACGAAGAACATGTCCACGCCGGTGAAGCCACCGGGCAACCATGCAGCGTCGATGTGGAAGACGATGACGGCCACTACGGCGAATGCGCGCAGGCCGTCGATGGTGTTGTTGTGGGTATCGCGATGGAACGTCATGCCGCGCATCATCGAAAGCAGCGCCGTCGCAGACAAGCGGCAATGGCGACATCGTGAGTTGTCGCGCCACCTGACGCATTTGACCGGACTATTCCGTCACTTACAGCATCGGGCTTCGTGTTCAACGCTTTCGAATTTCAAGCTTTTCTGATGGGTGCAGTGGCGTTTCCATGCGCATGATGGATCGCCACCGACAACGGGTGGCACGGGACTCCAATCCTGTAGGACAGCTTGTTGTTTACGCTTGCCAGTCGGCGTCGCTTTTCTTGTTCAGCGGCGTCGGCTGGCAATCCGTCCGCGCGTCTTTGGCGGGCGGTGCGTGGAGGGCCTTGTGCCCACCGGAACGAGCTGTCCCCGGTATTGGAGCCACGCACCGTCCGCCGCCCTTGCGCTTTCGCAGGGGCGGCCCCTGCTTCGCACTCAAGGACGCCGCCATGACCGCATCGACCTATCCCCATCTGTTCGCCACGCTCGGCGAAGCCGCCCTGCGTCTTCCTGACGATGTGGCGCGCACGCTGGAAACGACGTTCGTTTCCCTTCAGAAAGGAACATCACGAGGTACCGTCACGCTGCTGGACTGCCTGCAGCACATCCGCCAGGGCGATGCCGCCGACGGTCAGCCGTGGCCGGGAAGAGGCTGCACGCCGGGGCAGCGGTTGGCCTTGGCGCGCATTGATCGCGCCAACGCCGGGCTGACATTCCTGCTGGAACTGCTGCATGCCACCGAGCGCGTGCGGGTGGATGGCGAGGTGAGCCGGGACATGGGCGATGGCCCGCGCGAGGGGCTGCTGCTGGCGTGCCGTGGGTTGGCGGAGTACGTGGATGTGCAGTTGCACGCCGCGTTGTAGAGTCGAGCTTGCTCGACTGTTGCTGAACGCAGTCGAGCAAGCTCGACTCTACGGTGCGGCGCGAGAGGCAGTCGAGCAAGCTCGACGCTACGGCGCGGCGCGAGGGGCAGTCGAGCAAGCTCGACGCTACGGTGCGGCGCGAGAGGCAGTCGAGCATGGCTCGACTCTACGGTGCGGCGCTTCAGGCGAAGTGCTGGTAGCCGCCGTCGGCGGCTTCGCCATCCACGTGCACGCCCTGCCCTTCGGCAATACGGCCGATGCGGGTCAGCGGCAGGTCCAGCGATTCGGCCAGGTAGTGCAGCGCGTCGCGCTGGCTGGCGGCGGCGGTGAAGCACAGTTCGTAATCGTCGCCGCCGCGCAGTGCGCATTCGCGGGCGGTTTCGCGGCCCAGCAACTCACGCAGCGCATTTGAAACCGGCAACAGATCGGCATCGACATGCGCGGCCACCGAACTGCGCGTGGCGATGTGGCCCAGGTCGGCCAGCAGGCCATCGGACACATCCACGGCTGCATGCGCGAACGCGCGCAGACGCAGGCCCAGGGTGACGCGCGGCGTCGGCCGCAGCAGACGCAGGCGCAGGCTTTCGTAGTCGGCCAGCAGCGTGGCCGTGGCCACGTTCAACGCGCCCTGCTGCCACAGGCGCAGCGCGCCAGCGGCATCGCCCAGCGTACCACTGACCCAGATGTCGTCGCCCACCTGCGCGCGGTCGCGACGCAGCGCCTGGCCACGGCCGACCTGGCCCATGGCGGTCACCGTCAGCGACAGCGGACCGCGCGTGGTGTCGCCACCAATCAGCGCGATGTCATGCTGGTCGGCCAGAGCGAAGAAACCATCGGCGAAGGCTTCGATCCAGTCTTCGCTGGCCTCCGGCAACGACAGCGCCAGCGTGCACCACGCCGGGCGCGCGCCCATCGCGGCCAGATCGGAAAGATTGACCGCCAGCGTTTTCCAGCCGATGTCGAAGGCCGGGGTTTCGGCCGGGAAATGCACGCCGCTGTTCAACGTATCGGCGGTGACCACCAGTTGCTCGTTAGGGCGCGGCTGCAGCAGCGCAGCGTCATCGCCAATGCCCAGCACGATGTCGTCGCGCTCGACGGTGCGGGCGCGGATGCGGTCAATGAGGGCGAATTCGGCCAGGGACATGGTGCGCTCCCGAGGGGTAATGGCGATGTCAGGCATCAGTGCCAACCAAGGTTGGCACCTACCAGAAGCGGTGTCTGGGCGGGTTTTCACCCGTGCCAACCAAGGTTGGCACCTACCGAAGGCAGAGTCAGGGCATCCGCCAGAAGCAGAACCGGATCAGTGACCCGATTCGACCTTGCGCCATTCCACGGCGGCACGATCCAGCACGCCGTTGACGTAGGTGTGGCCGTGCTCGGAACCGAAGCGCTTGGCCGATTCGATGGCTTCGTTGATGACCACGCGGTACGGCACGTCCAGGCGGTAGCGCAGCTCGTAGCCGGCCAGGCGCAGCACGGCGCGTTCGATGGCGTCCACTTCTTCGATGCCGCGGTCCAGGTACGGCGCCAGGGCTTCGTCGATGTCACGACGGTTGTCCAGCACGCCATGTACCAGCGCTTCGAAATACGCCAGGTCGGCGATTTCGCGCGCCTGTTCGTGGGCGAACTGGGCAATCAGCGACTGGCCATTGCCACCGGAGATCTGCCACGCGTAGAGCGCCTGCACGGCACGACGGCGGGCGCGCGAGCGCAGCACCGGGTCGATGCCATCGCGGCGGACGGGTTTACCGGAGGGCTTGCCCTGGGTGTTCTTGTTCATGGCAGTTGCTCCAGCAGATTGACCATTTCCAGTGCGGCGAGTGCGACTTCCTCGCCCTTGTTGCCGTGGCTGCCGCCTGCGCGGGCCTCGGCGTCTTCAACGCGTTCCACCGCCAGCACGCCGTTCAGCACCGGCACGCCGAAATCCAGCTGCACGCGCATCAGGCCTTCGGCGCAGCGGTCGGCCACGTGTTCGTAGTGGCGGGTATCGCCACGGATCACGCAGCCCAGGGTAAGGATGGCGGCGTGCTCGTGGGCGGCGGCCAGGCGCGCGGCGACCAGCGGCAGCTCCCAGGCACCCGGCACACGGATCACGTCGACGTTGGCTTCGGCAATGCCGTTGCCGGCCAGGCTCTGGCGGGCGCCAGCGACCAGCGCATCGGTGATGCGGGCGTTCCAGCGGCTGGCCAGGATGGCAAAGCGCGCCGTTTCAGGGGTGCGAAGATCGCCTTCGTAGTGGCTCATAAGCGGCTTGGGGGTTCGATAAGGGGGTAATTCTAGCGTGGATGGGCCCCGGCCGTGGCTGGCTGAGGCCTGGCATCCGCCGGGCATGGCCCGGCGCTACCCGGGTCGGATCCCGCGCCGCGGGCTCCGACCCCATTGGGCGACCGCTACAGGGTCACCGTTTCCACCACTTCCAGGCCGTACCCGGCCAGGCCGACCTGGCGGCGGGGGGTACCCAGCACGCGCAGCTTGCCCAGGCCCAGGTCGGACAGGATCTGCGCGCCGGCACCGTTGCGGCGCCACTGGCCCACGTCCTTGTCCTTGCCCGGAACCACCGGCGCCGGCTGCTGGCGCAGGCGGGCCAGCAGGGCCTCGCCGTCGCGCGGGGCCGACAGCACCACCATCACCCCCGCGCCTTCAGCGGCGATCGCGCGCAGGGCATCGGTGGCGGCCACGCCGAAATCATCGCGGCGCCAATGCAGCAGGTCGGCCAGCGGGTTTTCCACCTGCACCCGCACCAGGGTGGGGGTATCGGCCGCGGGCGTGCCGCGCACCAGGGCGAAATGCAGGTCGTGGGCGATCCGGTCGCGGTAGGTGACCAGCTTGAACGGGCCGAATTCGGTGTCGATGTCGCGCTCGTCCACGCGCTCGACGGTCTTTTCGGTGGCCAGGCGGTAGGCAATCAGATCGGCGATGGAGCCCATCTTCAGGCCGTGCTCGCGGGCGAACACTTCCAGTTCCGGGCGGCGCGCCATGCTGCCGTCGGGGTTCAGGATTTCCACCAGCACGCCGGCCGGCTCCAGCCCGGCCAGCATGGCCAGGTCGACGCCCGCTTCGGTGTGGCCGGCGCGGGTCAGCACGCCGCCGGGCTGGGCGATCAGCGGGAAGATGTGGCCGGGCTGGTGCAGGTCGGCCGGCTTGGCATTGGGCTTCACCGCGGTGCGGATGGTATGGGCGCGATCATGGGCGGAGATGCCGGTGGTCACGCCTTCAGCCGCTTCGATGCTGACGGTGAAGTTGGTCTGGAACTGCGCGGTATTGGACTGCACCATCGGCGCCAGGCCCAGATCGGCCGCGCGGGTGCGGGTCAGCGGCAGGCACACCAGGCCGCGACCGTGGGTGACCATGAAATTGATGTCCGACGGCTTGACCAGCTCGGCGGCCATGATCAGGTCGCCTTCGTTCTCGCGGTCCTCGTCATCGACGATGACGACCATGCGGCCCTGGCGGATGTCTTCCAGGATCTCGGGGATGGGGGCGAAGTTCATGCGCGGGCTCCTTCACCCAACAGCCGCTCGACATACCGAGCGACCAGATCGATTTCCAGGTTCACCGCGCTGCCGACGCTCGTGGCGGAAAACGCAGTGTTGGCCACAGTGTGCGGAATCAGGGCGACTTCAAAGCCTTCGTCATCCACTTCGTTGACGGTGAGGCTGACCCCGTCCACGCAGATCGAGCCCTTCTTGGCGATGTAGCGGCGCAGCGCAGCGGGCGCGGCGAAGCGCCAGCGCTGGGCACGGGCATCTTCGTGGATGGACAGCACCTGGCCGAGCCCATCGACGTGGCCGCTGACCAGATGGCCGCCGAGGCGGTCGGTCGGGCGCATGGCGCGTTCAAGGTTGATGACGGCGCCTTCGGCCAGCTGGCCCAGCGTGGTCAGGCCCAGGGTCTCGGTGGAGGCATCGGCCTGGAAGCTGGTGGCGTCGAACGCGATGACGGTAAGGCACACGCCGTTGATGGCGATGCTCTCGCCCATCTGCACGTGGTCGAACGGCAGGCTGCCGACGTTGAAGGTGAAGCGGACATCGCCGCCGATGGCTTCGCGTGCGGCCAGACGGCCGACGCCTTCGATGATTCCAGTAAACAAGAAACGTTCTCCGCGGAAAGTGAGCGAAAAACGCCGCAAGGCAAACAGGCGGGCGCAGGGCCGCGAAGGCCCTGTGGCACCGTCTTCTTTCATCCGGACTATACCGTCGGCTCCGGCATTGGACCGGATCTGCTGACCCCCAGCCGTGGGCCGGGGCGCTCGCGGGCTCGTGCTTGCGCACCTACCGCCGGTGGGGAATCGCACCCCGCCCTGAAGACGTTTGTGTACCGGCGAACCGGCGCGGCTAGTGTACCAGCCCGGGCTGAACGGGGTGCCCCGGGGTCGGATCCCGTTGCGCAGCAACGGGCTCTGACCCCGTCCGCCGGACCACGAGGGGTCAGAGCCGTTTCCCGCCGGGAAACGGATCCGACCCTGTTTCCCTTTCCAGCTGTGACGAAGGTCCCTCGCATTCTGTGAAGATTTCATTAAACTCAGCCCTCGGTCGACATGACGTCGCCACGGGTTGCCAAGCTGGTATCCCGCCAATGGACTGAAATCCCTAGGAACCTTCATGCGCAAGATCCTGATCGTGGCCGCCCTGCTGGCCGCTGCCCCGCTGTCGGCACAGGCCGAAGCCCTGAGCTACACCTACGTTGAAGGTGGCTGGACCCAGCTGCAGCTGGACAATGGCGGCGGCTCCAAGCCGAAGCTGGACGGCGGCTACGTGCGCGGCTCGTTCGCCATCGCCGAGCAGGTGAACGTCTTCGGCGGCTACTCGACCGTCAGCAAGACCTACAACTGGGACTACTACGACATCAACGTGCGCGCCAAGCAGAAGCTGGAGCAGCCGGAGCTGGGTATTGGTTACCACATGCCGATGACCGACCGCATCGACTTCACCAGCGACATCGCCTGGGTGCGTCTGAACGAAGAGCTGAAGATGTCCTTCGACGGCACCGAAGTGAGCCGCGACAAGGGCCACGTCAACGCCGGCCGCGTCACCCTGGGTGTGCGTGGCAAGCCCTCGCGCCGGACCGAAGCCTGGCTGAAGGCCGGCTACATCGACGGCAGCGACATCGACGGCGAGTGGGTGGGCACGCTGGGCGGCCAGATCAACTTCACCAAGACCTGGGGTCTGGTGGGTGAGGTCCAGGCCTACGACGGCGCGACCCAGTTCTCCGCCGGCGTGCGCGCCAGCTTCTGATTGCCCGATCCTCGTCGTGTAATCGAACGGGCCCCGCAAGGGGCCCGTTTTTTTTCGTGCGGATCGGCTAGGCTTGCGCGCCTCTGGAACAGGAAATCCGTCATGAAGACCCCCCTTCGCACCCTGCTGGCCACCGCGCTGATCGGCGCCCCGTTGCTGGCCGGCGCTGCCCCGGCCGCACTGACCCCGGAACAGACCTTCGATCTGTACGCACGCGCCCTGCTGGAAGATGACAGCGCCGCCACCGCCCGCCTGAACGAGGCGCTGAAGCCGGCCTTCAACGGCGAAGACGCACTGAGCCCGCCGGCCGGTGCGCTGGCCAAGGCACTGGCCGAGCCGTGGCAGGTGGTGCTGGCCGGCGCCGGCGCCAAGGCCGACCCGGCCGCGGCCGAAGCGCTGTATGCCAAGGCCCTGCACGGTTCGCAGTGCCGCGCCACCGGCAGCCAGGTGGAAGACAACGAATACGTGGACGACCAGAAGATCGCCACGGTGCAGTTCCGCTGCCAGGCGGTGGATCTGACCGCCGTGCGCCCGCTGTTCGCCGAAAGCCTGGCCGAAGGCACCCCGGCCACGCGCATCCGCTTCACCGAGGCCTACACCCAGGCCCTGCAGAGCGGCCCGCGCCAGCCGATCACCGGCAGCCTGAAGCTGTACACGGCCAAGGACGGTGCGTTCTGGTACAGCGCCAACTTCGACGATCTGATCGGCCCGGTGGTGGGCGCACTGGCCCCCTTCGACGAGTGGATGCAGGATGCCGCTGCCGCCGAGGCGCCCAAGGTGACCGGCGTACCGGGCTGCGACCTGCTGCTGCAGCAGCACCGCAGCTGCGTGGCCAAGATCGCCCCGGACCAGATCAGCGGCGTGGACGCGATGGCCGAAGAGCTGAAAGCCAAGGCGCAGGTGCAGTCGGCCGAAGCGATGACGCAGGAATGCAAGGCACTGCGCCCGGTGGCGGAAATGATGTGGACCGACGCGTGCGCCTGACGTGCGTGCAGTGAAGCAATGGGGGCTGGCGGCCGCGCTGCTGGCCCCCGCTGCGGCCGATGCCGATCCCTCCATACAGGCATTCGACCTGTATGCGCAGGTGATCGTGCACGGCGACGACGAGGCGCAGGCGACGTTGGCCCGCTATCTGCACAGCGACACAGGCTCGGCCATCGCGGCCGCGCTGGCCGCGATGAGCCACCTGGAGCAGGCGCCCGAACTGGCCGATTGGCCGCGGGCCGCCGCAGCCGTGCGCAAGCGGCAGCGTTCGGCCGGCTGCAGCACCGACAGCGTGCGCTACCCGCAGGCCAACACCGCTGAGGTCAGCTACCGCTGCCGCCTGCCCGATCTATCCGCGTTGCTGCCGGTGTACCGGCAACACCCGGTACCGTTCGGCGGACCGCATCCGCCACAGATGGCCCCCGCCCTGGCCAGCGCCTACACGCGGGCGATGGCGCTGGCGCCCGAGCACGAACAACATGTCAGGATGACGTTCAACCGCGACCGTGAGGACGCGGTCTGGCGCATCGGCAACCCGACACCGTTGATCGCGACGGTGGCCGATGCATTCCTGCCGTTCTTTGAGTGGAACGAACACCTGACCGACGAGACACCCTGATGCCGCGCCTGTTGCTTGCCTTCCTGCTCTTCGCTTCCACCGCATCTGCACAGACACCGCTGCCTACACCGGAGCAGAGTTTTGACCTGTTCGGCAGGTTCATGCTGGAAGGGAACACCGACGCCGAGGCACAGCTGGCCGCATTGACCGGCATGCCCCTGCGCAGCGAACGCTGGGACGATGCGGTCGACCGCATTGTGGTGGGCGATGCAACGGTGGACGATGCGCGCACACGGGTGGGGCGTGAGCTTTCGCGCCAGATAGCGCTGGCACTGCGGCAGACCCATTGCCACAGCACCGGCAGCGAACGCAAGGACAGTGACGATCTGCAGATCGCCATCGTTGCGTACACCTGCCGGGTACCCGACTACGCGGCGGTGCCGGAAGGGACGCCGGACGACGGGGTTCGCGAATCCGGCGAAGAGGATGAACTGGCAGGTGTCAAAGAAATGATCGACCTGCTGCAACGCGCTCCCAAGCGCGACCACACGGGCAACGTATTCCTGGCGCGCGAGGACGAACATGCGGTCTGGGTGCTGCAGGACATGCCGCCGCTGCACCAGTGGATCGAGCTGCTGCTGCCGCTGCCAAAGTAACTGCAGCGCCTGCCTTCGGCAGCGCCGGTTCGTCGCCGGTGGAGGCTTTCAGGCCGCTGAAATTTCGGACAAGTTGCATGGATCTGGGCGCGCAGTCGGCTGATCCTAGGGCACTTCTCCTGCTTTCCCCCCCGCCATGTTCAAACGCTTCTTCGCCCTGCTGCAGGCGTTGCTGCTCGCAGCTTGCTCACCGCCGTCCCCGCCTGCAATGGCCGTCCCCGGCTCAGTGGTCAGCCTGGCGCCACCACCCGGGTTCGCACCGGCCCCCAACTTCTCCGGCTTCGTCAGTGACGATGGACGGGCGAGCATCCTCGTCGCCGAGCTGCCGGTCGAAGCCAGCAGCGCAGTCAGTGAACTGTTCGCGGATGAACCCACCGCGCGCAGCCGCTTCGCCAGTCAGGGGGTGCAGGTTGATCGCCTGGAGTCGCTCAGGATCGCGGGGCGCACGATCCCGGTGGTCATCGGCAGCCAGGTCGCGCATGGTCACACCTTTGAAAAGTGGATGGCGCTGTTCAGCGGGTCTCCCACCGTGCTGATCACGATCCAGGCCCCTGACGATCACGCACTGACACACAAGCAAGCGATGCAGGCCCTGGCCTCGGTCACGCTGGCACCACCCGCCACCCTGGAGCAGAAGGTTGCCGCGCTGCCCTTCAGCGTCGAGCCAGCGCTTCCCTTTCGACGGGTCGATACGCTCTCCGGCTCCGCCATGCTGCTTACGGTCGGCGAACTGGACACCGATCCCGAAGGTCGCCAGCCCTTGGTGATCATCGCGTCCCAGCTCTCGCTTCCGTTCGATTCGGATGATCTGGCCGAAGTATCCGATCAGTTGATTGCAGGCGCTGTCAGGATTCAGGGTGGAACGATCACCTCGAGAGAGAACGTGCCATTTGGCGGCATCACCGGACACCGGGTTGACGGGGTCACACCCGACGGACGCCACTTTCGCCACTATCTCGCCCTGTGGCCGGGTGAACGGTTCGTGCGTCTGGTCGCCATTCTGCCTGCAGACAGTTCCAGCGAAGTGGAAGATGCGGTCGGGGTGATGGCCGCCTCGGTTCGATTCCGCGGGTCATGACGTCGACGATCTGGAGCGGCGAATGCGCATGCTGAAACCCATCGCCCTCCTGCTGCTGGCGGCGCCGCTCACCACTGCCGCCGCGCCTGCCGTGGCGCTCTCGCTGGAAGCGACCTTCGACGCCCATGCACGGGCCGTGTTGCACGACGATGCGCAGGCCAGCATGCAGCTACGCAACAGCCTGCTGACCGCGACCACGGCCGTGCCGGCCGACGTCGAACTGAAAGTCAAAGGCCGCGCCTTCCAGGATCTGGATGAGGTAATGGGCACGCCGATTGCCGACGCGCTGCAGGCACGCCGGCAGACCATCCACTGCCGCGCAACCGGCAGCGATGTTGAGCAAGCCGGAACACTCGGCGTTGGCACCGTAACCTATCGGTGCGTGCTTCCCGACATGTCGGGGTTCTTCGAATCCTACCGCCGCAGCCGATTGCGGATGAAGGAAGGACAGAGCGACCCGATGCAGGACGCGGCTTTCCGCATGGCCTACGCGACGGCGCTGCGCAACGCGCCCGATGGGCTGCACGAAGGAAGCATGCGCCTCATCAGCACCGGCGACGAACCGTGGGACAGCGTTGAGATGCTGCATTTCGACGCCGACATCCGCAGGCTGTTGCTGCCGATGCAGGCATGGGATGAGCGAATCGACCGCGCACCCCCGAAGCCTGTCACGCCCGCAGCAGCAACCTGATGTCTTCGCCCACCTGGCGCTGATCGACCACGCGCAGGCGACGCTGCTGGTCCATCGCTTCGATGCCGAGACCCGCCAGCAGCGGGCGGCCGGTGTCGCCCAGCAAGGTAGGCGCCTGGTACAGCAGCAGCTCATCCACCCAGCCGCCGCGCAGCAGCGCACCGGCCAGGGTGGCACCGGCTTCAGTGTGCACCTCGTTGATGCCGCGCTCGGCCAGCAGCGCCAGCACCGCAGCCAGGTCCAACCGCCCGTCCACGCTGGCCACACTGGCGAATTCGGCATCGGCTGCGTCCGGTGCACTCACCGCTGCATCATGCAGGTACAGCGTGGGCGCCCCACCCTCGCGCACGCGGCTGCATTCCAGCGAGCGCAGGCGTGAATCGAGCACCACGCGCAGCGGTGGCGACACCTCGGTGCCAGCCAATCGCACGGTCAGCATCGGGTCGTCGGCCAGCACGGTGTCGGCACCGGTCAGGATCGCGCCCGCGCGTGCGCGCCAATGCTGCACGTCTTCGCGCGCGGCCGCGCCGGTGATCCATTTCGACGTTCCATCGGCCATCGCCGTGCGGCCATCCAGGCTGGCGGCCAGCTTCACGCGTAGCCACGGCCGGTTGCGCTCCACCCGCGACAGGAAGCCCTTGTTCAACTCGCGCGCCTGCGTGGCCATCAGACCTTCGGCGACGTCGATGCCCGCCGCTCGCAGCAGATCGAAGCCACCGCCATCGACCTGCGGGAACGGATCGCGCATCGCGGCGACCACACGCGAGACACCCGCCTCGATCAGGGCCAGCGCGCACGGTGGCGTGCGCCCATAGTGCGCGCAGGGTTCCAGGGTGACGTAGGCGGTGGCCCCGCGCGCATCGCCGCCCGCTTCGCGCAGGGCGAACACTTCGGCATGCGGGCCGCCGGCACGCTGGTGCCAGCCCCGCCCGACCACGCGCTCGCCGTGGGCGATCACGCAGCCGACCATCGGGTTGGGACGGGTGGTGTAGGCGGCACGCTCGGCCAGACGCAGTGCGTTGGCCATGTGCAGGTGGTCGAGGGCGGAGAACGGAGTCGTCATGGCGCCATGGTAGCGCTGTCGATCCAGTCGGGCATGGCCCGGCGCTACCGGCAATGCTCGCCTCCGTGCCAACCAAGGTTGGCACCTACCAGGCAGCAGGGCGTCAGCCCTTTTTCTTCTTGGTCAGGGCGATCACATCGCCCAGCAGCTGCAGCTGTTCGGTGCTGGACGGCAGGTCGCGTTCCAGCTTCTCGATCTCCTCGCGGAAATCGGCCACGTCTTCGAAACTGCGGTACACCGAAGCGAAGCGCACGTAGCCGACATGGTCGAGCTTGCGCAGTTCGTTCATCACGAACTCGCCCACCTTGATCGAGGGCACTTCGCGTTCGCCGCTGATGCGCAGCTGATGGACGACCGCGCGTACCGCCGCTTCGATCTTTTCTTCCGGCACCGCACGCTTCTGCAGCGCGCGGTCGAAGCCGGCACGCACCTTGCGCTGGTCGAACGCCTCGCGCGTGCCATCGCTCTTGACGATGGCCGGCAGCTTCAGTTCGACGGTTTCCAGCGTGCTGAAGCGCTCGTTGCACGCCTCGCACTCACGCCGACGGCGGATCGTCGCGCCGTCTTCAGAGACGCGCGAATCGATGACGCGGGTATCGGCATGTTGGCAGAAAGGGCAATGCATGGAACGCCTGGCTCAGGGGACAAACTCACGGCCATGGTCATGGCAGCGTCGCAACGGTACCTGAGAAGGCCTTGGGCGGCAAATAGTTGTCCACGTCACGCCTTGCCTGCGGCATGGCGCAGCCACAGCAGATGCGCTGCGGGCACCAGCAACGGCGGCCCCAGCACCAGATAGCCCAGCACCTGCCACGGGCTACCGGTGGTCCAGGCGAAGCCGATGTAGCCCACCACGCCCAACGCGGCCAGCCCGCCCAGCGCCAACCCGATCCACGGCAGCGCGCGGGTGTGCGGCAGTGCGCCGCGGCCCTGCCGCAGGTAGCACACGCTCAGCCACAGCCAGCCAACCAGGCCCGCCAACCCGGCCGCCGACCACAGGAACAGCACGGTGCCCTCGTCGCCGCGCATGAAGGCACTGCGGGTGAGGAAGGTATAGACCCCGAAGCCCGCCACCAGGCCACCGGCCAGCAGCGCGGGCAGGCCGAGCAGCAGGCCATGGGCAATGTAGAGGCGCCGATGCGTGCGCTCATCCATGGTCGCCGTCCTGCTTGGCGGACGATGCCGGGCCCAGCCAGCGCAGCCAGAACAGCACGGTGGCGGGCACCAGCAACGAGGGCCCGGCGAACAGGCTGTTCAACACGGTCAGGCCCAGTTCGGAGAAATAGGTGAGTGCCAGCACCAGCATCGGCAGCGTGGCCAGCATGCCCAGGGCCAGCTGCCACCACCAGCCCGACCAGGCCGCGCGCAGGCCCGCGAAGCCCTTGCGCAGCCAGAACGCACTGAGCATCACCCAGGCCAACAGGCCCGACAGCCCGGCCAGCCCCCACAGCAGCAGGCCGCTGCCGAAGCGCAGACTGTCTGCGTCGACGCGGATGAAGGCGAACACGCCCATCATGGCGGCGATGAAGGCGCCGACCGCGCCCAGCAGCAGGCTGGGCAGGCCGAAGAGCACCGCCAGGGCGATGTAGATGCGTTTGAGACGGCGCTCGTCCATGCGCGGGGTTCCTGCTGGCGGGGTCAGAGCCCTTTCCGTTGGAAAGGGATCCGACCCCCGGGTTCCTGCTGGCGGGGTCAGAGCCCTTTCCGTTGGAAAGGGATCCGACCCCTGCCCTGCTTCAATCAGCCGTAGACCGGGTACTTGCGGCACTGCGCGCTGACCGCATCGCGCACGCGGGCGATGACGGCGTCATCGCTCGGGGCGTCGAGCACGTCGGCGATCCAGTTGGCCAGGTCCACGCAGTCCTGTTCGACATAACCGCGGGTGGTGACGGCCGGGGTGCCCAGGCGCAGGCCCGAGGTCACGAACGGCGAACGCGGGTCGTTGGGCACCGAGTTCTTGTTGACGGTGATGTGGGCTTTGCCCAGCGCGGCTTCCGCGTCCTTGCCGGACACGTCCTTGCCGATCATGTCCACCAGCATCAGGTGGTTCTGGGTGCCGCCGGACACGATCTTGTAGCCGCGCGCGATGAGCGTGGTGGCCATCGCCTGGGCGTTCTTCACCACCTGCTGCTGGTAGGCCTTGAAGCCCGGCTCCAGTGCTTCCTTGAAGGCCACGGCCTTGCCGGCGATGACGTGCATCAGCGGGCCGCCCTGGATGCCCGGGAACACGATCGACTGCAGCTTCTTGACCAGGTCTTCGTCAGCGCCCTTGGCCACGATGATGCCACCGCGCGGGCCGCGCAGGGTCTTGTGGGTGGTGGAGGTGACCACGTGCGCGTGTTCCAGCGGGCTGGGGTACACGCCGGCGGCAACCAGACCGGCCACGTGGGCCATGTCCACGAACAGGTAGGCACCGACCTTGTCGGCGATGGCGCGGAAGCGCGCCCAGTCGATCACCTGCGAATAGGCCGAGAAACCGGCCACGACCATCTTCGGCTTGTGCTCCAGGGCCAGGCGCTCGACTTCGTCGTAGTCGATCAGGCCTTGGTCGTTCACGCCGTACTGCACGGCGTTGAACAGCTTGCCCGAGGCATTGACCTTGGCACCATGGGTGAGGTGGCCGCCGTGGGCCAGGCTCATGCCGAGGATGGTGTCGCCCGGCTGCAGCAGGGCGAAGTACACGGCCTGGTTGGCCTGCGAACCGCTGTGCGGCTGCACGTTGGCGTAGTCGGCCCCGAACAGCTGCTTCAGGCGGTCGATCGCCAGCTGCTCGGCGATGTCCACGTATTCGCAGCCACCGTAGTAGCGCTTGCCCGGGTAGCCTTCAGCGTATTTGTTGGTCAGCTGGCTGCCCTGGGCTTCCATCACGGCCGGGCTGGTGTAGTTCTCGCTGGCGATCAGCTCGACGTGGTCTTCCTGGCGCTGGGTTTCGGCGGCGATGGCCTTGGCCAGTTCGGGATCGTAGGTTTCGATGCGGACGTCACGCGGGAACATCGGTCACTCCAGGCAGTAGGGGGACAGCGGGCCTGCAATTGTAAGCGCGCCGGGGGGCGGCGGCGACCGCAGCCAACGGGGCTTGGCGCGCCGCGCATGGCATGATGTGCTGGCCCTGCTGCGTGTCGGCGGCCGTGCGGGCCGTTTACGAAACGCCCGCCGGATTTCGGGAAACGTGATCCGTTTCCTTGCAAATTCATATTTCTTCGTTCAGCAAGCTAAAGCCTGCCGATCTGCGGCCGATACGCCCTGTCCAAACAGGGGAAATCGCGCGTGATCCATTCGTACCAGGCTTCGCCGGCAATGACGCTGGCCGTTCGTCGCACCACTGCTTCCACCGGCCGCCGTGCCGGCTGCACCTCCTTGCTGGCACTGGCCATCGGCCTGGCCATGAGCGGCCACGCGGCCGCCCAGGCAACCGTCATCACCGAACGCGACCCGGCCGTACTGGACGGTGCCTGGTTCGCGCCCGGTGGCTGGACCAATGGCGACCCGGAACTGACCGTCGAGAACTACGCCTACATCGACAGCCCGATCCCGGTCGTGGTGGAGGTGCCCAATGCGGTGTCCTGGCGGATCGATGTGGGCCACGCGGGCAGCGGCGAACTGCTGATCCGCAATGGCGGCATCCTCGAAAGCACCGCGATCTTCATCGCCGCCGAGGCCGGTTCGACCGGCCATGCGACGGTGACCGGCGTGGGCTCGAAGTGGATCGGCAACAACAGCATCGGCGTCGGCCACCTCGGCAACGGCACGCTGGACGTGCTGGACGGCGGCGAAGTAGACAACGCGCAGGGCACGTGGGTGGCCTCGGAGCTGGGCAGCACCGGCGTTCTGAACGTGGCCGATACCGGTTCGAGCTTTGCGACCAATCTGATCCACGTGGGCGCGCAGGGCGACGGCACGGTGAACGTGCGCGCCGGTGGCAGTTTCGAGGTCGGCGTGGCCCGCCTGGGCAGCTACAGCACCGCGGCCCACGGCGAAGCCCTGGTGACCGGCAGTGGCGCCAGCTGGCTGAACAACAGCGACCTGCTGATCGGCGTCTCCGGCACCGGCCGCATGGTGGTTGAAGACGGCGCGACGCTGACCGTGCTGGGCAGCACCCAACTGGCACAGCAGCGCGGCAATTCCGGCGTGGCCGACGGCGTGCTGGAACTGCGCGGCGCAGGCACGCAGGCCACCACCGGCTTCATCGCCGTGGGCCAGAACGGCGTGGCCGAACTGAACGTACTGGACGGCGCGCAGCTGACCGCTGGCGATGTGGGCGTGGGCGAGAACACCCTGGGCGATGGCAGCTTCCGCCTGGCCGACGCCGGCAGTTCGGCCAGCGTGGGCCGCCTGACCATCGGCAACTTCGGCACCGGCAACGTGCAGGTCAGTGGCGGTGCGGTACTGAACGTGGCCGACGTGCTGGGCCTGGGCGGCGCCGGCGGCAGCAGCGGCACCCTGACCGTGGGTCCGCAGGGCACGCTGAATCTTGCCGGCGGGCAGATCTACCGCGGCGGCGGCAGCGCCAGCGTGTTGATTGACGACGGCACCCTGCACTTCACCAGCAAGGCCTTCAGCAGCAACGTGGACATGCAGTTGAATGGCGTTGCCACCCTGGACACCGACCAGGTCGATGCGCTGTTCAGCGGCACCCTGACCGGCGCCGGCACCCTGCGCAAGATCGGCAGCGGCACCCTGACCAGCTACGCCGACAACCGCTACAACGGCGGCACCCTGGTCGAACAGGGCACGCTGGTGCTGGCCGGCAACGGCGCGATCCGCGGTTCGGTGGACGTGGCTTCCGGCGCGACGCTGAAGCTGCAGCGCAACGGCCACACCGTGTTCGCCAATGTGCTGTCCGGCGCCGGTGATGTGGTCAAGCTGGATGCCGGCCTGCTGACCCTGCTGGGCGACAGCAGCGGCTTCACCGGCACCACCCGGATCCAGGCCGGCACCCTGGAAGTGCGCGGCAGCATCGGCGGCCTGGTCGACATGACCGCCGGTACCGAACTGACCGGTACCGGCGAACTGGGCAACGTGATCATCCGCAGCTCGGCCAGCCTGGCCCCGGGCCTGACCGGCGCCTCTGGCAGCCACGACGTGCTGTCGATGCGCGGCAACCTGCTGATGGAAAACGGCTCGCGCTATCTGGTGGATGTCGGCGCCGACGGCGGCAGTGACCGCGTGCTGGTCGGCGGCACCGCCACCCTGCAGGGCGGCAACACGCTGGCCCTGGCCAGCAACGGCGACTGGGCGCCGCGCACCCGCTATACGATCCTGAGCGCCGCACAGGGCGTGCAGGGCACGTTCTCGGGTGTCTCCACCACCCTCGCCTTCCTGAGCCCGACGCTGGACTACGACGCCAGCAACGTCTACCTGACCCTGGCCCGCAACGACATCGCGATGCCGGACATCGACCTGGCGTTCCCGGATGTGGTGGTGAACAGCAACCAGAAGGCCGTGGCCGGTGCGGTGGAAGCGCTGGGCACGGGCAACCAGGTGTATGACGCGGTGGTGCGCCTGGATGTGGCCGATGTCGTGCCGGCATTCGACAGTCTTTCCGGCGAGATCCATGCCGCCACCCGCGGCGCCCTGCTGCAGAACCGCTTCCTGCACGACGGCATTGACCGCCACCTGG
The DNA here is from genome assembly GCF_056393165.1 of Stenotrophomonas sp. Steno-C17. NCBI lineage: Bacteria > Pseudomonadati > Pseudomonadota > Gammaproteobacteria > Lysobacterales > Lysobacteraceae > Stenotrophomonas > Stenotrophomonas sp. Steno-C17. The sequence continues at coordinate 18,747 of NZ_JBWJPD010000013.1, forward strand.
ATGGCGCGGCAATGGCCGGGCAGATCGCGCCGGGCGTGCACGCCTGGGTGGCGGGCAGCAGCAGCCAGCGCCGCAGCGACGCCAGCGCACAGAACGCCGGGCTGCGCACCTCGCAGCACGGGCTGATGGCCGGCGCCGGCTGGATGTTCGGCGACGCCCTGGAACTGGGGGTGGCCGCCGGCCAGCAGCAGCTGGTCAGCCGCCTGGCCCAGCGCGATGCACGCGCCGAGACCGACAGCACCGAGTGCGGCGTGTACGGCCAGTACCGCTGGCAGGGCCTGAGCCTGCGTGCGGGCGTCAGCCGCGCCGACTACCGCACCGACAGCACCCGCACCGCGCAGGTCGGCAGCACCCTGTCCGAAGGCCTGGCCGCACGCGAGGACGCCACCGGCACCACGGCCTTCCTGCGTGCCGGCTGGACCTTCGGTGGGCCGCGCCTGCAGCTGACCCCGGAAGTGGAGCTGGCACAGGTGCGCCTGCGCAGCGACGGCGCCCAGGAACGCGGCGGCCACAGCGCGCTGCAGCTGGAGGGTGAAACCGCCCGCTACCGCACCGGCCTGGCCGCGCTGCGCGCGGACTGGGACATCAGCGGTGGCCAGCGTGACCGTGCGGCGCTGACCGCGCGCGTGGGCTGGCAGGTGGCCGGCGGTGATCGCCTGCCGCAGGTCGCGGCGCGCTTCGTGGACGGTACGCAGGACTTTGGCATTGCCGCCGCACCGCTGGCCCGCCGCAGTGCGCTGGCCCAGCTGGGCGTGGCGGTCAGCCCGACCGACAACAGCCGTCTGTCGCTGCAGATGCAGGGGCAGCGCGGTGATGGCGAGCGCGATGTGGGCGCACAGCTGGATCTGTCGGTGGCGTTCTAAGTGCTGAAAGGGGTCGGAGCCTTTTCCGCTGGAAAAGGGTCCGACCCCGTGCTGTTGGGGTCAGAGCCCTTCCTTGCGGAAGGGATCCGACCCCGCCTCTGCATCAGCGGTTGTTGATGATGTAGTCGGCGATGATGCCGGTGGCCACGGCCACCAGCAGCATGTTGCCGCGGTCGTCGCGGATCCAGTGGTGGCCATACGGCGGGCGGCGCAGGTGGTAACGCGGGTAGTCGTTCACCACGTAGATGGGGCCACGGTAGTAATCGCGGTAGCGGTGCCCACGCTGCCAGCCGTAGCCCGGGCCCGGGCCATAGCCGGGGCGATACACCACGCGCGGCGGCGGCGCCGGGTGGTAATAGCGGCGGTCGTGGTCGCGGTTCCAGTCGCGGCGGGCATCGCGGCGGTCACGCTCGTAGTCGCGGCGGGCCTCGCGGACGTCGCGGCGGTACTCGCGACGATCATCACGGCGGTCTTCGCGCCACTCGCGGCGGTCACGGTGGTCGTTGTCGGCAAATGCCGGGGCGACCGCGCCCAAGGCCAGAACAGAGGCCACGGCTCCGGCCATGATTCGGTTGATGCGCATGAGAAACCTCTGCTCGGGTGGGTGGTGAGGCCAATCTTGCGCATTGCGTCTGAACGGATATTGGCTGGAAACGCTTCCGATCCGTGGGATGTGACGCAGTATTCAGGCAGCGGCCAGCCCCGGGGCCCGGGGCGGCGCGGGCGGTAAGCGGTTCCGGCTATAATTGGGGGTATTCCATTTCAGTCTGTGCCCGCTGTCGTCCGGGATCTTCCCGCTGACGGACGGGTGCAGGGCCGCGCCCTTACGGAGACCTCATGTCCTCGCAATACATCTACACCATGAACCGCGTGTCCAAGGTGGTCCCGCCCAAGCGGCAGATCATCAAGGACATCTCGCTGTCCTTCTTCCCGGGCGCGAAGATCGGCCTGCTGGGCCTGAACGGCGCCGGCAAGTCCACCGTGCTGAAGATCATGGCCGGCGTGGACACCGATTTCGAGGGCGAAGCCCGCCCGCAGCCGGGCATCAAGGTCGGCTACCTGGCGCAGGAACCGGAACTGGACCCGACCAAGACCGTGCGTGAAGCGGTGGAGGAAGGCGTGGGCGAAGTGCTGCAGGCCCAGGCCGCGCTGGAAGCGGTGTACGCCGCCTACGCCGAGGAAGGCGCCGACTTCGACGCACTGGCCAAGGAACAGGAGCGCCTGGAGGCGATCCTCGCCGCCGGTGATGCGCACACCCTGGAAAACCAGCTGGACGTGGCCGCCGATGCGCTGCGCCTGCCGCCGTGGGATGCCATCGTGGGCAAGCTGTCCGGTGGTGAAAAGCGCCGCGTGGCACTGTGCCGCCTGCTGCTGCAGAAGCCGGACATGCTGCTGCTCGACGAACCGACCAACCACCTCGACGCCGAGTCGGTGGAATGGCTGGAACAGTTCCTGGCGCGCTACACCGGCACCGTCGTGGCGGTCACCCATGATCGCTACTTCCTGGACAACGCCGCCGAGTGGATCCTGGAACTGGACCGCGGCCGCGGCATTCCGTGGAAGGGCAACTACACCGACTGGCTGACCCAGAAGGATGAGCGCCTGAAGCAGGAAGACAACCAGGAAAAGGCCCGCCAGAAGGCGATCCAGAAGGAACTGGAGTGGTCGCGCCAGAACGCCAAGGGCGGCCGCACCAAGGGCAAGGCCCGTCTGGCCCGCCTGGAAGAGCTGCAGTCGGTCGATTACCAGAAGCGCAACGAGACCAATGAAATCTTCATCCCGCCGGGCGAGCGCCTGGGCAATGCGGTGATGGAGTTCAAGAACGTCTCCAAGAAGTTCGGCGACCGCCTGCTGTTCGACGACCTGAGCTTCCTGGTGCCGGCCGGCGCCATCGTCGGCATCATCGGCCCCAACGGTGCCGGTAAGTCGACCCTGTTCAAGATGATCACCGGCCAGGAAAAGCCGGATTCGGGCGAGATCGTGGTCGGCCCGACCGTGAAGCTGTCCTACGTGGACCAGAGCCGCGACGCCCTGGAAGGCAACCACAATGTCTTCCAGGAAATTGCTGGCGGCCTGGACATCCTCAACATCAACGGCATCGAAATCCAGTCGCGCGCCTACATCGGCCGCTTCAACTTCAAGGGCCAGGACCAGCAGAAGATGGTCGGTTCGCTGTCCGGTGGTGAGCGTGGCCGCCTGCACATGGCCAAGACCCTGCTGCAGGGTGGCAACGTGCTGCTGCTCGACGAACCGTCCAACGACCTGGACATCGAAACCCTGCGTGCGCTGGAAGATGCGCTGCTGGAGTTCCCGGGCAACACCTTCGTCATTTCGCATGACCGTTGGTTCCTGGATCGCATCGCCACGCACATCCTGGCGTTCGAAGGCGACTCGCACGTGGAGTTCTTCCAGGGCAACTACCGCGAGTACGAAGAAGACAAGCGCCGCCGCATGGGCGACGACGCCGCGCCCAAGCGCCTGCGCTTCAAGGCGCTGAAGTAAGGCAACCGGAAAGGCCGCGCTCGCGCGGCCTTTCTGCATTCTGGTAGGTCACCACCGTTGGTGGTGACACCCAATTGTTGTGAGAACCCCCATGTCCCTGTTCGAACGCCTGTTCCAGCTGCAGCAGCATGGCACCACCGTGCGCACCGAGCTGCTGGCCGGTGTCACCACCTTCCTGACGATGTCCTACATCGTCTTCGTCAACCCGGAAATCCTGGGGACCACGGGCATGGATGCCGGCGCGGTGTTCGTTGCCACCTGCCTGGCGGCGGCGCTGGGTTCGGCGGTGATGGCGCTGGCGGCCAACTTCCCGGTGGGCATGGCGCCGGGCATGGGCCTGAACGCGTTCTTTGCGTTCACCGTGGTCGGTGCCGCGGGCCTGCCGTGGCAGCAGGCGCTGGCAGCGGTGTTCATTTCCGGGCTGGTGTTCCTGGTGTTGTCGCTGACCGGCGTGCGTGCCTGGCTGGTGGCGGGCATTCCGTCGTCGCTGCGCTCGGCCATCGTGGCCGGCATTGGTCTGTTCCTGGCGATCATCGCGCTGCAGAAATCGGGCGTGATCATTGCCAACGAAGACACCCTGGTGGCGCTGGGGCCGTTGAACACCGCACCGCCGCTGCTGGCGCTGGTGGGTTTCCTGCTGATCGCGATCCTGGAAGCACGCCGCGTGCGCGGCGCGATCCTGATCGGCATCCTGGCGGTGACCGCCGCGGCATGGGCGCTGGGCGACGTGCAGTTCAAGGGGCTGGTGTCCCTACCGCCCAGCCTGGCCCCTACCTTCCTGCAGCTGGACCTGCCCGGCCTGCTGCACCACGACGGCGGCGCGCCGATCGCGGTGCTGCTGCAGGTGGTGCTGGTATTCGTGCTGGTGGAAGTATTCGATGCCACCGGCACGCTGTACGGCGTTGTCGGCCGTGCCGGCCTGCTGAAGCTGCCGGGCGCGCCGAAGCGCTTCGGTCGTGCCCTGCTGGCCGACAGCACGGCGATCGTGGCCGGTTCGCTGCTGGGCACCAGCAGCACCACCGCCTTCGCTGAGAGCGCCTCGGGCGTGCAGGTCGGCGGCCGCACCGGGCTGACCGCGCTGGTGGTGTCGGGCCTGTTCCTGGCCGCACTGCTGTTCTCGCCGCTGGCCGCGATGGTGCCCGGCTACGCCACGGCCCCTGCCCTGCTGTTCGTGGCCGGGCTGATGCTGCGCGAGCTGGTGGAAGTGGACTGGAGCGATCTGACTGAATCGGTGCCGGCGGCGTTGTGTGCGCTGGCCATGCCATTCACCTACTCCATCGCCAATGGCCTGGCGTTTGGTTTCATTGCCTATGCCGCGCTGAAGGCCGGTACCGGGCGCTGGCGCGAGGTGCACCCGGCGGTGTGGCTGGTGGCGGTGCTGTTCGTGCTGCGCTACGCGTTGGAATGACCGTTGTCTGGGGTCAGAGCCCTTTGCGTTGCAAAGGGATCCGACCCCGTTGGCTGAGATTGGGGTCAGAGCCCGTTGCTGCGCAACGGGATCCGACCCCGTCGGCTGCGGTTGGGGTCAGATCCCTTTGCAGCGCAAAGGGCTCTGACCCCACCTGGCCCCCTACCAGCGCGGCTGCAGGCGGCCGTCGGCGGCGAAGCGCCAGCGACCTTCCATCCAGCCGCGGCCGAACAGGGTGAGCATCTGCGTGTAGTAGGCCGGTTCGGCGCTGCGTTGCTGTTCCACCGTTGGCAGGCTGGCCAACAATGCCTGCGCCTGCTGCGTTTCGCCGTGTGCCTGTAGATACGGCAGCAGCGCGGCGCGGAACCCGTAGTTGCCTTCGCCCTGCCCTTGTCCGCTGCGCGTGTCCACCTTCTCCCACATCGGCGCACCGGCGCGCAGCCGCTTCAACGGGCCGGACAAGGCCTGCAGCTGCGGCCGGAACAGCGGGTCGCGCGCTGCGGTCATGCCGGCCCACGCATAGCAGCGGATGGCATCGTAGCCGCCCACCGGGCCCTTCACCGGATCCACCACGAACGCACCCTTGCGCCAGGCCGCCCAGTCCGGCGCGAAGCCGTGCGGGCTGGTCTGCTGCAGCAAGGCCACCGTGTTGCCAGCCAACGCCTGCCACGGCCCCTGCCGGTCCACCGCGGCGAAGCGACGCAGCAACGGCAACGGCAGATAGCTGGGATTGACCCGGGTCGCATCGTCTTCGATGAACCCCTGCGGGCCGGGCAGCAGCATCGGCCCCAGGCCCTCCAGTGCGACGATTTCGCGCGCACGAATCTGCGCCAGCATGCCGGTGGCGATCACCTGCAACGCCGGCCGACGCCACAGCCGCGCGCCTTCCAGCAGCGCGTAGGCCAGCCACAGATCCGAATCGGAGGCGGGATTGTCGTCCAGCACGCGCCAGACGCCCTTGCCATCGCGTCCCCACAGCCAGGCCGGCAGCCGTGCGGCCATGTCACCGCCGGCCAGGTTGTTCTGGGTCCAGGCCAGCACCCGGTCAAACAGCGCCTGGTCGTTGTCCACCAGGGCGAAGAACAGTGCGTAGGACTGCCCTTCGGACGTGGTGCGCTGATCGTCCTGGCTGCGGTCGATCATGCGCCCGTCGCGGCTCAGGCTGCTGGCCTGCAGCACCTGCCAGGCCGGCCAGCGCGGCGCGGTCTGTGCCTGCGCACCGACATGGGCCAGCAGCGGCAGGGTCGCGGCCACCTGCAGCAGGCGGCGGCGTTGTGGATCAGCGGAATTCGCCATAGGGCACCAGCGGGGACACCGGCAACGGCAGGTTGCCCTGCCACGGCTTCAGCGTATAGCGCAGATAGAGCTGGAAGGTGTTCGGCGAAAAATCGCGGCTGCGCTGCAGCGTACCGGCCGCGCCCAGCACGAAGTGGTCGCCCAGGCGCCGTTCCACCGCCGCATACAGGCGCGAGCCGGTACCGCTGCTGCGACCGCTGCTGGTGTACAGGCCATCCGGATCGAGCGTGAGCGGGCCATATTGCGGCTCCAGCTGGGCGATCACCCGCTCGATCAGCGCCTGGTCGGGATAGCGGCTGATGGACGCGGTGCGTGCACTGGATACGCTGAACGACGCATCCACCCGCAGCGACCAGTTGTCGCTGCGCCAGGCGAAGCTGGCGGGCAGGCTGAGCGAGGCATAGCGCTGCGGGCTGTAGTAGCCGCCCTGCCCCAGCGAATAGCCGCCCAGGTCTTTCTGGTAGCGCCAGTACATGGCCGTGGTGCCCACATCCAGGCGCATGTCCGGGCGCTGGATCAGCTTGTGGTACCAGCCGGCCATCGCCCGCGCGCGCGTGTTGTCTTCCACGTTGCGACCGGTCAGGCGGTGCCAGCTCCAGTTCGACCAGATGCCGTTGCGACCGCCTTCGTCGTAGCCCAGGCTCAGGGTCACGCCGTTGGCGGTGACCCCGCCCCAGGCAATGCCACTGCGCGGATCCACCGCACCGGCCTGGGACAGCAGCGAATTGGTCATCGGCCGGCGCGACACCGTCGCGCCCCAGCCCAGCCGGCCCAGGTCACCGTTCAGCGTGACCCCGCCCAGCCAGTTGCCCACCACGTAGTTGGACGGGGTGTGGCCCAGATCGATGTTCCAGCGGTCGTCCAGCGTGCGCCAGCCCACGGCGAAGCCGGCACCGGAGTTGCGCCGCTGGTGCACGAAGCGGCTGCAGCCAGGCGCGCGCAGCGGCGTGCCGTCGGCCTGCAGCAGGTCCAGGTCGCAACTGCCGAAGTCCTCGTCGAAGGTGCCGTCGTCGCCGGTCTGGAAACGCCCGGCATCGAAATGCACCTGCTCGATGCGCGCCCAGCCCAGACCGCCGGCGAATGGCGCATCCAGGTGGGCGATGCGGGTGTCACGCGAGAGCCGTGACAGACCCGGCGTGCCATCGCTGCGGCGGCCGGAATCCTGCATCACCGTCAGCGTGGGATTCTGCTGCTGGTAGAGCGTATCAACATCGCTGCGCAGGCTGCTGCGCAACCAGTCATCGCCCTCGGTCTGGCGGCTGGCCAGGGTCAGCGCGCGGTTGTCGCGCGGTGCGGCCTGGGTGGGCGCCAGCAATCCATTGTCGGCCATCGCCTGGGCGTACATGTCCAGCGCCTGCTCGGGATCATCGGCGCGCACCAGCCGTGCCGCGTCGCGCCAGGACTGCGCATCGGCTTCGGTCTTGCGCGCCAGCAGCCCGCGCAGGATCTGCAGCGCGCGTGCATTATCATGCAGGTCGGTCCAGATGCCGGCCAGCTGCCGCTGCTGGCCCAGCGCATCGTCGGCCACCTGCGGCGGCGCGTCGTGCATCTGCTGCCGCGCATGTTGCAGATCGCCCTGCGCGATCCATGCCTGCACCTGGCCCAGCTGGGCATCGACGTTGTCCGGCTGCGCCGCCAGCACCTGCTGGTAGTAGTGCAGTGCCTGCGCTGCATCGCCGCGCAGGCGCGCCCATTCGGCCAGCAGCAGGTCGTTGTCGGCGCTGGGCGGTTGCTGCTGCAGCAGCGCGATGGCTTCGGGTTCACGGCCCTGCGCGCGCAGGTCCCACAGATGTTCCACCAGCTGCTGGCGCTGCAGGCGCTCGGCAAGCGCGCGCATGTCGTCGTCCCAGCGCTCGCGCGGCACGCTGTCCAGCACCGCCAGCGCCTGCGGCAGGCGCTCGCTGCCGGACAGGTACAAGGCCTGCGCATAGCGCGCTTCACTGCTGTCATTGCGCGCGGCCATGTCGGCCACCACCGCATCGGCGTCGTCGTCGTCGTCGCGGCCAGCGCTGCGCAGCTCATTGCCCAGCGCATAGGCCAGCCAGGCATCGCCAGGCAGTTCCTGGCGCAACTGCTGGCCCAGGCTGATCGCGGTCGCGGCGTCACCGGCGGCCAGCGCCTGTTCGCGGCGCTCGCGCAGCCGGCTGATCTGCAGTTGGCGCAGATCCTCGGCGTACAGCTTCTGCTGCGCGGCGGGCAGGGAATGAATGAAGGTTTCCAGGCGCTGCGGATCGGTGCGCCCATACAGCTGCACCAGTTTGCGGATCACGTTGGCATCGCGCGGTGCGCGGCGCTGCGCGGCCAGCAGCAGGCGTTCGGCGCCGGCATCATCGCCGCGCGCCACTGCCACATCCACCAGCCCCAGCTGTGCATTGATCTCACCGGGCTGCTGGCGGCGCGCGCGCTCGTACAGCGCCTGCGCCTGGTCCACGTTGCCGCTGGCCAGTGCGGCTTCGGCCTGGTCCAGCAGCAGCCAGTAACGCGTGCTGGCCAGCAGATCGGTCCACTTGTCGGTGCTGTCACCGGCCGGGGTGGCCTGCACTGCACGCTGGAAATAGCTGATGGCCTGTTCGCGGCGCCCCTGCCGCATCACCGCCATGCCCAGACCGCCCAGGAAATCGGCCTCGCGCGGATAGCCGCGCAACGCCTGCACGAACGCCCGCTCGGCATCGGCATTGCGCTCGCGATCCAGCAACTGCTGGCCGCGCAGGCCGGCACGCCAGGCCGGATCGCTCACCCGCTTGTGCTGATCGGCATAGCGCTCGCGCACCAGCGCGATGTCATTGAAATTCGAGTTGCGGGTGATGAAGGCCTGCAGGCGGCGCACGTTGGCATCGTCGGCCGGTTGGTCCTGCAGGAAATCCCATTCGGCATCGGCGGCCAGCGTGCGTGCTTCGGGGTTGCGGCCCATGCGCTCCAGCGCGGCCAGTGCCTCGGCATCGCGGCCGGCGGCGAACAGCAGCTGCGACAGGGTCTGCAGCAAGGCGGTGTTGCCCGGATAGCTGCGGTCCAGTGCGCTCAGTTCGCGGATCGCCAGTGCGCGGCCATCAGCCTGTGCGCCGCGCAGGCGCCAGTACTCCAGGCCCAACTGCAGGCCCGGGGGATCATCGTTGAACAGGCGGCGGTAGATCACCAGCGCTTCGTCGCTGCGGCCACCGGCGGCGAACAGCCGCGCCTGCTGCAGGTCCTGCTGCAGGTCGCCGCGGTAGGCACGCCACAGGCGCTCGCCGGCAGCCAGTTCGCGGCTGCCCGCACCCAGCTGGCGCAGGCGCTGCAGGGTGGCATCGGCGTCGGCCATCTTCTGCTGCGAGAGCTGCACTTCCAGGATCGCCAGCAGCGTGCTGCGGTCATCCGGGGCCAGCATGCGCAGCCGCGCCAGCGCATCTTCGATCAGGCCCTGGCGGCCGCTGGCTTCGCCGATGCGTACCTGTTCCAGCAGCCATTGCCGCTGCTCGGCCACCGTGCCGCCCGGCGTGGCCGGCAGCGCCTGCGCCTGGCAGGTGCCCACGCCGGCCAGGCCCAGCAGGACCAGGCCGGAGGCGGCGACCAGCGGATGCCGCGCGCGCGCCATCAGTGGTCCGGGCCCAACCGCTTGGCCGCGACCCAGCGCAGTGCGCGCCACAGCAGGAAGGCCACCATCAGCACCACCACCGTTGCCAGCACCGCCAGCAATGCGGGGTGGTCGGCCAGGTGGTACCAGAGCAGCAACCACCACGGCAGCGAGCCGACGTAATAGTGCTCGCCCACGAACTGGCTGTGGATGCCCGACGTGCGCAGGATCGCCACCGAACCGGCGATGGCCTGGCGCTTGCCGGTATCACTCAGGGCGTCGTCCAGCAGGCCGTAGTCGGCCGCACCACTGGCGGCCAGCGAAACGATGCTGCGCTGTGCGTGATGGGGCGACTGCAGGCCGACGATGGCGGCGAACGGCGCATCGGCGGTCACCGCCACTTCGGTTACCGCCGGGTCACCCTGGCGACTGCCACGACGGGCCTGTTCCATCGCCAGCTGCGGCGACGGCGACTGGCCGTTCAACAGGCGCGTGCGCTGCGCGTCGATCAGCAGCGAGAGCTGGTCGCTGCCGCGCAGTTCTTCCGGCAGCGCGCCCAGCATCAACAGATCCGCATCGAGCGTGCTGGCCTGCTTCCAGTCATTGGACAGACGCAGCCCGTAGGCCGGGTAGCCGGTCTGCACACCCAGCCCGCCCACCAGGTTCAACAGCAGGCTGGCCTGTGCTTCGCTGGTCTGCGCCGGCACCAGCACCACCGTTTCCGAGAGGTCGGCCATGCGGGTGAACGGGAAGCCGCTGAGTGCGAATGCGGACAGGTCCGGCAGGCCCATGTAGTGGTGGAAGCCGGAGAAATCGATGGTCGAATCTTCCTCGATCGCCGCCTGCAGGTTCGGCGGCAGCACGGTCTGGCAGTGGTCACGCTGGGCACTGCCCATCACGCTGGCGAAGTTGAAATCGAAGCGCAGCTGGTTGCGATCGCCCAGCTTCAGCGACGGAATCAGCAGGCGGCCATCGTCGGCACCGGCATCACCGGCCAGCACCGGCAGGCGGATTTCTTCCAGGCCCTGCTTGCCGTTGCGGCGCACCAGCGGGAAGCTGGAAATGAACTGGTCGTTGATCGCCACGCCCAACCGCGATTCATCGCTGCCGAACGGCGGCGTGTAGCGGTAGCGCAGGTTCAGCGGAATGCCCTGGTTGCGCCAGATGAACAGATCCGGCGGCAGGTTGAGGTTGACCGTGATCGGCTGCGGCGCCACGCCGTTGGCATGCAGCTGCTGCGGGTAATCCAGCAGTTCGCCCAGGCGCACGGCACGGTCGGTACGCACCCAGTTGGGTGCGTCGTAGGGCTTGCGCGGGGCCAGCGGCTTGATCTGGTCAATCGCCACCTGCTTGCCACGGAACAACACGTTGCCCGCGGCCATCGCCGCGACGGCCTTCTGCAGGTCATCGTCATTGCGGCCCAGCACCAGCAGCAGCTTGCGCTGCGGATCTTCCGGCAGCGCCATCAGTTCCACCACCGGCCCCTGCACCGGCGCGTGGTTGGCGATCACCGGCGGGAACTTGCCGTTCACCGCCAGCACCACGGCATGGCCCTTGTCCGGCAGCGCACCGAAGCTGACCGGGAAGCGCGCCTGCCGCCACCAGCCGGCCAGGCTGCCAAAGTGCGAGGCCATGATGGCACCGGCACGCTGCTGCGCCAGGGTCGGCGCCGTGCCGTAGACCACCGGCAGTTCCAGCCGTGCGGTGTCGCGCGGGTCGAAGAACGGCAGCGGGAAGTTGGCCAGGTCGTCCTGCATGGCCAGCGGCTGGCCGCCCAGGCGCAGCGTGCTGTTGCTCGATACGTTCACCCACAGCGAACTGTGCGTGGGTTCTTCGCAGATATCGGTGTAATGGCCGACGAACTCCAGCCGCACCTGGTTGAAGTCGGCGATCAGGCGCGCGTCCAGCGGCAGCTTGGCCTGCACCGGGCGCCCCAGCTGATCATTGCTGATCGGCACCACGCCCATCATCGCGTCGTTCAGATACACCCGCAGGTGCGACAACGTCGGCAGCAACGACGGCGACGGGGTGAAGCTCAGGTCCAGCTCGGCTTCGCGCGCCAGGCGATCGCGGCGCACCTGGAATTCAAGGGTGGTGGTGTTGCGCACGCCGGACAGCAGTACGTCCTGGCGGCGGCCCAGATCGGCGAACGTGCTTTCGCGCTGCCACGGCCACGCGCTGCCCGCCCAGGTTTCGGCCTGCGCCGGTTCCGGCCGCGGGGCCGGCACCACCGCGGCATTCACCGGCGTGGGCACGGCCACCTGCGCCGGTGCCGTGTCAGGCGTGGAGCCGGTACTGGCAGGCAGGCGGGCCGGTGCAGGGGCACTGTTGCCCGACGCCACCGGCAAGGCGAGCAGCGGCAGCAACAGCCAGCGCAGAGGAGAGGAGATGCTCATGGACGAAGCCCTGGGTCAGCGGCTGGGTCAGCCGGGTGGGAGGGAAGCGGACGTTGCGGAGCGAAGCTGGCCATCCAGCGCAGCAGGCGCCGGCTCCAGTGCACGGGCCGGTCCAGGTCGAACGGGGCGAAATCGCCCATCCGCCGGTAACCACGCCAGCCCAGCACCAGCACGCTCCACAGGCTGCGTGGCAGGCTCTTGGGCTGGTAGCCGGCGTGCCAATCAAGCCAGGCGTCGGCACGGGCGAAGGTGCACTGGGCGAATTCCACGCGCTGGCGTTCACTGTCGAACTGCAGCAGCAGGCCCAGGCGATGGCCCATGGTGCGCTGCACGCGCGCCGGGAACGCAAACTCGCGGCGGCCACGACCCAGCAGCACGTGCACCCGCGCGCCTTCGGCCAGGCCGGGGTCGCTGCCCAGTTCCACGCCCACGCCGTCGTTGGAATAGTCCTGCAGCACGCCGCGCAGGCGGCGCCCATCGGGCACCTGCAGCGCCATCGGCAGGTGCGTGGTGACCCGGTGCGTGCGCCGCACCTGCTGCACTTCGGCGGCCACCGCCAGCGCGCCGCCGATGATCAGCAGGTTGTACAGCACCCACAGCGAACTGACGATCACCGTGCCGCGCTCATCGGCCGGGCCATGCATGAAGCGCCACACCGCGAAGCACAGGCCGGCCACGTTCAACAGCGCCAGCACCAGGTACGGGCGTGCCACGCGCCAGTCGAAGCGGTCGCCATCCTGGGTGCCGCCCTTGTCGGTGACGTTGAACTTGCCGCGGCCGGGACTGAACAAGGCCACCGTGGTCGGCCGTGCGATGTACCAGGCCAGCACGGTTTCGTACACCTCGCCCCAGAACGGGCGGCGGTACTTGCCCTGGATGCGCGCGTTGGTCAGGCTGGCATGGGCCATGTGCGGCACCACGAACAGCAGGATGGCCAGTGCCGGTGCATAGATGATGTAGACGTGCAGCAGCAGGAACGCCAGCGGCGCGGTGAGGAACACCAGGCGCGGAATGCCGGCCAGGAAGTGCAGCATGGCGTTGGCATAGCAGAACCGCTGGAACAGGCTCAGGCCCTTGCCGATCAGCGGGTTGTCGATGCGGAAGATCTGCACCATGCCGCGTGCCCAGCGGATGCGCTGGTTCACGTGCGCGCCCAGGCTGTCGGTGGCCAGCCCCGCCGCCTGCGGAATGCGCAGGTAGGCCGAGTTCCAGCCATTGCGGTGCAACCGCAGCGCGGTGTGCGCATCTTCGGTGACCGTCTCGGTGGCGAAGCCGCCAATGGCGTCGATCGCCTCGCGGCGGATGACCGCGCACGAACCGCAGAAGAAAGCGGCATTCCACAGGTCGTTGCCGTCCTGCACCAGCCCGTAGAACAGCTCGCCTTCATTGGGATCGCTGCGGAACACCTGCAGGTTGCGTTCGAACGGGTCGGCCGAGAAGAAATGGTGCGGGGTCTGCACCAGTGCCAGCTTCGGGTCGCGGCCGAACCAGCCACAGGTCACCTGCAGGAACGAGCGCACCGGGAGGTGGTCGCAGTCGAAGATGGCCACCAGCTCGCCATCGATCTGGGTCAGCGCGTGGTTGAGGTTGCCGGCCTTGGCATGGCGGTTGTCGGTGCGGGTGATGTAGTTGACCCCGGTCTGCTCGGCGAACGCACGGAATTCCTCGCGCTTGCCATCGTCCAGGATATGGATGCGCAGCTTGTCGGCCGGCCAGTCCAGGCCCATCGCCGCGTAGACCGTGTGCCGCACCAGCGCCAGGTCTTCGTTGTAGGTGGGAATGAGCACGTCGACCGTGGGCCACTGCCGCACGTCGGCGGGCAGCGGCGCCGGGCGCCGCCGCAGCGGCCAGGCCACCTGCACGTAGCCCAGCATCAGCACCAGCCAGGAATAGGTTTCGGCGGCCAGCAGGATCAGGCCACAGACCAGGTCGAAGGTGCTGTTCCAGTTCAACGTGGCGGTATAGCGCCACCACAGGTAACGGCAGGACACGGTGACCGACAGCACCACCAGCACCAACGTGGCATAGCGGCCCTGCATGCGCCGCACCAGCAACGCGATGGCCCACAGCAGCAGCACGAACACGAACTGCGCCAGGTAGCTGAAGGGCTGGGTGACGCACAGCAGTGCCAGCCCCAGGGTGGCAACGCCGATGGCCGCGGTTGCCCAGCGTCGCGCGCGCGGCGACAGGGCGCGCGCACGCGCGCCGGCCCAGGCCATGAACCGGCTGTTCCACACATCCTTGGGGGCATCGCGCATGGTGCGCAGGTAGCGCACGTGGCCGCGGCCGGCCGCGCCGCGCAGTTCGGCGATGCGCTGCTGGCGTGCACGCGCCAGTCGCTGCCGGCGCAGCGATCTGCGCGGCACCAGGCGAACCACCGACAACCACAGCGCCTGTACCAGCAGGCGGATCGGATCACCCGGACGCCAGCGGCGGTCGCCCTGCAACTGCGGGAACGCCGCACGCAGCCGAGGCGCCAGCGCCTGCCAGGCAGGTCCTTCCAGACGCAGCAGGGCCCACCCCAGTGCCTGCAGCAGCCACAGCACCGCGCGCGTCGGCCAGGCCGCATGCACGCGGTGGCGCAGCCGCCCCCAGTCCAGGTAATAGACCCGCTGGCTCATCATCGCCGGCCGCCCTCCGCCTGCTGCAGGCGCGCGGCCTCGGCCAGGCACCACAGCGCCAGCCCCTGCACGTCGGCCGCGGCCAGCGAATCGGCAGCGTCGTGGCCCAGCGGTTGCTTGCTGGCCAGCGCCGCCGGCACCCGTGCATCTTCGTGCAGCGGCTGCGGCAGCAGGCGGCTGCCATGGCTGTGCAACCACAACTGCATCAGGTCACGCTGCACCTGCACGGCCGGGTCGTAGCGGTTCACCAGCAGGCGACGGCCATCGTCGCGTGCGCGGTGCAGCTGTACATGGCTGGCCGGGTCCACGCAGGCCAGGCGCAAGGGCAGCCGGCAGCCGCCGTGGCTATTGATCGCCGCCACATGCGCGGGCAGGCGCTGCGGCAGGTCGAACAGCACGCAATTGAACTGTGCCGACAGCGTGGGCAGGCGCTCGGCCCAGGTCTGCGGGGCCGCCGCCAACGCGTGTTCCAGCTGCAGGGCTTCGCTGGCATCGACCCGGCCATAGGGCAGCACGGCCAGTCCAGGGGCGCAGGCGAATGCGGCCGCCCGCCAGTCCGTACCGTCCAGCTGGGCGCGGGCCCAGCCAGCGCGCTCGCCGGCGGCCAGGCCCAGGTGCAGGCCCAGCATCTGGTCCGGGCTCATTTCCACCAGCAGCACACGCTGCCCCTGCACGTGCAGGGCCTGGCCCAGCGCCGCCAGCACCGTGGTCACCCCGGCGCCGCCGCGCACGCCCTGCAGTGACAGGGTCAGGGTCATGGCAGCGCCTCCAGCTCGGCCAGCAGCGGCCAGCGCGCCAGTGCCTGGGCGCGTTCGTTGTTCGCGGAAAAATCCACGTAGGGCATGTCCGGCATCGCCAGGCTGCGGCGCAGCAGGTCGATGTCATCCTCTTCCACCGACAGGGTGGCAGGCACCGCCAGGATGTCGGCCATCAGCGCTTGTCCTCCGGGTAGGGGCTCCAGGTCTGGCTGCCCTGCAACTGCAGCCACGGCTTGCCGTCGTAATCGATGACCTTGGCGCCTTCGTTTTCCGACACCGACGGCGTCTGCGGCAGGCCCTGCAGCAGGCTGTTCCAGTCCCGGTCGGCCGGCGGCGACTGCGCGTTCAACGCATACACGCGCGACACCAGTTCGGAAATGGCGAGGAAACTGCTGGGCTCGGGCACGTGGCGCGGACCACCGGCAGCCGGTGCGCCCATGCCCACCAGCTTCACCCCCACCGGCACATGGGTGATGGACGGGCTGGGAATCTCGCGCATGCCCGGAATCTGCATGCGGTCGCCATGCAGGGCCGCACCGTGCTCGGGCACGACCACGATCATCGCGCGGCGGCCGCTCTTTTCCACGGCATCGACGAAGCCGGCCATGTCGCCCAGCACCATGTTCGCGCGCGCCTTGTAATCGGCCGCGGCGGCACGGCCATCGGCGCCGACGATGCGGTTGCCGTCGTGCAGCGAGATGGTGTTGTAGAACAGGGCCACCTGCGGGCTGGATTCGGCCTGGCGCTGCTTCAGCCAGCCCATCAGCACGTCGCCATCGCGGCGCAGCGGCGACTTGTCGAACGCCACCAGCGCGCGCGGGAAGGCGCTGATATCCATCGGCTTGGCCTGCAGGCCACCGTAGCGCGACAGTTCGCCGATGAAATCATCGAAGTGGCCGTCATGGTTCATTGCCAGTTCGCTCTGGAACCCCAGCCGCTGCAGGTTGGAGAACAACTGGCATTCGGCCGGCACCGGGTCGAACAGCGCGGTGTGCGAGGTCTGGCCGCAGCTGGCGCGCAGCAGGCGGATCGCCGCCGGGCCGCTGTAGGCGGTGGCCGAATTGAAATCGTCGAACACCACGTCCATGTGGTCCAGCAGGTTGTTCTGGCGCAGGCCGACTTCATCCAGATCGCTCCAGGCCAGCGAGCAGATGTTGAGAATGATGACGTCGAACGGTGCGCCGCTGGCCGGGGCCGGGAACGTGGTCTTCAGGGTGGCCTGCTGCTGGTAGAAGCTGGCCAGCCAGGCGTTGAGCGTATCGTTGCTGGCCGGTGCCAGCGCGCGCGTTGCCGCACCACCGCTGCCCGTGGCCGCCACCGCCTGGCCCTGCCCCCAGCCGAAGCCGGCCGGCAGCGGCAGCGCCACCACGGCCATGCCCAGCATGCCCAGCACGCTCAGCGTGGTGACCCGCAGCCAGGGCTTCAGCAGCACATAACCGACCACCAGCAGCGCCAGCACCGCCACCATCTGCCAGTTGATGAAGCGTTGCGCCAGTTCCAGCCAGTAGTCGGCGGAAAAATCCAGCACACCCGGTTGCGCCAGCAGACGCTGGAATGGCGGCCACCACGTGTCCTGGTAGTACAGGGCCACGCCCACCGGCACCGCCACCACCGTGCGCACGATGCGCGCCCAGCGCCAGCGCAGCGGCACCAGCAGCGCGGCCAGGAACAGCAGGTTGGGCAGGATCTTCAGGTTCAACGCGCCCATCCAGGCCAGCGCGACCTTGGACAGGAAGTACAGGTTCCAACCGCGCAGGTCGGCCCAGGCAAAGGGCGAGGCAGGCAACGGCTGCGGGCTCATGCGGGCCTCCGCGGCGCACGCTGGCGCACGCCCACCCGGCGCAGCTGGCGCGGCGGCGTGACCCGCTGCACGGCCCGCCGCGCCATGCGCCACAGCGCGCCCAGCATGGCGCCAAAGGGAATCATCAGTACCGCGCAGGCAACGATCAACGTCCACAGCTGCTGGTCGGTGGTCATGCATCCTCTCCCAGCCGCAGCGGCTTCGGTTCAGCAAACGGCGCCACGGTCAGCGGTGCCGCCTCTGGCACGGCCTCCGGGGCGGGCAACGGCTCGGTCTCCGGGTCGCTGCCGGTAGCGTTCATCGCCGCCAGGTCGTACTCGGCCAGGCGCTGGTAGCCGTCGAACAGTTCGCGCCACGGCAGCCGGAACAGATTGGCCAGGGCCTGCTCGATGGCGTCGCGGCGGCAGCCGAACAGGAACAGGCGGACCTGCCCGCGGTAGACGCAGACCACGTCGCCCTGGCGGCGGATGCGCAGCTGCTGCAGGGTCTGTTCGGCGCGCAGGCCGGCCACCGGCTGCAGCGCCAGCACCGCGCTTTCCACGGCACTGCCATCCAGATCGATGCGCTCGCCGGCAATCTGGCGGAAGCGGGCCACGCTGACCAGGCCGCTGATCGGCGGTGGCCGGTGCGACCGAATCAGCGGTTCGGGGTCATCGGCCAGCTGCCCCTGCCAGCGCTGGCGCTGCACGGCATCGAGCAGGGTCAGCAGGCGCGGCAGCGGCGTGTGCGCGGGCACCACCAGACTGCCGCCACACTGCAGCAGCAGGCGTTCGTCGGCATAGCGCAGGCAGGGCTGCAGTTCGCGCACGACCAGCTTCAGGGCATCGCCGCGCTCGCGGCGCAGGCGATGCAGCAGCCGGGCCAGGGCATCGACCTGGGCGTTTTCATTGATGGCCAGCACCACCGTGGCTTCATTGGCGCGCAGCGCGGCCGGCATCAGCCCTGCCCAGCCGTCGTACAGCTTCCACGCCGATGACAACGGCGGCGCGCCTTCCAGCACATCGGCCTGGGCCAGGAACAGGTCGCAATCGCTGCCGCCGTCACCGGCCACGCTCGCCACTTCGGTCTCGTTGTCGGCGATCCGCTGCAGCTGGGTGCCGTCGGCCTCCACCGCGAATGCACGCTGGGCCACCACCCCATGGCTGTTGGCCCAGTAATGCAGCAGCAGCTGCAGGGCGCCGCGGTGCGGGTGCAGCTGGGCCACGCCGGCACAACTGCGATTCAACGGCAGCAGGCGCGGCGCCAGGGTGGCCACTTCGCCGTGGCACAGCAGCAGCAGGACCTGCCCGGCGCGCTGCGCCCAGTCCTGCAGCGCCTGGCACCAGCGCGCCAGTCGCGCATCGTCCCAGCCGTCCAGCGCCGCCACCGGGAACTGCACGATGCTCAGGGAGGTGGACGACGAGGACGCCCGCGGCAGGTCGGCCGGCAGACTGCGCAGTGCCTGCTGCATGCCCGGATGGGCGCGCTGGTACAGGCGCACGCGTGCCGGGCCCTGCTCGGGCGGCAACAGGGCCAACAGCGGTTCCACCGTGCGCCCCAGCGTGACCAGCAGCGCTTCCTCCACGTCGGCTGCGGCGGCCAGCGTGCCGGCACCAAGCAGATCGGCCGGCGCACTGCCTGCGGCCACGGCCCAGTACACGCCGCCACGACGCATTTCCACGAACTCGGCCGCCACGCCCGCCACGGCCAGCCGCGGCGGCGTCACGCCGGAATCCTTTCGACAACGATCTGTAGGTTCATTCGCGAACGGGCAGGAGGAAAACTGCAACGGGAACGATGCAATTGATGACGCACGTCACAATTGCGTGGCATGGACGGCATGATACCGTCGATCTTCACGCTTGCGGCATCAACACACAGTCAACACGTCGACCTGACGCGCGCGGGACCGCCGCGCGCGCAGGTGGCTCAGGCCTGTTCTGCCGGCGGAAGCTCGAAGACCTGGCGCAGGTAGGCCAGGTAGCCCGGGTCATCGCACATGCTCTTGCCCGGCGAATCGCTGAGCTTGGCCACCGGCTGGCCATTGCAGCGGACCATCTTGATGACGATGTTGAGCGGGGTCGGGCCCAGGTCGTTGGTCAGGTGCGTGCCCACGCCGAAGGCCACCTGGCAGCGGCCACGGAAGTAGTCGTACAGGCGCATGACCTTGGTGATGTCCAGGCCATCGCTGAACACCAACACCTTGCTGCGGGCATCCACGCGGCGCTGCTGGAAGTGGGCCAGCATGCGGTCGCCCCAGTCGAACGGGTCGCCCGAGTCATGGCGCACGCCGTCGAACAGCTTGCAGAAGTACATGTCGAAGTCGCGCAGGAAGGCATCCAGCCCGACCACGTCCGACAGCGCGATTCCCAGGTCGCCGCGGTACTCGCGCGCCCACGACTCCAGCGCCGCCACCTGCGAATCGCGCAGGCGCGGCCCCAGCGCCTGGAAGGCCTGCAGGTACTCATGGGCCATGGTGCCGTGCGGGGTCATGCCGTACAGGCGGGCGAAATGCACGTTGCTGGTCCCCACCAGCTGCGGGCCCAGCGCATCGCGCAGCAGCGGCAGCAGGCGTGCATGCCAGTCGCGCGAGTAGCGGCGGCGGCTGCCATAGTCGGCAATGCGGCACTGCTCGAAGCCCGGGGTATCGCGCAGCAGCGCGGCCTTGGCCTGCAGGCGGCGCTCGCCTTCGGCGAAATCGGCGGTGGTGGTGTTGCGGAACCAGACTTCGTTGATGATGGCCAGCAGCGGCACTTCAAAGAGGATGGTGTGCAGCCACGGCCCGGTGATGTCCAGGTCGATTTCACCGGGCACGGTCTGCGACGGGCGCAGGCGGATGTACTTGCGGTCCAGGTGGAACAGGCCGAGGAAATCGGCGAAGTCCGGCTTCACGAAGCGCAGGCCGCGCATGTAGTCCAGTTCGGCGTCGGTGAAGCGCAGGCTGCACAGATGATCGATTTCTTCGTCGATCTGCTCGATGTAGCGTGCCAGGTCGATGCCGGGATTGCGGCACTTGAACCGGTACTGCACCTGGGCACTGGGGTACTGGTGCAGCACCGCCTGCATCATGGTGAACTTGTACAGGTCGGTGTCGAGCAGGGACTGGATGATGGCCATGCCGCCATTATGCGCCCGATCGGGTGAATCGCGTTCCCGGGATCAGGTGAATCCACGCCCTGCGCGCACGCCCCACCCCAACCCGGCAATCACAACGCCTTGCGCAGCAGCCTCGGCAACAGCATCAGCGCATGCGCCCAGATCGCGCCCCATACCAGCCCGCGTACCGGCCAGGAGCGCTGCTTCGCCTCGAACTTGCTGAAATAGCGCCACAGGCCACGGTGCTTGTGCCATTCCACGAAGAACGGCCGCGAGCGGCTGGACACGCCGCGCACATGGGTGACCTGCAGATCGTTGGCAATCGCCACCACCCCACCGGCGTCGCGCACGCGCCGGCACAGGTCCAGGTCTTCGGCATGCAGGCGGTATCCCGCATCCCAGCCGCCGATGCGGTCGAACAGCGTGCGCGGCATCAGCAGCAGCGCGCCGGACAGGGCCGGCACCACCTGCAGCGTCTGCTGCGGGTCACGCGGAATGGCCAACCGGCCACCGCGGCCCGGCGAGCGCAGCATGGCCAGGAAATCGGGATCGCGGCGACGCACGGCCTCGTCGGCATGGCCGTGCTCGTCCACCTGCTCCACCCCCAGCAACGCATCACCCAGACCAGCGGCATGCTCGCGCAGCGCGGCCAGGGTATCGGGCTCGACCATCAGGTCCGGGTTGATGAAGGCCAGCCAGGGGCTGTGTGAATCGGCCACGCCCTGGTTGTTGGCCGCGGCAAAGCCCGGGTTGTCGGGGTTGCCGATGAAGCGCACGCGCGCATCGTGGCTGGCGTGGCGCTGGATGATGTCCAGCGTGTCGTCCTGTGAACCGTTGTCGATCACCCGGATCTCGGCCACGTCCTGCGCCTGGCGCAGGCGCGACAGACATGCGTCGATGGTGCTGCCGCTCTGGTAGGTCACAACGATGGCGGCGATGGCGGACTTCAAGCGGGCGACTCCGGCGGCGATGGCTGCGCGAACAGGTCACCCTGCCCGCGCGGCATTATCGCCTGCTGCAGCTGCTGTTGCAGGTCCTGGCGCAATGCATGCAGCGGATCATGCATCAGGAAATCCGCCAGCCGCGGCATCCAGCCGGGCCAGCGTGCCGCCAGTGCCTCCAGGTCACCCTCGCGGCTGGGCGCTTCGCCGGCGCGGCTGACGAAGGCGTTTTCGCACAGCACGTTGCGCCAGCCCAGACCGGCCATGCGCAGGCTCAGGTCCACCAGCGCGGCGTTCCAGCCCAGGTAGCTGTCCACGTCCAGGCCACCGGCACGGCGGCGAGCATTGCCACGCACCAGCACCGCATGGGTCACCGCCGAGGGCAGTTCCGGGTGCAGGTTGGGCAAGGCGCCGCAGGTGTGGGCCAGCAAGGCCGGATCGGTGGGCTCTGGATTGATTTCGCCCAGCCGCGGCCACGCTGCGGTTTCGCCGGCGTTGCACCACGGGGTGGCAGTGGCGATGGCGGCATCGCGCGCGAAGCAGGCCTGCAACTGCTGCAGCCACCCCGGCGCGGGCACGCAGTCGGGCGCCAGCACGGCCACGTCCAACCCTTCGCAGGCACGCAGCATTTCATCCAGGTGGGCGACCTCGCCCAGCGGCCGCGCGCGACGGGTGTATTCGGCCTGCAGCGGCGTGTGCGCCAACCAGTGTTCGACCACGGCCTGCGCACGCGGCCCGGCCTGTGCATCGTCGGCCAACCAGACGGCGGTACCGGGTGCGGTACCGGCATCCAGCGCGGCCAGGCAACGATCCAGTACGGCATCGTCCACGCCCAGCGGCAACAACACGATCGCCCCCATCCCGCCTCCGTGGTTGTCGTTGCGCGAAGGGTAGCACTGGCCGGGTTGCACCCGGCACCCCTGTAGAGTCGAGCCATGCTCGACTGAAGCAACGTCAAAGGCGGGCTGCCTGAGGGTTGGCGGGGTAGGTCCGGTTGCGGGGGACGCCGCAAGTCCCCTTCCGGGGCCCGGCCCAGCCGCTGGCGGCTGTGCGTTCGGGCGCTTGCGAAGCAGTGCTTCGCAAGCAAAGCGCCCTCACCCCTGTAGGCTTGGCCACGGCTTGCTCGTGTGCGCTTTCCTGCGCACACGGCAAGACCGGGGTTGGGCGTCCTGCCCAACCCGCCCGAGGCATGCCTCGGGCCCATGCCGCGGACACCCCCGCAACCGGACCCACCCCGCCTTCGACAGTTTCCAGCGATCTGTTGGAACAGCTCGGGGGCGGACCCCGTTGCTGCGCAACGGGCTCTGACCCCAGATGGTTTTGGATATCTGACAGATGTGTCGACCAAGGTCGACACCTACCAACCGCTGATGGTTTTGGATACCTGAAAGATGTGTCGACCAAGGTCGACACCTACCAACCGCTGATGGTTCTGGATACCTGAAAGATGTGTCGGCCAAGGTCGACACCTACCACCAGCTGATGGTTCTGGATATCTGACAGATGTGTCGACCAAGGTCGACACCTACCAACAGCTGCTGGTTCTGGATACCTGAAAGATGTGTCGACCAAGGTCGACACCTACCAACCGCTGATGGTTCTGGATACCTGAAAGATGTGTCGACCAAGGTCGACACCTACCAACCGCTGATGGTTCTGGATACCTGAAAGATGTGTCGACCAAGGTCGACACCTACCAACCGCTGATGGTTTTGGACACCTGACAGATGTGTCGACCAAGGTCGACACCTACCAACCGCTGATGGTTCTGGATATCTGACAGATGTGTCGACCAACGTCGACACCTACCAACAGCAGAGGGGAACTGTCAGAGGTGGGGCGGTGTGGGTGGGCAGGACCGCAGGCGCCATGGATGGCGCCTACGAGCCCCCATGGACGGGTTTACGGCGTGTCCTGCCCACCCACACCGCCCCGCCATCCCAAGGAATGCCGCTGTTGCCGTTGCTTCAGTCGAGCATGGCTCGACTCTACAGGGGTGCAGGGCCGCAGGCCCTGCCGGCCTTATTTCTTGCGGGCGCCGGGGGTGATCGGTTCCATTGCGCGGAAACGGCTGCTGTATTCGTCGGTCAGCGCGCGTGCTTCCTGGCCGTTGCGCACGATCGTCGGGGTCAGCAGCACGATCACTTCGGAACGACGGCTGTTGCGCGTCTTGCTGCCAAACAGCGCACCCACCACCGGAATCCGGCTCAGGCCCGGAATGCCGTTGTGGCCATCGGTGCCCGAATCGGTGATCAGGCCCGCCAGCATGATGGTGTCGCCACTCTGGATGGCCGCTTCGGTGGACAGCTTGCGGGTGGAAATGCGCGGGTTGCACTGGGTGCGCGTGGGGTCGCAGTTGGCCGCCACTTCGCCGGCACTGCTCACTTCCTGCACGATGTCCATGAACACCGTGCCATCGCGGGTCACCCGCGGGCGCACCTTCAGGATCACGCCGGTGTCGATGTACTGCACCTGGCTGTAGGTGTTGTCGGTGCCCACGCCGGTGTTCACCGAGACGGTGCTGATCGGCACCTTGTCACCCACGTTCAAGGTGGCTTCGGCGTTGTTGCGCACGAAGATGGACGGGGTCTGCAGCAGGCGCAGGTCGGTTACCTTGTCCAGCGCGCTGACCACGGCGGCGGCGTTCTTGCCCAGGAAGGTCCAGCCCAGCCCTTCGCTGCCGGTAATGGCGCCGGCGAAGGTGCCCCACACGTTGCGACCCAATGCGCTGGGCAGGGTGGCATCGCCAGTGGCGCCGGGGAAGGTCTGGCCCTGCACGGCGTTCTCGAAGTACCAGTTCACGCCGTAGCTCAGTTCGCCCTGCAGCGCGACTTCGGCCACCTGCGCTTCGATATGCACCTGCAGCGGCATGACGTCCAGCTTCTCGATCACTTCGCGGATCGAACGCCAGGCCTGCGGGGTGGCGCGCACCAGCAGCGCATTGGTTTCTTCCACCGCCGAAACACCGACGGTGTCGCCTTCCACATCCAGGCTGACGCTGATGTTGCCTTCCTGGCGCTGCGGCAGGTTCATGGTGCTGGCCATGCCGCTGCTGCTGGAACCGGTGCTGCCCAGGGTGCTGCTGTCATTGCGGCTGTCGGTCTGGCCGCTGCTGTCCAGCTGCATCGGCTGCGCGCCCGGTGCCAGGGTGGTGGCGCTGCCGCGGTTGTTGCGGTTGTTGCTGCTGGCGAACGCCTCGGACAGGCGCTGGGCCAGGTCACGCGCCTTGATGTAACGCAGTTCGTAGGAGAACAGCCGGGCGCTGCCACCGGCGGTGTCGATGCGGTCCAGCCACTGCTGGATCTGGTCGAGATAGCGCGCCTGCGGGGTGATGACCAGCACGGCGTTGGCGTTTTCCAGCGGCAGGAAACGGAACATGCCGGCGCTGGGGGTCTTGCTGTCTTCGCCGAAGACCTTTTCCAGGTCGGCGGCGACCTGTTCGGCCTTGCCCGACTGGATCGGGAACACGCCCACCGACATGCCCGACAGCCAGTCCACGTCGAAGATCTCGACGGTGTGCAGGTAGTTTTCCAGTTCGGCGCGGGTGCCGCCCAGGGTGATCACGTTGCGCCCGGTATCCACGTTGACGATGGCGTTGGGCCGCGCGTACGGCTCCAGCACCTTCTTCATTTCGCTGGCCGAGATGAACTGCAGCGGCACCACGCGGACTTCAAAACCCCGGGCACTGGAAGCCGGTGCGGTACTGGGCGCGACGGTACCGGCCAGGGCCTGGTCGGCGGCAACGATGTTGTAGCGGCCGCCGCTGTAGACCATGCGCGCGTTGTTCCAGCCCAGCACCATTTCCAGCAGGTTCAGCGCCTGCGCCGGTGACACCGGCTTGGGCGTGGCCAGGGTGACCGTGCCCTGCACGCCCGGTGCGATCACGTAGTTCTGCCCAAGCATGTCGCCGAGGATCGCCTTGACCACCGCGTGCACCGATTCCCCTTCGAAATTGAAGGTGGCACTGCCACTGCTGGCGGTGTTCAGTGCCGGCGACGGTGCGCGCGCCGCCTCGCGGTTGATCATGGTGCCGCTGCCACGCCGGATGACCGCCTGCGGCGCGCCGCTCTGGCCATCGCCTTCGGCCACCTGCGCATCGGCGGCGGCCTGGCCGGCCGGCGGCGTGGGTTGCGGGTTGCCATTGCGCTGCACGTGCGGGCCGGACACCGTGCTGCAGCCGACCAGCAGCGCAAGGAGGAACGAGGAAGAAAGGAAACGCAGGTTCATGCATTCACTCTATCGGTTGGTGCCATCGCCCGTGGGCGGCGACGATTGTTGCTGCTGTTGTTGCTGCTGCAGCTGACGGCGACGGGCCTGGATGCGTTCGCGGATGGCCTGCATCTGCGCTTCACTGGGACCGTTGGCATTGGTGTTGGCGGCCGGCGTGTTCTGCGCCGCCGGACCGGCAGCCGCGGAGGCGCCCAGATCGACCGGGCGCTGGGGGCTGCTGTTGCTGCTGGCCGGGCTCGGTGGCGGAGGCGGCACCACCACGCCTGCCGGCGGCACCGCGCCATTGGCCCCACGCAGCACGGTCGGCGGTTCGCCGCCCTGACCGTTGAAGGTGGCCAGTTCCAGCACCTGGTTGCCCGACGGGCCGATCACGGTGGCCTGGCGCGGTTCCAGCGCGACCAGCTGCCAGCCGTCCACGGCCTCGCCGTTCAGGCGCAGGCGCAGCGAGCGGTTCTGTTCGGTGGTGAAGGTGGCCATGCTGAAACTGTCGGTCAGCAGCACGCCGGTCAGGCGTAGGGCCGCGCTGGCGGCCGGTTCGCTGCCACCCAGCAGATACGGGCGCGGCCGCCGGTCTTCGGCGAACAGCGGGCGTTCGCTGATGGCGCTGTAGCTGTCGGCCGCGCCCATGCGTTCGGGCGCCAGCGGCGGCAACCCAGGCAATGCCGCAACACGGTCGCCATCGGCCGGGCCCGCCGGCAGCTGGCTGCCCAGACCGAACGCGGTAGCCAGCCACAGCGCTCCGGCCCAACCGGCCACGGCCAGCAACAGCCCCGTGCGCAGGGGTAGCGCATCCAGCTTCATTCGGCGCCCTCCCCTGCATCGGTATCCGCATCGGCCTCGGCCGCCGCATCGACAGCCGGCGCGGCCGGAGCCGCTTCAGACGGGGGTACCGCAGTACCGGGTGCCCCCGCTGCAGCGCCATCGGCCGCCGCGCCGGGCAACAGGTAGCCGGCCAGTTCGAAGGACACGTCCAGCCCAAGGCCGGATTCATTGGCCGATTGCTGGAAGCGCTGCGCGATCAGGTTCAGGTTGTCCACGAACAGGCGCGGACTGCCGGTTTCCAGGCTGTGCAGCACGGTGGCCAGTTCGGCCACGCCACAGCGCAGCCGCACCTGCATGGCCACGCGCACGAACTCGGCATCGCGACGGTTGTCGGTCAGCGGGGTGCGGTTGCTGATCGTGCAGCTGCGGTTGCCGGGGCTGGCCATGGCCACCGCATCCTGCAGCCGTGCGCCCAGCGCGGCGGCAGCCGCCTCGGCGGTGGCTTCGCGCAGGAAGCCGGGGCGCTGTTCCAGCACCTGGCGGGTTTCCTTCAAGCGTTGTTCGATCTGCGGCTGCTGCTGCAACTGCGCCTGCACGCGCTGCTGGCGCTCGCGCAGCGCGGCCACGTCTTCGTTGATGGCCAGCAGCGGCTGGGTGAACCAGGGGTGCACCAGCAGCAGGTAGGCCAGGCCCAGCACGGCCACCAGCAGGGCCAGTGCCAGCCAGCGGTCACGGCGCGGGTTGGGCATCGGCATCGGCCGCCTCCTTGCGTGCAGGGGCGGCGGGTACGACGGCGGCCGGCAACGGCTGCAGTTCGGCGGTCAGGGTGAAGCGGTCGCGGCCGCTGCTGGCGCCGTCGGCCTGCAGCACGCCGGTCAGGTTCACCTTGCGCCACTGCGGCGCGTCCTGCAGCAGCGCGACCAGTTGCGAAGCCTGCCCACTGAGCCCGATCAACTGCAGGCTGTTGTTCTCGATCGCCAGTTTTTCCAGATAGGTGCCATCGGGCAGGCGCCGGGTCAGCTCGGTCCACAGTTCCACCGTGGTGGCACGCTGGCTGCGCTGCTTTTCCAGGAAGGCGGCACCGTCGATCAGCGCCTGCAGCTGGCTGCGTTCATTGGCCACCCCGCGCGCACTGCGGGCGCTGCGTTCGACCTGTTCGCGCAGGGCGTCGGCAGCGTCGCGCCGGTTGTCCAGCAGCTGCAGTGCGGCCAGTACCAGCATCAGCAGCGCCGCAGCCGCCAACACCAGGTTCCAGCGCCGGCTGGGATCAACGCGGCGCTGGCGCTGCGCCGGCGGCAGCAGGTTCACCTGCAGCGTGTGGCCGTGTTCGTCGATCGCATCCACGCCAGCCAGCGCGTCGGCCCAGTCACCGGCCTGGCCGCGCCACGCATCAAGCTGGCGCAGCGGCCAGGCGACCAGTTCCACCTGCAGCAGGCCATCTTCGGCCGGGCCGAGGCTGCGCACGTCATAGCTGACCTGGCTGGCTTCAAATGGCGTCTGCCGGTCAATCTCATAGCCCACTACCGCGCGCAGGCGGTCACCGGCCGCACCCGGCAGGCGCAGGCGGCGGCGCAGCACCTGGGCCACCGGCAGCAGCCAGAAGCGCGGCAGGCGCCGCAGACGCGGTTCCAGTACACGGTCCAGATCGGCCGGGGCCAGCGGCCACGGCAGCTGCACCACGCGTTCGGGGCCCTCGCTGCCATCACGCCACACCTGCACGTGCTGGCCTTCGCGCTGCAGCAGCAGGCGGGCCTGCGACCAGCCCAGCGCCCACTGCCAGCGCACCGGCACCCAGGCCAGCAACGATTGCCGCCACCAGCGCAGGAAATGGCCGACGCCCGGGCCGATCCGGCCCTGCACCTGCCGCACGCTGTCCTGCCATGCCGTCATCTTGCTGCCATTCCCTGCTCCCAGCGAAGCACTGTGTAGGTCTGGCCGGGCACACCGCCCGAGCCGTTGCGTACCACCGCCTTCAATACCGACTGGCGTCCACTGCCGTCGATGGCGCGGCACTCGATACTATAGGTGCCGCTGCCGCTGGCAAGGGTTGACGTGCCCGCACCTGAATCTTCGTCACGCTCCTGCTGGGCGCGTTGCGCCAGGACCTGTTCTGCATCCAGGCCCAGGGCCAGCAGCACGGGGCCGGCGGCGAAGCGCGGATCGGGCCGTGCCTGGCGGCTGTAGAGCGTGATGTGCGGCAGCATGGCTTGGTACAGCGCCGCCCGCATGCCCAGCACCCGCTGCAGCTCGCCCAGGGTCTCGAACCGCTTGTTGCGGGGGCCATACGGCAGGCCGGCCGCCGCATAATCGGGCGCCTCGGCGCCGCCGCCGGGCTGCTGCAGGCTGTCTTCGTCGCGCCAGTCGATGATCGCCCCCGCCAGCCGCGCGGCATCCTCCGGGCTTTCACCCAGCGCCTGCAGGAAGGCGGTGAGCAGCGCGGCGTCGGCCAGGTTGAGGTTGATCTTGCCGTTCTCGTCCACCACGCGGATATCCACCCGGGCGTCGTCGAACTGCCAGCGGTAGGTCCGGCCATCGGCCTGCCAGGCCGGACGCTGCGGATCGGCACGCAGGCGCAGCAGGGCATACTCCAGCCCTGCACGCGCGCGTTCCTGGCCGCGTCCATCGTCATCCAGCACACGCTGCTGCAGGTGCTCCACCCGCGCGGTGAGCGCGAACGCGCCGACCAGCGCGGTCATCAGCGCGATCAGCCACAGCACCAGCACCAGCGCGGCGCCACGCATGGCCCTCATCGGGAAGCCCCCGCGGCACCGCCAGCGCGCAGCGCGACCACCAGCGGCGGCCAGGCCGGCCCGCGTGCAGGCCGCACCTGCACTTCCACCAGCAGCGGCAGGCGACGGGTGTCGTCCCAGCGCGGCAACCACTCGGTCAACTGGCCGCTGGTCGCATCCACGCCGCGGTAGCGCAGCTGCACATCGCGCAGGTGCTCGGCCAGCACTTCCGGCGGACGCGGCGGTGTTTCCGGCAGTTGTTCGCCCTCCTGCAGCAGCACCAGGCCCAGCAGCAGGCGGCGCTCGCCAGCCTGACCGTCCACCTGCAGTGCGTGCAGGTAAGGACCGCCACGGCCCAGGTAGCCGGGCAGATCGGCAACGAACTGCAGGCCGCGCTCGTCGCCGCTGAAGAACACCGGCTCGCGGGTCGGATCAGGCGCTTCGATCGGACTACGCATGGCGGCGCTCAGCTGCCGCCGCAGCAGCCCCTGTACCGCGCGCATGCGCTCGCTGTCGGCGGCAATCTGCTCGCCGCGCTGGCTGACCGCCATCGCCGAGCGCACGCTGGCGAACGCCAGCGCCAGGCCACCGGCCAGCAGGACGGTGGCCAGCATCACTTCCACCAGGGTGAAGCCACGTGCCTGCCGTTTCACCGTGCACGCTCCAGATCCGGTGGCAACAGACGCAGGCTGCGCCAGCGCAGCTGCTCGCGCTCACCCTCGCCCCAGCGCACCTGCAACTGCAGTTCGGCCAGCCACGGGGCGCCCGGCGAATCGGCCACCGGCGCGTTGCCCGCGCGCGGCTCCGTGTACGGCTGCACCTGCAGTTCCCAGCGGTAGCGGCCCTGTTCCCATTCGCCCTGCTGACGCCCGGCCTGCAGCGGTTCCTCCACCCCGGCGGCGGCCAGCAGCGACTGCGCATGCAGCACCGCGCGGGTACGCAGCTCGGCGTCCTTCACCTGCCGCGCGCCGCCCGAAAGACTGCCCAGCAGCAAGGTCAGCGCCAGGCCCAGCAGCGCGAAGGCGACGATCACTTCCAGCAGGGTGAAGCCACGCGCGCGCCGCTTCATGGCGCCTGCCACGGGCCGGAACGTACTTCGCCGGTCAGCCAGCCGACATCGATGCGCCACTCGGCGCTGTCGCGCTGCAGGCGGATGCGGCCCCCGCTGGCCCCGCCATCGGGATGGAACTCGATCACGCCCTGCCCTGGCCCGGTGGACAACTGCGCGGCGCCCTCGAACTGCACCTGCAGCGCCTCCGGCACGGTGCCCTGGCGCTGGTTGGCACCGGTCCAGCGGTGCTGCGCCGGTTCGATCACGAAGCGTTGCGGCTCGCCACGGGCGATGGCCTGCGCGCGCACCATGCGCAACTGGTTGGCAATGTCCTTGCCGGCGCTGCGCAGCTGCATGCCGGCGAAGCCGCGCGACAGACCAGCCGCGGTGATCAGGCCGATGGCCGCGATCAACGCGATCACCAGCAGCATTTCCAGCAGCGACAGCCCCGCTGCGCGCCTGCCGTGCAGGCGCGGGCGATGCAACCGGCGCGGCAGGATACGGGTCATGCAGGCTTACGGCTCGTAGCGGATATCGGCATCGACGCTGCTGCCACCCTGCTTGCCATCCTTGCCCAGGCTGATCAGATCGTAGGGCTGGCCCTCACCCGGCGCGCGGTATTCCAGCGCGTGGCCCCACGGATCGTTCAGATCGGCCGCCTTGGCATACGGGCCCAGCCAGCCGCCGGTAGCGGCCGGGGCCTCGATCAGGTCCTGCAGGGTGCCCGGCAGCTTGCCGGTATCGAGCTGGTAGTTGTCGATCTTCGATGCCACGGTCTGCACCTGCGCCTTGGCGATGTTGGCCTTGCCGCGGTCGGCGCCGCCCAGCACGCGGCTGGCGACCAGGGTCAGCACCGCGCCGATCAGCACGATGACGATGATGATTTCCAGCAGGCTCATGCCCGATTGGTGGCGGGCGGCAGTGAAGGAAAGGCGGATCGGTCGACGGGAAGCAATCATGGTCGGTCCTCTCAGGTACGGAACAGCGGGAGTGTAGGAGGCGCCATCATCAACCGATGGCGTTGGTCAGGTCGTACAGCGGCACCAGCACGGCCACGATCACCGCGCCGACCACCGAGGCCAGCACCAGGGTGATGGCCGGCACCATGGCCGCCAGCAGGCGATCGATGCGACGGGCACTGTCCTGTTCGAAGGTGTCGGCCGCCTTCAGCAGCATGGTGTCCAGCGCACCGGATTCTTCGCCCACCTGGATCATCTGCAGGGCCAGGCGCGGGAAGCGCTTGCCGCGCGACAGCGCCAGCGAAAGACCGGCACCGTTTTTCACTTCTTCGGCCGCGCTGTCCACATCGGCGGCCAGCGCGCGGTTGCCCAGCACGTTGCGGGCGATGCCCAGCGCGCCCAGCAGCGGCACGCCGTTGCGCAGCAACGTGCCCAAGGTGCGGGCCAGGCGCGCGGTTTCCAGTTCACCCAGCAGGCGCCCGATGCCGCGCCGCTGCAGCAGCCAGCCATCCAGCGCCAGGCGGGACGCGGGCTGGCGCAGCCTGCGTTCCAGCAGCAGCACCAGCACCGCCGGCACCACCAGCAGCAGGATCCACCAGTCGCGCACGAACAGGCCCACCTGCAGCACGATGTTGGTGAACCACGGCAACGCCACGTCCAGGCTTTCGTACATCTGCGCGAACTGCGGCACCACGTAGCCCAGCAGGAACAACAGCGCACCGCCAACCACCAGCAGCAGGATGGCCGGGTAGACCAGTGCATTGATGACCTTGCCCTGCAGTGCGCGGCTGCGTTCCAGGTAGTCGGCCAGGCGCTGCAGCGTGTCGTGCAGGCTGCCACCGGCTTCGCCGGCGCGCACCATGTTCACGTACAGGCGCGAGAACAGGCCGTGCTGGCGTTCCAGCGCGGTGGACAGCGGCGCACCGCCGCGCACCACGTCGCGGATGTCGGTGATCGCCCGGCGCGAGCGCTCGTCTTCGGGCAGGCCCAGCAGGATCGACAGCGCGCGATCCAACGGCTGCCCGGCCGCCAGCAGCGTGGCCAGCTGCTGGGTGAACTGCAGCAGGGCCGCGCCCTGCAGCGGCCGCGGCCGGAACAGGCCGCGCAGGCTGCTGCCACCCACGGCGCCGCCATCGGCCAGCCGTGTTTCCATCGGCAGGTGGCCCTGGTCCTGCAGGCGCGCGATCAGCTCGGCTTCGCTGGCCGCTTCCATCTGGCCATCGAAGACTTCGCCGTGCGGGTTCAGCGCCTTGTAGCGGTAGTTCGGCATGTCAGCAGCAGGCTCCAGCGCGCATCAACCCTCCTCGGTCACGCGCAGCACTTCTTCGATGGTGGTCTGCCCGCTCAGTGCCTTGGCAATGCCATCCTCGTACATGGTGCGCATGCCGGCCTCGCGCGCGATGCGTTCGATCTCGCCCATGCCGTCGCGGCGCATGACCGCGCGGCGCAGCGCGTCGTTCATCACCAGGAATTCCATGATGGTGGTGCGGCCCAGGTACCCGGTCGGTGCCAGCGCAGAGGGCTTCGGCCGGAACAGATGGATGGTGCCCAGCGGCTGCAGGCGGCGCAGTTCGAAGCGTTCGATTTCCTCCGGCGAGGCTTCGTAGCGCTCGGCGTGGGTCGGCTCGAGGCGGCGCACCAGGCGCTGGGCCAGGATGCCGTTGATGGTGGACGTCAGCAGGTAATCCTCCACGCCCATGTCGAGCAGGCGGGTGATGCCGCCGGCAGCGTTGTTGGTATGCAGGGTGGACAACACCAGGTGCCCGGTCAGCGCCGACTGGATCGCGATGCGCGCGGTTTCCAGATCGCGCATTTCGCCGATCATGATGATGTCCGGATCCTGGCGCACGATGCTGCGCAGCGCATTGGCGA
This sequence comes from Stenotrophomonas sp. Steno-C17, assembly GCF_056393165.1. Classification (NCBI taxonomy): domain Bacteria; kingdom Pseudomonadati; phylum Pseudomonadota; class Gammaproteobacteria; order Lysobacterales; family Lysobacteraceae; genus Stenotrophomonas; species Stenotrophomonas sp. Steno-C17. The sequence goes on from NZ_JBWJPD010000013.1 coordinate 51,561, forward strand.
AATCCAGGCCTATCTGCGGCTTGGCCTGGATCTGGTTGATGCCTTCGATCTGGTATTCCACCGGGTCTTCGACCGTGATGATCTTGACGTCGGCGGTGTTGAGCTGGCTGAGCGCGGTGTACAGCGTGGTGGTCTTGCCCGAGCCGGTGGGGCCGGTGACCAGCAGGATGCCATGCGGCTGTTCCAGCACCTTGCGGAACTGCGGCAGGAAGGCATCGGTAAAGCCGAGACGATGGAAATCGAACACCACGGTTTCGCGATCAAGCAGACGCATGACCACGCTTTCGCCGTGCGCGGTGGGCACGGTGCTGACGCGCAGGTCCAGTTCCTTGCCCTGCACGCGCAGCATGATGCGGCCGTCCTGCGGCAGGCGGCGCTCGGCGATGTTCAGCCGCGCCATGATCTTGATGCGGCTGATCACCGCGGCGGTCAGGTTGGCCGGTGGGCTTTCGCCTTCCACCAGCACGCCGTCCACGCGGTAACGCACCTTCAACCGGCTTTCGAACGGCTCGACGTGGATGTCCGAGGCGCGCAGTTCCACCGCACGCTGGATGACCAGGTTGACCAGGCGGATGACCGGGGCTTCCGATGCGAGGTCGCGCAGGTGTTCGATGTCGTCCACCGCGCCACCTTCGCCGTCGGCGGTCTCGACGATGGCGCCCATGGCGCTGCGGCCCTGGCCGAACCAGCGTTCGACCAGATCATCGATTTCCGCGCGCATGCCCAGCACCGGAATGACCGGTACGCCCAGGGCCAGCTGCACCGCCTGCTGCGGATAAGGATCGTGCGCATCGGCCAGCCACAACTGCACGCCGTGTTCGTCCAGCGCCAGCGGGCAGACATGGAACTGCTTGAGGAAACGCTGCGAGAGCGGCAGGCCTTCGGCCAGCGACTGTGGCGGTGCCTCGGGCACCTGCCTGCCTTCCAGCAGTGGCAGGCCCAGCACGTCGGCACTGGCCTGCGCCTGGTCACGTTCCGACACCAGGCCCAACCGCACCAGCAGCCCCAGCAGGCTGCCGCCGGCTTCGGCATGCAGCGGCCGCGCGCGCGCCAGGTCAGCGTCCTTCAACCGGCCACGCGACAGCAGGGCATCGAGGATGCGGCCTTCGGCGTCGTCGTGGGCGGTAGCAGCGAGCGCGTTCACATGACTCTCCTGTCGATCGCCCTGACTTTAGCAGTTTGGCCGGGGTTTCCGCCGTCCTGCGCGCGCAGGACAACAAAAGACGACGCCCGTCACCTTCCGGTAACGGGCGCCGCCAATTCACTTACGACGTCATCGACAACCGCTGGGCCGTTACTGGGTGGCCAGGATGGTCACGCCACCGAATGCGGCCTCACCCACCACCTTCACGTAGTAGGTGCCGGCAACCGGCTTGGCTACGCGCACGGTTTCGGTGTTGCCCGGGCGGGACGACTTGGCATCGTTGTCGGTTGCGGTCGGCACGCGGCCCTGCGCCAGGTACACCGACACATTGCCGGTGCCGCCGTAGGTCAGCACGCTCAGCTGCTTGCCCGCTTCAGCCTGGAAGGTGTAGACGGTTTCGCTGCCGGCAGCGCCAGCCACGCCACTGATGGCCACCTTGTTGGTCAGCGGAATGCCTTCCGGCTCGCAGTTCTCGGTGCACGGTTCCTTCAGCGCGGCATCCAGCGCGGCCTTGGCATCGACGATGCCGGTGCCGATCGGGGTGGCGGCCGGAATGGTGACCGGGAAGCGACGCGCGGACTGCTTCAGCAGCGTTTCCAGCGCGGCGGGGCTGAGCGGATCCTTGCCGTTGGCGGCCAGTGCGCTCTGCACCAGTGCGGCCACCGCAGCCACGTGCGGCGACGACATCGAGGTGCCGCCCTTGCCCATCAGCACCCACTCACCGGCGTCCGGGGTGGTGTCGGAGCTGGAGCCGACCTGCCAGATGTAGCCGTTCGGGTTGCCGTCCACGCTGCCACCACCACCCGGTGCGGCCAGATCGACCACGGCACCGTAGTTGGAGTAGTAGGTGATGCCACCGGTGACGCGGGTGGCGCCGACCGAGACCACGTTGGCGCAGCTGGACGGACGGTAGTTGGCAGCGTTGTCGGTGTCATTGCCGGCTGCCACTACCACCAGGGTGCCGCGCGAGACGGCGCCGTTGATCGCATCCTGGTAGGCCGCGTCGCACGCGCCGCCGCCGCCCAGGCTCATGTTGATGATTTCGGCCGGGGTGGTGTTGGCCGGAATGCCGGCCACGGTGCCACCGGACGCCCAGGTGATGGCATCGCTGATGTCAGCCAGGGTGCCGCCGCACTTGCCGAGCACGCGCACCGGCAGCACCTTGGCCTTGTAGGCCAGACCGGCCAGCGCGCTGCCGTTGTTGGTCACTTCGGCGATGGTGCCGGCCACGTGGGTGCCGTGCCAGGAGCTGCCTTCCGGCTGCGAGCCGTTGTAGCACTCGTTGGCCGTTTCCACCCAGTCACCGTAGTCGGTGGCACCCGGGGCGCGGCCATCGGTCGGACGGCGCGAGGATTCCTTGTCGCTGATGAAGTCGTAGCCCGGCAGCAGGTTGTCGCCGAAGTCAGGCACGCCCGGCAGGATGCCGGTATCGAGCACGGCCACCACCACGCCCTCGCCCTGCGAGACATCCCACGCCGCCGGCGCGTTCACGCCGCTGGTGGCGTTGTAGAAGTTCCACTGGTACTGGGTGTAGTTGGGATCGTTCGGCACCAGCGCCGGCTGCGCGTTGCTGGCGCGCAGGTCCGAGCGCTGCAGGCGCACGTTGGCCACGGCGTACTGCACCGACGGGTCGGCGTTCAGTTCGGCCAGCACCTTCTTCATTTCCGCGCCGGCCAGGCGCGACTTCAGGCGGATCAGGTCACCGCCGGTGCCCAGCTTGCGCTCGACCTGCGGCGACAGCGAGAGTGCGCGGCTGGTGGTGCCGCTGCTGACGATGGCGCGCGACAGTGCCGACTGCACCACGGTGAGCTTGCTCGAACGGTCACTGGCGGCCGCGGTACCGGTGCGGTACTTGACGATGATGCCATCCACCGCCTGCTGGTCGGCGCTGGCCACACGGGCCGGTGCGCTCGGCGTGCCCGGATTGATCGCATGGGCGGCACCGACGCCGACCGTCAGCGACAGCACGGCGGCAGCCAGTACGTTGATGCGAAGGTTCTGCTTCTTGGTCACGTTCGAAATCCTCTTCAAGGTCATGGTTGAGCTTTCCTTCTCCGCCGATTGAGCCGGCGGAGCGCACTACGGCCATCCTTCCCTGCGACCGCCCTGGCTGGCCCACCAGGATTGCCGTGCCTCGCCCCCTCGGGCCTGTACTGCATGGCATGCCGGTGGCGCAGGCCACCGGCACGCGCTTTGCACTTACCAGCCGAAACCGGCGCCGACGCCGACCGAGGCGTCATCGCTGCTGAACGCACCGCCCAGGGTGACCGTGGCGCGATCACTGATCGCACGCTGGTACCCCAGCGACATGGCCGATTCGCCGCCCTGGAAGCCGATGCCGACGCCGACCCGGTTCTGGGTGCGGATACCGGCGGCACTGGTGGCCATGTTCAGCATGGCGGCACTCATCGCGCCCTGGCGGTCGATGCGGCGATCCATGTGGCGCAGGCGTCCATCGACTTCGCCCTTGAACACATCAAAGCTGTCGGCAACGGCCTGCACGCGGCTGTCGGTGTAGCTGTTGGCGGTGGTGATGCCGCGGTCCAGCTGGCTCTTGTTCACCGCATCGGTGGCCGCGGTACCGGCGGCGACGTTGGTGACCTGGCGTTCGCTGCCCTCGCTGCCCACCGAGACCGTGTTGGCCCGATCGGCAATCGAGCCCTGGCCCAGCGCCACCGCGTTGGCGGCGGTGGCACTGGCACCCTGGCCGATGGCGGTGGACGAGGCCGCGCTGGCCACGGCACCTTCGCCGACGCTGACCGCGCCGATGGCGGCCGGCTGTGCCGCGCTGGCGCCGCCCACGCTGGGCTTGGCCGGGATGTCGCTGCGCGTTGCCACCGGGTCCGGCTCGGCGGCCGTGGACAGTTCCGCCACCGACGCCTGCGCGGTGCTGCTGGCGCTACGCAGGCTGGCCGTGGCGGTGCTGGCGCGGCTGGAGCCACCGGCGGTGCGCTGGTCCAGTTCGGTCACCTTGCGATCCAGCGCGCCCAGTGCGTCGCCCACATTGCTGTAGGTGCTGCCCTGGATCACGTAGTTCGGTGCCACGAACACGCCCTGCAGGCCAACGCTGGCACCACCGCCGAGGAAGCTGGCGGCATCGCTGAGCGACTGGAACAGCTGGCCACCGGTGACCGCCTGGCGGCTGCCGGCGGCGATGCTGCCGGCCCCCACGTTGTCGATCGTGGTGCCGTCCATGCCGGACAGGGTCAGGCGATCACGGCTGGCATCGTCGTAGCCCACGGCATTGGCGCTGCTGGTTTCCACCGTGGCGATGCGCGAATCGAAATCACCCACGCGGGTTTCCACGGCACCCACGCGCTGGTTGGTGACGTTCAACTGCGAACCGGTGACGGCATCGGTGCTGCCGGCGGCGATGCGGCCGTCGGCCACGTTGACGATGCGGCGGGTGGCCGGACCGGCGGTGCCGTTGCCGCCGCCGACCGAGACCACGTTGGCTTCGACGGCGCGCGAACCGGCACCCAGGGCCACCGAGTTGTTGCCGGTGACGCCACTGTTGGCACCCAGTGCCAGTGCCGCGTTGCCAATGGCCGTGGCGCCGCTGCCGACCGCATTGCTGCGGCTGCCGCTGGCGGTGGCGTTGGCGCCCACCGCTACCGCGTCGGTGCCGGTGGCGCTGGCGGTGCCGGTGCCGCTGGCCTGGAAGCGCTGGCCCACCGCATCGGCGGTGGCGGCGACGGCATCCAGCTGGCCCTTGTTCACCGCATCGGTGGTCTCGGTACCGGCAGCCACGTTGGTGATCTGCCGCTGCGCGGTGGCCGTGCCGACCGACACCGTGTTGGCACGGGTGGCCTGCGAACCGCTGCCCAGCGCCACGCTGTTGGCTGCGCTGGCGCTGGCGTTGGCACCCAGTGCGGTGGCGTCGGCCGCATCGGCCCAGGCGTTCCAGCCGATGGCGGTGGCGTAGTCGTCGGTGGCCCAGGCACCGGCGCCGAACGCGGCCGAGCCGGTTCCACTGGCACGGGCCGGGATCAGGCCGAAGTAGGTGCTGCCACCGATGGCCACGCTTTCATCGCCGGTGGCCTCGCTGGCATTACCCACGGCCACCGAACCGGCGCCGCTGGCGGTGGCGAACACACCGGCCGCGGTGCTGTTGGCACCGCTGGCCAGGGTGCCGTAACCCAGTGCCGAACCCAGGCGACCGCTGGCTTCGCTATAGCCGCCCACCGCGGTGGTGCCGTCGGCCGAAGCCGAGGAGCGGAAGCCGCTGGACAGCGATTGCGCGCCGCTGGCGATGGCTTCTGCGCCGTTGGCGGTGCTGTACACGCCCGTGGCCTGCGCGCCGGCACCGATGGCGGTGCTGCTCACTGCACTGGCGACCGCACCGCTGCCCAGCGCGGCACTGTCTTCGCCGCTGGCCTGCGCGTTGTTGCCGATGGCCGCTGCGTTGCCGCCGGTGGCCAGGCTGTTGAAGCCGACCGCGGTGGCATTGGCCGCAATGGCGGTGGCGCCACTGCCCAGGGCGGTGCTGCCATCGCCGATGGCATTGGCCGCTTCACCCGCCGCCAGCGCGTTCTCGCCTTCCACGTAGGCGCCGGCATCGCTGTCGTCGCTGCCGCTGGCCTGGAAGTACTTGCTGGTGGCTTCGGCCGCGGCGGCAACCGCGTCCAGCTGGTTCTTGTTCACCGCATCGGTGCCCTCGGTACCGGCCGCCACGTTGGTGATCTGACGCGTGTTGCCGGCGCCACCCACCGATACCGTGTTGTCACGGTCGGCAATGGAGTCGGCACCCAGGGCCACGCTGTTGGCGCCCTGCGATTCGGCCGCATTGCCCAGCGCGGTGCTGTTGGTGCCCGGTGCCCAGGCGCCGCCGCCGACAGCGGTGGAGTAGTCACCCGATGCTTCGGTGGCCAGCAGGCCGAACAGCGAACCACCCACGGCCACCGCATTGGTGCCGGTGGCCAGGCTGCCCTGGCCGGTGGCGGTGCTGTAGGCGCCCGATGCCTCGGCATCGCCACCCAGGGCGACGCTGTTGGAACCGGAGGCGTTGGCGAAGTTGCCCAGCGCGGTGGCATTGAACGCCGAGGCGCTGGAATAGCCGCCGATGGCGGTGCTGTAACCGCCGGTGGCTTCGGCGCCGATGCCGAAGGCCGCCGAGGCGGTGCCGCTGGCCACGCTCTCGCTGCCCACGGCGGTGGAGGCTTCACCGCTGGCGGTGCTGAAGTAACCCACCGCCACGGCTTCCTCGCCACTGGCTTCGGACAGCACGCCGCTGGCAGTGCTGCCCGCGCCGCTGGCTACGCTGGCCGCACCGAAGGCCGCACTCTGCTCACCACTGGCTTCGCTTTCGGCACCGTGGGCCGTGGCGTACTCGCCGGTGGCCTGTGCGTTGGCGCCGATCGCGCTGGCGTTGGCGGCCGTGGCCAGGGCGTTGAGGCCAATGGCCTGCGCATTGCTGCCGATGGCATTGGCGCCCGCGCCCAGTGCAGTGGCACCGTCACCGATAGCATTGGCCGCTTCACCGGCCGCCAGCGCGTTGTCACCTTCCACATAGGCGCCGGCATCGCTGTCGTCGCTGCCGCTGGCCTGGAAGTACTTGCTGGTGGTTTCAGCGGTGGCGGCCACGGCATCAAGCTGCGACTTGTTCACCGCATCGGTGGCCTGGGTACCGGCGGCCACGTTGGTCACCTGGCGCTCGTTACCGGCACTGCCCACCGACACGCTGCGGTCGCGGTCGGCCACCGAGCCTGCGCCCAGCGCGACGGCATTGCTGCCGCTGGCGGTGCTGCCCGCGCCGAGTGCAATGGCGCTTTCACCGCCGGCCACCGTGTTGGTGCCGATGGCGATGCTGTTGATGCTGTTGCCCAGCGCCTGGAAGCCCAACGCCACGCTGTTGGCACCGTAGCTGAAGGCACCACGGCCGACGGCGGTGGAACTGGTGCCGTTGGCCCAGCTGTTGTAGCCGATGGCGGTGGCACCGTTGGCACTGGCCCACGCCGCCGGACCGAACGCCGACGCATTGCTGCCGGTTGCCCAGGCACCGGAACCGAAGGCGGTGGCGCCGGCTTCGCTGGCAGTGCTGTAGCCACCCACCGCGGTGCTGTCGTCAGCCTTGGCGAAGGCACTGTCACCGATGGCGACGGCATAGCTGCCAGTGGCGCGCGACTTGCTGCCCGCTGCGAAGCTGTTGTCACCGGTGGCCTGCGCACCACTGCCGAAGGCGTTGCTGGTGACCCCGGTGGCCTGCGCCGCATTGCCCACGGCGGTGGAACCGGCCGATGCGGTGGTCCCCACCTGCACCGGGTTGCCTTCGTCGTCCAACAGCGGCTGGTTGTATTCGTCATAGGCCTGGCCGAGGCCACCCACCGCGACGGCACCCTCGCCGTCGGCGAAGGTGTTGCGGCCCAGTGCCACGGCATCAGCACCCAGCGCACCGGCGCCGGCACCCTGCGCCAGTGCACCGGCACCGATGGCATTGCTGGCCGAACCGGCTGCGACCGCGCCTGCACCTTCGGCGTACGCACCGGCGTCGGTGCCCTCTTCGGCCTGCGCCTGGAAGAAGTGCGCGGTGGTGTCAGCGGTGTCGGCCACGGCATCGAGCTGCGCCTTGTTCACCGCATCGGTGGCTTCGGTACCGGCGGCCACGCTGGTGATCTGCCGTTCGTTGCCACTGCTGCCTACGGCGACGCTGTTGTCACGCACAGCCTCGGAGTTCGCACCCAGCGCCACGCTGTTGGCGCCACGCGCGGTGGCGTAGAAGCCGACCGCGGTGCTCTGTGCGCCGCTGGCCCAGGTCTGTGCACCCAGTGCACTGGACTGCTCGCCCGGTGCATAGGCGAAGTAGCCTACGGCCGTGGCTTCGGCACCCGACGCTTCGGTGAGCGTGCCATTGGCGGTGGCGTAATCGCCGCTGGCGATCGCACCGGCGCCGACCGCCGTGGCGGCTTCACCGCTGGCCTGGGTCTGCACGAAGAAGCCCAGCCCCGGAATCAGATCGGCCGGGCCACCAATGGCCACGCTGCTGGTGCCGGTGGCCACGCTGCTGGTACCCAGTGCAGTGGAGTAGTCGCCAATGGCATTGGACACCGCACCGAAGGCAGCCGACTGCGCACCGCCGGCATACGCGCCCACGCCGTAGGCGCTGGAGGCGAAGCCACCGGCTTCGGCGCTGGCGCCGACCGCCGTGCCGCCCACGCCCGCGCTGGTGGCACCGGTATCGACCGGCACGCCACCGTTGGTGATCAGCGGGTTGCCCTGCTCATCCACGGCGGCACCACCGACGGCCACGCTGCCCGGGCCGACGGCCTGCGCGTTGTTGCCGAAGGCGGCGCTGTTCTGGCCGCTGGCCAGTGCGTTGAAGCCCACGGCGGTGGCGTTGCTGTTGACCGCGGTGGCGCCGCTGCCGAGTGCGGTGGTGCCATTGCCCAGGGCATTGGCGGCCTCACCGGCGGCGGTGGCATTGCTGCCATCGGCGAACGCACCGGCACTGCTGTCATCGCTGCCGGTGGCCTTGAAGTAGGTGCTGGTGTTTTCGGCCACGCTGGCCACTGCATCCAGCTGGCCCTTGTTCACCGCATCGGTGGCTTCGGTACCGTCGGCCACATGGGTGATCTGGCGTTCATTGCCGTCCGCACCGACCGCCACCGTGTTGTCACGGTCAGCCTGCGAGGCGGCGCCGATGGCCACACTGTTGCTGCCGTTGGCGGTGGCGCTGGCGCCGAGCGCGGTCGATTGCGCACCGTCGGCCCAGGCGTTCCAGCCGATGGCCGTCGCGTAGTCTTCGGTGGCCCAGGCGCCGGCACCGTAGGCCGCCGCACCGTAGCCGCTGGCGCGCGCCGGAATCAGACCGAAGTAGGTGCTGCCGCCGATGGCCACGCTCTCATCGCCGGTGGCTTCGCTGGCCTCACCCACGGCGACCGAACCGGCGCCGGTGGCGGTGGCGAACACGCCGGCGGCGGTGCTGTTGGCGCCACTGGCCAGGGTGCCGTAACCCAGCGCCGAACCGAGGCGACCGCTGGCTTCGCTGTAGCCGCCCACTGCGGTGGTGCCATCGGCCGAGGCCGAGGAACGGAAGCCGCTGGCCAGCGACTGCGCGCCACTGGCGATGGCTTCGGCGCCGTTGGCGGTGCTGTACACGCCCGTGGCCTGCGCGCCGGTACCGGTCGCAGTGGTGCTCACTTCGCTGGCCACCGCCCCGCTGCCCAGTGCGGCGCTGTCGCTGCCGCTGGCCTGCGCGTTACTGCCTACCGCTGCGGCGTTCTCGCCGGTAGCCGAGCTGTTGTAGCCCACGGCCGTGGCGTTGGCGGCAATGGCCAGTGCGCCGCCGCCCAGTGCGGTGGTGCCATCGCCGATGGCGTTGGCCGCTTCACCGGCGGCCAGTGCGCTGTCGCCCTCGGCCAGTGCGCCGGCGTCGCTGTCTTCGCTGCCGCTGGCCTGGAAGTACTTGCTGGTGGCTTCGGCCGCGGCGGCCACTGCGTCCAGCTGGTCCTTGTTCACCGCGTCGGTGCCTTCCGTACCGGCGGCCACGTTGGTGATCTGGCGGGTGTTGCCGGCGCCGCCCACCGACACCGTGTTGTCACGGTCGGCAATGGAGTCGGCACCCAGGGCCACGCTGTTGGCGCCCTGCGATTCGGCGGCATTGCCCAGCGCGGTGCTGTTGGTGCCCGGCGCCCATGCGCCGCCGCCGACAGCGGTGGAGTAATCACCCGATGCTTCGGTGGCCAGCAGGCCGAACAGGGCGCCACCCACGGCCACGCTGTTGGTGCCGCTGGCAATGCTGGCCTGGCCGGTGGCGGTGCTGTTGGCGCCGCTGGCCTGCGCATCACCGCCCACCGCCACGCTGCTGGAGCCGGTGGCATTGGCGGCATTGCCGACCGCGGTGGCATTGAACGCCGAGGCGTTGGACAGGCCGCCCAGCGCGGTGCTGTAACCACCTGTGGCTTCGGCGCCAACGCCGAAGCTGGCCGATGCGGTGCCGCTGGCGACGCTGCCGGCACCGACGCTGGTGCTGCCGCTGCCGCTGGCCTGCGCCTGCGCGCCGACCGCCGTCGCGCTGTCGGCGCTGGCCTGCGCGCCGCTGCCCAGCGCGGTGGTGTCATCGCCGACGGCCGTGGCATCGGCGCCGGCGGCCAATGCGCCTTCGCCATCGATCGTGGCCGCATCGCTGTCGTCGCCAGCGCCATCGGCCTTGAAGTAACGGCTGCCTTCGGCGGCGGCGGCGGCCAGCGCGGCCTGGGTAGCCTGCGCCTGTGCCTGCGCCTGGGCATCGAGCTGCGCGCGGTTCACCGCGTCGGTGGCGGCCGTACCCGCCGCGACGTTGGTGATCTGTCGTTCGTTGCCACTTGCACCCACCGATACCGTGTTGGCGCGGTTGGCGGTCGAGCCGGCGCCGAGCGCCACGCTGTTGGCCGCGCTGGCGGTGCTGCCGGTGCCGACGGCAACCGCGTTGCGGCCGCTGGCGTTGGCGCTGCCATCGACCACGCACTGATCGATCACGCTGCTGCTGAGGGTCACGCAGTTGGCGTTGCCGCCCACTTCCACCGACTGTGCCTGCGCCAGGCTTGTCCAGCCCAGTGCCATCAGCAGGCCGGCGGCAAGCACCGTCGGCGCGCTGCCGCCGTGCTTCTGCCGCTTGTCGACAACCGATCCGGCCTGGTCCGAGGTTGCCAGTTCCGAGGCAACGACCAACTGACCCAATGCTTTGTTCCAGACCTTGCGATAAATCCGATTCATCGATACGGCTCCTGAGTGGACTGGTTTTTAGGCAAAGCAACGCCATCGCTGGGCCATCCGGCCCAACGTCCCCTGGGGGCGTCTATTCGCGTGATTTACGGCGGTGTTCGCGCAGAACGCGCAGAGAGGCGAAAGCGCCTTCCTTTGCGCAATGCGTTACTACGAAATGAATGAATTCAAAACGGACTGGCAGTGTTAACGTGAAGATTATCTTCCGTCAAGAGTTTGACGGAACAAAACCTACTGTCGTGAACCAGTTCACCGTTTCATGCGGTTATGCCGTTATTTCGTTATAACCACGTGAACGTGGCACACATCATGTAACGCGCTGTAACTCGTGGTCAGCACACGATATTCACGCCATATAAACAAAAACCCGCCGGGGTTACCGGCGGGTTTGCATACGTCAGCGAATTGGCGCGTGCGCGGATCGCACGCGCGTGCGAACGATCAGCCGCACCAGACGCGGGCGTTGCGGAACATGCGCATCCACGGCGAATCGCCCTGCCACTCGGCCGGGGCCCAGCTCAGGTTGAGCGCGCGCGGGGTGCGTTCCGGGTGCGGCATCATGATGGTCACCCGTCCGTCGCTGCTGGTCAGGCCGGTGATGCCGTCCGGCGAACCGTTCGGGTTCAGCGGGTACTGGCTGGCCACGTTGCCGTTGCCATCGATGTAGCGCAGCGACACGCGTGCGGCTGCCTGGTCCACCGCGTTGGCGAACACCGCACGGCCTTCGCCGTGGGCCACCGCCACCGGCAGGCGCGAACCGGCCATGCCGCGCAGCAGGATCGACGGCGATTCCACCACCTCCAGCAGCGCGGTACGGGCTTCGAACTGCTCGCTGGCGTTGCGGCGGAACTGCGGCCAGTGCTCGGCACCGGGGATGATGTCCTTCAGCTGGCTCATCATCTGGCAGCCGTTGCACACGCCCAGGGCGAAGCTGTCTTCGCGGGCGAAGAACGCGGCGAAGGCATCCCGCAGCGCGCTGCGCTCCAGCACCGAGGTGGCCCAGCCACGGCCGGCACCCAATACGTCGCCGTAGCTGAAGCCGCCGCAGGCGACCAGGCCGGTGAAGTCCTGCAGGGCCACGCGACCTTCGATCAGATCGCTCATGTGCACGTCGAACGCGCGGAAGCCGGCACGTTCGAAGGCGTTGGCCATTTCAATCTGGCCGTTCACGCCCTGCTCGCGCAGCACCGCCACGCGCGGGCGCGCACCGGTGTTGATGAAGGGAGCGGCCACGTCCTCGGCCAGGTCGAAGCTGAGCTTCGGCTTCAGGCCCGGTGCGTTGAAGGCACGGGCGACCTCGCGCTCGGCGTCGGCGTTTTCCGGGTTGTCGCGGCGCTTCTGCATGGCGTGGGTGACCGACCACCAGGCGTCGAACAGCGCTTCCCAGCGCCACTCGGCCAGGTTTTCGCCGCCCAGCGACACGCGCACCACCGGTGCGGTGGTCGGCTTGGCGATGCGCTGCGCACATTCGATCAAGGCATGGCGCTCGACCAGATCGGCGAACGCGGCGCGGTCTTCGCGGGCAATCTGCACCACTGCGCCCAGTTCTTCGTTGAACAGGCTGCGGAACGGATCATCGCCCCAGGCATCGAGGGTGATGTCCAAGCCCAGGCGCGAGGTGAAGGCCATTTCGCACAGCGCGGCGAAGGCACCGCCATCGCTGCGGTCGTGGTAAGCACGCAGCAGGCCGGCCTGGCGTGCGTCGCGGATCAGTTCGAAGAAACCACGCAGGCGCTGCGGGTCGTCCAGGTCCGGGGCGGCACCGGCGAAGGCCGGCAGATCGCCGTGGTCGGCATGCACCTGGGCCAGGATCGAACCGCCCAGGCGCTGCTTGCCGGCACCGAGGCCGATCAGCCACAGCTCGCTGTCCACCTCGCGGTCGAGCAGCGGGGTCAGCTGCTGGCGCACGTCGGCCACCGGCGCGAACGCCGAAATGACCAGCGACACCGGCGACACGCTCTTGTGCGCTTCGCCCTGGTCGTGCCACTGCGCCTGCATCGACAGCGAGTCCTTGCCCACCGGAATGCTGATGTCCAGCTGCGGGCACAGTTCCATGCCCACCGCCTTCACGGCGTCGTACAGCAATGCGTCTTCGCCCGGGTGGCCGGCGGCGGCCATCCAGTTCGCCGACAGCTTGATTTCATCCAGCGCATCGACCGGGGCCGCGCACAGGTTGGTCAGCGCTTCACCCACGGCCATGCGCGCCGAGGCGGCGGCATCGAGCAGCGCAAGCGGGGTGCGCTCGCCCAGCGACATGGCCTCGCCGGCCACGCCGTCGAAGTCGGCCAGGGTGATGGCCACGTCGGCCACCGGCAGCTGCCACGGGCCGACCATCTGTTCGCGCGCGGTCAGGCCGCCGACGCTGCGGTCACCGATGGTGACCAGGAAGTTCTTCGCGGCCACCGTCGGGTGCGCCAGCACGCGCAGGCCGGCTTCCTGCAGGTCCAGGCCACCGGTCTTCAGCGCCGGCCAGCGCGGGGCCGACGGGTGCGCGGTGTCGCGGTGCATCTTCGGCGGCTTGCCGAACAGCACGTCCATCGGCAGGTCGATCGGCGCATCGGCCGGGGTGTGGCCGGGCACGGCGCCGTAGGCCACCACCAGGTGTTCTTCGGCCGTGGCCACGCCCACCGCGGCGAACGGGCAGCGCTCGCGCGCGCACAGCGCGGCGAACTCGGCCAGGCGTTCCTGGGCCACGCCCAGCACGTAGCGTTCCTGCGATTCGTTGCACCACAGCTGCATCGGCGACAGCGACGGATCATCGGTGGGCACCTTGCCCAGGTCGATCACGCCGCCCACGCTCGAATCGTGCAGCAGTTCGGGGATGGCATTGGACAGGCCACCGGCACCGACGTCGTGGAAGAACTTGATCGGGTTGTTGGCCCCCATCGCCACGCAGCGGTCGATGACCTCCTGGCAACGGCGTTCCATTTCCGGGTTGTCGCGCTGCACGCTGGCGAAGTCCAGGTCCTCGGCGCTTTCGCCGGATGCCACCGAACTGGCGGCACCGCCGCCCAGGCCGATCAGCATGGCCGGGCCACCGAGCACGATGACCGCATCACCGGCCTGCAGCTTGATCTTGTCGACCTGGATGCGATCGATCGCGCCCAGGCCGCCGGCCAGCATGATCGGCTTGTCGTAGGCGCGGACCAGATCGGCGCCTTCGGGCAGTTCGAAGCTGCGGAAGTAGCCGAGCAGGTTCGGGCGACCGAACTCGTTGTTGAACGCGGCGCCGCCGAGCGGGCCATCGGTCATGATTTCCAGCGCCGGTGCCATGCGCGGGTTCAGCGCGCGCGGCGCTTCCCACGGCTGCGGCAGCTCGGGAATGCGCAGGTGCGAGACCGAGAAGCCGGACAGGCCTGCCTTCGGCTTGCCACCGCGGCCGGTGGCGCCTTCATCGCGGATTTCGCCACCGTTGCCGGTCGAGGCACCCGGGAACGGCGCGATAGCGGTCGGATGGTTATGCGTTTCCACCTTGATCTGGAACGCGCTGGGCACCTGCGGCTCGCGGCGGTACTCGCCGCTGGCCGGGTCCGGACGGTAGCGCGAGGCCGGATGGCCTTCGATCACCGCCGCATTGTCGCTGTACGCGCTGAGCGTGTGCTGCGGGGTCTGCTGGTGGGTGTTCTTGATCATCCGGAACAGCGAACGGTCCTGTTCCTGGCCGTCGATGGTCCAGCTGGCGTTGAAGATCTTGTGCCGGCAGTGCTCGGAATTGGCCTGCGCGAACATCATCAGTTCCACGTCCGAGGGCGAGCGGCCCAGCGCGGTGAAGCGTTCGCGCAGGTAGTCGATCTCATCCTGGGCCATGGCCAGGCCGAGGCGCTGGTTGGCGGCCTCCAGCTGGTCCACCGGCACGCGCTCCAGTTCGCCGCGCGCCGGGCTGCTGAACAGCGCCTGGCCCTGTTCGACCGCCTCCAGCACCGACTGCGTCATCGGATCATGCAGCGCCTTCACCAGCGCCTGCTGCGCGGCGGCATCGGCCGGCCAGCCCTGCACGTCGATGCGCAGGCCACGCTCGACCCGGCTGACCGGCTGGCCGGCACCGCGCACCAGTTCGGTGGCCTTGCTGGACCACGGCGACAGCGTGCCCAGGCGGGGCACCACGACGCGGCTGACCGCACCGTCGGCCACGGCCTGCGCCTGCGGCTGGGCTTCCAGGATGCGGCACAGGGTGTCCACGTCGGGCGCGGCCGAACCTTCGGGCTGCACGAAGTAGACGTGCCAGGCACCGCTGATGCGCAGGGAGGGAGCGATGGACTGCAGGCGGGATTCAAGACGTTCGCGGCGGAACGGCGACAGGGCGGGCGCGCCCTCGAGGACCATCATGTCCGGGGAACCGTAGTTGGGAAACGGGCCCGACATTGTACCGGAACCGGGGGGTGGGCTTCGGCCGGGCGGCGCCCGGCACCCGCCGAGGCCGGGGCGACGGCCAGAGCCGAAGCAAGAGCCAGAGCAACAGCCGGTTATCCGAGGGTTGGGTGGGGCGGTGTGGGCTTGCAGGACACGCCGTAAATCCATCCATGGAGGCTCGTAGGCGCCATCCATGGCGCCTGCGGTCCTGCAAGCCCACACCGCCCCACCCCTGACAGGTTCCTGCGATCTGCCGGAACTGCACGGGGTCGGATCCCGTTGCTTTGCAACGGGCTCTGACCCCTGATCTGCTGCGATATCTGATGGATCCATCCACGCATGGCGTGGATGAGAGCGAAGCGACCGGCTTCTGCCTCTGCTTCTGCTTTTGAATTTTTCTTTTGTCTTTCGTGGCTGGCGCGCGCAGGAACCTGTCCAGGGCCGGGCGGGTGGGGTCAGGCGGGGTATCCGCGGCATGGATGCCGCGGCTAAGCCCCCATGGACGGGTTTACGGCGTCCCCGCCTGACCCCACCCGCCCGGCCAACCCACGGAAATCCGCTGTTCGCGGCAATCCCCAGCCACGAGGGGGCTCCGCCGTTGGCCGGCAACCGCGCGCCAGCGCCGCTCTTCGCGGGAATCCCGGAACCCCGAAATCCCGGAACCATGCGCTCGCTCACGGATTGCCCGGGCAATTGATGACAACGTTGTCCCTACCCGGCCAGCCGGACTCTCTCCCCGGCCCGGCCTGGTACCCCGTCCGCTCCCACCGTCGCCCTCCCCGGCGACGCCCGGACCTGCGTTACGCGCGGTGCCATCGGGGCCCGCGCGCCTCTTGGTCGATCGGAGACACACCATGTACGACACGTTTGTGCAGAGTGCCGATGTACGCAGTGCCGAACCCTCCCCCCGCCGCTGTCGCCCGCGCCGCCTGGCCTGGCTGCTGGCCCTGGCCGCCGGGGCCGCCGCCCTGCCCGGCCTGGCCCAGGCCGCCAGCTGTGCCGGCGTGGCCGAATGGGACCAGGCCAAGATCTATCGGGCCGGCGATACCTTGCAGAAGGCCGGCGTGCTCTACCGGGCCAACCAGGACATCTGGAACGCACCGCCGGACCATCCGGCCGGAGCGCCCTACTACACCAACCTGGGCGCCTGTGATGGCAGCGGCGCCAACCAGCCGCCGGTGGTCAGCCTGACCTCCCCGGCCAACGGTGCCAGCTTCAGCGCGGGAAGCACGGTGACCGTCAGCGCCACGGCCAGCGACCCGGACGGCAGCGTCAGCCAGGTCGAATTCTTCCGCAACGGCAGTTCGATCGGGGTGGACAGCAGTGCGCCCTACAGCGCCAGCTGGACCAACGCCAGCGCCGGCAGCCACACCCTGCGTGCGGTCGCCACCGACAACAACAACGCCACCACCAGCACCGCCACGATCACCATCACGGTGAACGCCGCCAGCGGCGATACCACCGCCCCCAGCGTGCCCGGCGGCCTGGCGGTGGGAACGCGCACGGCCAGCAGCATCGCGCTCAGCTGGAGCCCGTCCACCGACAACACCGGCGGCAGCGGCGTGGCCGGCTACGACGTGTACCGCAACGGCAACCTGGTCGGCTCGCCGTCCAGCGCCAGCTATGTCGACGGCGGCCTGACGGCCTCCACCACCTACAGCTACCGCGTGCGCGCCCGCGACAACGCCGGCAATGCCTCGGCCCAGGGCACGGCGATCAGCGCCAGCACCCTGGCCGACAGCGGCGGCGGCACCGGCAAACGGGTCATCGGCTACTTCACCCAGTGGGGCATCTATGGCCGCAACTACCGGGTGAAGAACATCGACAGCAGCGGCTCGGCCGCCCGCCTCACCCACATCAACTACGCCTTCGGCAACGTGCGCAACAACCGCTGCGAAGTGGGCGTCACCCAGGCCTCCGACCCGAACACGGGCGTGGGCGGCGATGCCTTCGCCGACTACACCAAGGCCTTCGGTGCCGGCGAAAGCGTGAGCGGCAGCGCCGATACCTGGGACCAGCCGCTGCGTGGCAACTGGAACCAGTTGAAGCAGTTGAAGGCGAAGTATCCCAACGTGAAGGTGCTGATCTCGCTGGGCGGCTGGACCTGGTCGCGCGGCTTCTCCAGCGCCGCACAGCCGGCCAACCGGCAGGCCTTCGTGGCCTCGTGCATCGATGCCTACATCAAGGGCAACCTGCCGGTCACCGACGGCGCCGGCGGTACCGGGGCAGCACTGGGCGTGTTCGACGGCATCGACATCGACTGGGAATACCCCGTGGCGTGTGGGCTGGCCTGCGGCACGCCGGAGGACAACGCCAACTTCACCGCGCTGCTGGCCGAGTTCCGCCGCCAGCTTGATGCGGTGCGCCCCGGGCTGCTGCTGACCGTGGCCGTGGGTGCCGGCATCGACAAGGTGCGGGTGACCGACCCGGCCGCGTACCACCCGTACCTGGACTACATCAACGTGATGACCTACGACTTCCACGGCGCGTGGGATGCGAAGACCAATCACCACTCGGCGCTGTTCGATTCGCCGAACGATCCGTCCACCGGCGATACCGCGCTGTACAACAGCAACGATGCGATCGAGGCGTTCATCAGCCGCGGCGTACCGGCGGCCAAGCTGAACCTGGGCATCGGCTACTACGGGCGCGGCTGGACCGGCGTGGCCAACGCCAACAACGGTCTGTACCAGACCGCCAGCGGCGCGGCACCGGGCACCTACGAAGCCGGCATTGAAGACTGGAAGGTGCTGAAGAACCTGGCCTGGTCCAGCTACACCGACAACACTGCCGGTGCCACCTGGATCTACAACGGCAGCACGCTGTGGAGCTTCGACACCCCGGCCAACATCACCCGCAAGATGGGCTATGTGAAGACCCAGGGCCTGGGCGGCGCGTTCGTCTGGGAATTCAGTGGCGACGATGCGCAGGGCACGCTGACCAAGGCGGTCAGTGATGGCCTGAAATAAGGAAAACGTGCGACATCCGCCGGGCATGGCCCGGCGCTACCAACGCGATCCACGGTAGCGCCGGGTCAAGCCCGGCGGCATTGCAATCAGCGCTTGGCCGACAGCTTTTCCAGTGCGGCGCGCAGCTGTGCCGGCGGCAGGTACCCGCCCAGCTGGGTGCCATCGGGCGCGAAGATCGCCGGGGTACCGTTCACACCCAGCTGCTGGCCCAGTGCGTACTGCATGGCGACCGGGTTGGTGCAGTTCTTGGCCGGCACGCTGCCGCCGCGCTTGGCATTGGTCAGCGCCTGGCGGCGATCGGCCGCACACCAGACCGAGATCATGTCGGTGTAATCCTTGCTGCCCAGCCCCATGCGCGGGAACGCCAGGTATTCGACGGTGATGCCGTTGCGGTTGAGCTCGGCAATGTCCTGGTGCAGCTTGCGGCAGTAACCGCATTCGATATCCGTGAACACGCTGATGGTGTACTTGGCGTTCGGTGCGGCGAACACGATGCGATCGCCGTGGTTGGCCTTGGCCAGCAGGCCCCGCCGGTGATCGAGCAGCCCCGCGCTGTTGGCCGGGCCGCGCGCCTGGGTGTCATAGGGCTGCGACTGGAACAGGTAGCGGCCATCGTCGGACACGTACAGCAACTGGCCCGACACCAGCACCTCGCGGAAGCCGGGGAACGGTGCGGCACCGATGTAGTCGATGGTGAACCCCGGGTTGAGCGCGGACAGCGCCGCGCGCACCGCCTGTTCGGCAGCCGGGTTGGCCGCGGCCGGGCGCGCAGGCGCGGCCACGGGCGCCTTGTTGGCAGGCGGCGCGGGCTGTGCACAGGCCGTCAGGCTGAGCGCGCCGAACACGGCGGCGATGGCGAATCGGAGCATGGAGCAACCTGCTGGAAAGATGACTTCCGATTCTGACACAGGCCCAGCAGCGGCACCGCGATGGCGTGCACACACCCGCACGCAGGTTCAGCCGCGCGGGTGGTGGCGGGCGTGCAGCTGCTGCAGGTGCTCGCGCGCCACCAGCGTGTAGATCTGGGTGGTGGACAGCGAGCTGTGGCCCAGCAGCATCTGCAGCGCGCGCAGGTCCGCCCCCCGGTTCAGCAGGTGGGTGGCGAAGCTGTGGCGCAGGCCGTGCGGGCTGATCCGCGCCGGGTCGATACCGGCGACCTGCGCATGCCGCTTGACCAGATGCCAGAACGCCTGCCGGGTCAGCGCGTGCAGGCTGGGCTCGATGAACAGCGGCGTCTGCCCGTCGTCCAGCGCGTGCACCCGGCCCTTGCCGACCATCTGCGGGCGGGCATCGTGCAGGTAACGTTCCAGCCAGTGCTGCGATTCCTCCCCCAGCGGCACCAGGCGCTCCTTGCTGCCCTTGCCGGTCACCCGCAGCACGCCCTGGCGCAGGTTGACCGCGGTGGCCGGCAACAGCACCAGCTCGCTCACGCGCAGGCCCGCGGCGTACATCAGTTCCAGCATGGCGCGGTCACGCAGGCCCAGCGGGCTGTCGATATCCGGTGCAGCCAGCAGCGCATCGATCTGGCTTTCGGCCAGCGCCTTGGGCAGCAGCCGCGGCAGCTTGGGCGGGTCCAGCAGCGCGCTGGGGTCTTCGCTGCGCTCGCCACGACGCACGCCATCGGCGAAGAAGGCGCGCAGCGCGGACAACAGACGCGCGTTGCTGCGCGGCGACCAGCCGTGGCGCGTGCGCCAGGCCAGGTAATCGAACAGGCCCGGGCGCTCCACCCCGGCCAGCCCGCCATCGCGGCCATCCAGCCAGCGCGCCAGGCCTTCCAGATCTCGCCGGTAGCTGTCCAGGGTGGCGCGCGCCAGCCCATTCTCAGCCCAGGCCGCATCCAGGAAACGCTGGATGCGCACGCTGTCCTCGCCACGCGGCTCGGGCAGTTGCTGGACCAGTTGGCGACGCTCGGCGGGGGTGGAAACAACGGCCATGCGCGCAGGATACGTGGGCCCCTGCGGGCAGGGCCAGCTTTGCGTATGCTCGGCGCATGTCCAGCCCCGCCAGTGAAACGGCCCCCGTGGCCGCGCCCGCTTCCGATCGCCCACGCACGCTGCTGCTGTGGCGCCTGCTGGCCCTGTTCTACGATCTGTGGCCGGTGCTGGCGCTGTGGATGCTGGCCGGCACGGTGTTCACCGTGGCCTACACGGTCAGCGGTCATGCGCAGCGCGAGAACATCGCGCCGTTCAGCGCCTGGCAGTGGCTGCTGTGGGCGGTGTGCTGGTGCATCACCGGCGCCTATGCCACGGCCAGCTGGCGGCGTGGCGGGCAGACGCTGGGCATGCGGCCGTGGCGGCTCAAACTGGAAACGCGCGATGGCACGCCGCTGCGGCGCGGCCAGCTGTGGCGGCGCTTCACGGTCGGCACGCTGTCGCTGCTGCTGGGCGGGCTCGGCTTCTGGTGGGCGTGGATCGACCGCGAGCGCCTGACCTGGCATGACCGCGCCAGTGGCACCCGCATGGTGCGGGTGCCGAAGCGCTGAAAGAATCCGCCGGGCATGGCCGGGCGCTACCACCGCACGCGGGTCAGGCGTCGGGCAGGATCACCGCCGGCTGCGCCCACAGCTCGAAGAACTGCGACGAGAACGCGCTGGCCTTGACGTCGTCGGGCACCGGGATCTTGCCATTGAGCTTCCCCTGCGCCTTGGCGAAATCCTGCCACAGCTTCAGGCTGGCCTTCTTCAGGCGCTTCTGCTCACCGGCATCGGACGCGGCAAGATACTGCGCGTACAGGTCGCGCATCGGCTTGCCCTCTGCTTCGAACACGGCCGGCAGCTCCGGCAGGCTGGTGGCGGTGAACGCGACCGTCGCCTGCGGCGGCTGGTAGCCGTCGGGGCCGAAGGCCGCCCGCAGATCGTCCTCGGCGTCCAGGTAGGCAAAGAACCCCGGCACGTTGTACAGCTTGGTGCGGTAGTCGGAAGAGGTTTCCGGGCCGTTGGAGACCACCGTATCCGGCAGTTCGCCCAGCAGGCCCGCATCCCAGCGGCGCGGAATGAACAGACCGGTCACCTTCTCGTACGGACCGTCGATCACCACGTCATTCAGTTCCACCTTCGATGCCAGGCCGCCGGAGTTGGTCTTGGCGGTCACGTACTGCTCGGTGACGACCACGTACTCGCCCAGCGTCGGATTGATCAGGCCACCGATGCCATCGGCATAGACCACCATGCGCACCGTGCCGATCTTCTCGCTCTGCAGCCGGTACTGGCCGGGCTCCAGGGTGATCGGCACCGCGGTGTGCGCCGGAATGACGTGCTGCTGCGCGTCGATGGTCAGGGTGACCGGCTTGTCGGTGGGGTTGTCGATCTCGAAATCGACCGGGCGTGAGCAGCCGACCAGCAACAGCAGGGCGGCAAGCGAGGGAAACAGACGTGCGCGGAACATGTTCATCCTTGATGTTGAGCGAGGTGCGCAACGCGCGCGCTCGCAGTGAAGGCAGGGCCCGCGCAGAAACGCGCGGACCTGCCGGGTCCTTTGAATCAAATTTCGGGCGCCGGAATGCGGGAGCCCGAAGCTACGTGCTGGATTCGTCGAGCAAGCTCGACGCTACCGGCGCCGGAACAGCCAGCCGGATACCGCCAGCATGACGATGGGCGGGAGCGCGTAGGCAATGCGGTAATCGAATTTCAGCGCACCGGCCATGCGGCCGAAGAACAACTGCAGCAGCCAGAAGCCCAGCGCGAACAGGATGCCCAGGAACAGGCGCTTGCCCATGCCACCGCTGCGCAGCGAACCGAAGGCGAACGGCACGGCGGCCAGGCACAGCGCCAGCACGTTCACCGGGTAGAACCAGCGGCTCCAGTACACATCTTCGAAATCACGCGCATCCAGGCCGTTGCGTTCGCGGTAGGCAATGCTGGTGCTCAGCTCGGACACGCTGAGGTTGCGCGGCTTGGCGATGCCGGTGGCCAGCGCGCCGGCATCCAGCTTTGAATTCCACGGCTCACGGGCCACTTCCTGGCGGGTGGCCGAGCGTTCGCCGAAGGTATCGCGGCGCACCCCGGTCAGCACCCAGCCGTCCTTGTCGTGCTCGGCGGTGGCGGCGTGGGTGAGCGTGGCAATGCGGCCGTCTTCGGCGATCTGGTACAGGCGAACGTCACGCAGGATCAGCCGCGTGCCCTTCTCGCCCACCAGCTGCTCTTCACCACTGGCGGCATTGAGGAAGGTATCGCCCTCGCGCGCCCACATGCCCGAATAGCGGGCCACGGCGATGTCGGTGCCCCACTTGGCACTCATCTTCAGGGTATCGGCGCGGTTCTGGCCCCACGGGCCCAGGGTCTCGGCGCTGATCACCATCAGCCCGGTCAGCAGCGACAGGGCGATGGCCACCGACACGCTCAGGCGCTTGCGCGACAGGCCCAGCGCCCGCAGTGCGGTCAGCTCCGAGGTGGCGGCCAGCTGGCCCAGCCCCATCAGCGCGCCGATCACCGCGGCGGTGGGGAAGAAGGTGTAGGCGCGGCGGGGCACGGTGTACAGCACCCACGCGGCGGCATGGCCCAGCGAATAGCCGTTCTTGCCGATGTCCTTGAACTCACCGGAGAACGCCATCACCACGTCCAGGCCGGTCAGCACGGCCCAGGTGAGCAGCACGGTGGTGAACACCGCCCGGCCCAGGTAGAAATCGAAACGCATCGGGCGCAGCTTCATGCGCGGCCTCCCTTCGGGCGGGCCAGGCGGCCATCGCGCACGTACATCCAGATGGCGAACGCCAGCAGCGGCAGGGTCAGCCACCACAGCCCCAGCGCGCCGGGAATCTTGCCGTCGGCAATCCAGCCGGCGCCGATGAAGGTCAGGTTGGTGCCCACCATGTAGGCCAGCAGGGCCAGCATCATGCGCCCATAGCGCTGCTGGCGCGGCGAACTGCGGCCCAGCGGAACGGTCAGCAGGGCGAAGGCCAGCGCGATCAGCGGCGGCGCCAGGCGGCGGTGCAGCTGGGCCTGGGCCTCGGGGCGGTCATCCCCGATCAGCTTCAGGGTCGACATCAGCTCCGGATCGTCGTCCTTGCGCGCCTCGCTGCCGTCGGGCAGGGCCACATCATTGCGGGCAAAGGTCGCCAGCCGGTAATCCAGGGCACCGGCCAGCGGGCCCTCCAGCTGGTGGCCATCGTCCAGTTCCAGGAAGCGCTGGCGGTCGCCTTCGAAGTACATGCGCCCGCTGGCGGCCGACACCACCTCCAGCCGGTCGTCCTTCTGCCGCTGCAGGAACACCTTGCCCAGCTGGGTGCCGTCGGGCGAGATCGAGGACAGGTAGACCACCCCGCCATTGGACAGCGGGGTGAAGCGGCCCGGCTCCAGCCCGGCCATCAGCACGCTGCGGTTGGCGTCCTGGATCATCTGTTCGGCCGTGCGGCCGGCCCAGGGGCCCAGCCACAGTGAGCAGGCGCCCACCAGCAGCACCACCGGCACCACCAGCATCAGCAGCGGCCGCAGCAGGCGCTTGGGCCCCACGCCAATGGCGGTGATCACCGCCATTTCCGAATCGCGGTAGAGCCGGGCAATGGCCAGCAGCAGCCCCAGCATCAGCGCCAGCGGCAGGATCAGCGGCATGTAGGCGATGAACTGCAGGCCCAGCTGCGAGAACAGCAGCTTGGCCGGCAGGCGTCCGTCGGCGATGTTGCCGAGGATGTCCACCAGCACGCCGCCCACGCTGACCACCAGCAGGACGATCAGGGTAGCCAGGAAACTCTGGACGAAATCGCCCAGCAGGTATCGGTCGAGCTTCAGCATGGGGCGGTGGTTTAAACTCTGGGGTTCGTTCGCGGTGCCGCCCAGTCTACTGTCTGGGCGTAAACGGCCTGCGATTGTACGGACTCGCCAATGGAATCTGCTCAATGGCCCTCGAATTCACCCTGAACCACCTCGCTCCGGCTGCCGCCACCGTTGACTGCCTGGTGGTCGGCGCCTATGCCGACCACAGCCTGACCCCGGCCGCACAGGCCCTGGACGCCGCCAGTGGCGGCCGCCTGGCGGCCCTGGCCCAGCGCGGCGACCTGTCCGGCAAGACCGGCGCCACCACCCTGCTGCACGACCTGCCGGGCGTGACCGCCCCGCGCGTGCTGGTGGTCGGCCTGGGCGATGCCGCCCGTTTCGGCGTGCCGCAGTACCTGAAGGCCGTTGGCGACGCCGTGCGCGCGCTGAAGGCCGGCGCCGCCCGCAGCGCGCTGTTCACCCTGTCCGAAGTGGCCATCAAGGACCGCGACGCGGCCTGGGCGATCCGCCAGGCGGTGATCGCCGCCGACCACGCCGCCTACCGCTACACCGCCACCCTGGGCAAGAAGAAGACCGACGATGCCGGTCTGGCCCAGCTGGCCATTGCCGGTGACGACGCCCAGGCCCTGGCCCAGGGCCAGGCCATCGCTGCCGGCGTGGAGTTCGCCCGCGAGCTGGGCAACCTGCCGCCGAACTACTGCACCCCGGCCTACCTGGCTGAAGTGGGCGTGAAATTTGCCGGTGAGCACGACGGCGCCGAAGCCGAGATCCTCGACGAGACCCAGATGGAAGCGCTGGGCATGGGCTCGCTGCTGGCCGTGGCCCGCGGTTCGGCCAACCGCCCGCGCCTGGTGGTGCTGAAGTGGAGCGGCGCAGGCGACGCCAAGCCCTACGTGCTGGTCGGCAAGGGCATCACCTTCGATACCGGTGGCGTGAACCTGAAGACCCAGGGCGGCATCGAGGAAATGAAGTACGACATGTGCGGTGGCGCCAACGTCATCGGCACCTTCGTTGCGGCCGTGAAGGCCAAGCTGCCGCTGAACCTGGTGGTGGTCGTGCCGGCCGTGGAAAACGCCATCGACGGCAACGCCTACCGCCCGTCCGACGTGATCACCTCGATGTCGGGCAAGACCATCGAAGTGGGCAACACCGACGCCGAAGGCCGCCTGATCCTGTGCGATGCGCTGACCTACGCCCAGCGCTTCGAGCCGCAGGCCCTGGTCGACGTGGCCACCCTGACCGGCGCCTGCATGGTTGCCCTGGGCCACCAGACCGCCGGCCTGATGAGCAAGCACGACGACCTGGCCAACGAACTGCTGGCCGCCGGCGAGCACGTGTTCGACCGCGCCTGGCGCCTGCCGCTGTGGGACGAGTACCAGCCGATGCTGGATTCGACCTTCGCCGACGTCTACAACATCGGCGGCCGCTGGGCCGGCGCCATCACCGCCGGCTGCTTCCTGTCGCGCTTCGCCGAAGGGCAGCGCTGGGCGCACCTGGACATCGCCGGCGTGGCCAGCGACGAAGGCAAGCGTGGCATGGCCACCGGTCGCCCGGTGGGCCTGCTCAGCCAGTGGCTGCTGGACCAGGTCGCCCGCGCCTGATGCCGTACCTGCCCCTGGCCGGCGCCCGCCGGCCGGGGCATCCTCCGGCCTGCCCCCGCCCGGCATGCCGGGCCCCTGCCCGACCCGGACCCTGCCATGCCCCGCGCTGATTTCTACCTGATCGCCAAGCCCCGCTTCCTGACCGAGCCCCTGCGCCTGGTCTGCGAGCTGGCGCGCAAGGCCAACGACGCCGGGCTGCCCGCCCTGGTGCTGGCCCGCGACCAGGCCCAGGCCGAAGAACTGGACGAACTGCTCTGGTCCTTCGACGAAGATGCCTACATCCCGCACCAGATCGTGGGCGAGGACGTGGACGAGGAAGAGGCCGTGGTGCTGATTTCCATCCCCGGCGACGAAGCGCCGATGCGCCCGCTGGTGATCAACCTGCGCGACGAACCCTGGCTGGGCCAGTGCGAGCGCGTGCTGGAAGTGGTGCCGGCCGACCCGGAAGCGCGCGAACCGCTGCGCGAGCGCTGGCGCCAGTACAAGACCGCCGGCTACGACCTGAACAAGCACGACATGTAAGGCCGCGCCGGCCCCCTTGATGGGCCGCAGCCGCGCCCTGATCCTTCAACGATTACCTCCTGGTTCCCCCGCATGACCCAACTCGCCTCCAGCTACGACCCGACGTCCTTCGAGACCGACCTCTACAAGGCCTGGGAAGACGCCGGCCACTTCAAGCCGTCCGGCCAGGGTGAGCCCTACACCATCCTGCTGCCGCCGCCGAACGTGACCGGCACCCTGCACATGGGCCATGCCTTCCAGCAGACCCTGATGGATGCGCTGGTGCGCTACCACCGCATGCGCGGCTACGACACGCTGTGGCAGGTCGGTACCGACCACGCCGGCATCGCCACCGAAATGGTGGTCAGCCGCAACCTGGCGCTGGAAGGCAAGGGCGAGACCCGTGATTCGCTGGGCCGCGAAGGCTTCATCGGCAAGGTGTGGGAGTGGAAGCAGCAGTCCGGTGACACCATCGAACGGCAGATGCGCCGCCTCGGCACCTCGGCCGACTGGTCGCGCAGCACCTTCACCATGGACCCGCAGCCGTCTGAAGCGGTGGTCGAGGCCTTCGTGCGCTGGCACGAACAGGGCCTGATCTACCGCGGCCAGCGCCTGGTGAACTGGGACCCGGTGCTGAAGACCGCCATTTCCGACCTGGAAGTGGAAAGCGCCGAGGAAGACGGCTTCCTGTGGTCGATCGCCTACACGCTGGATGAAGGCCTGAGCTACGAACACGTCGAGCGCGATGCCGACGGCGTGGAAACCCTGCGCGAGACCCGCGATTACCTGGTGGTGGCCACCACCCGCCCGGAAACCCTGCTGGGCGACACCGCGGTGATGGTGCACCCGGAAGACGAGCGCTATGCGCACCTGATCGGCAAGCAGGTGGTGCTGCCGCTGACCGGGCGCCGCGTGCCGGTGATCGCCGATGACTACGTGGACCGCGCGTTCGGTACCGGCGTGGTGAAGGTCACCCCGGCGCACGACTTCAACGATTACCAGGTGGGCGTGCGCCACAACCTGCCGATGATCAACCTGTTCACCCCGGTGGCGGCGCTGAATGAAAACGCGCCCGAACGCTTCCAGGGCCTGGACCGTTACGAAGCCCGCAAGGCCGTGCTGGCCGAGCTGGAAGACCTGGGCATCCTGGTGGAAACCAAGGCCCACAAGCTGCAGGTGCCGCGCGGCGACCGCACCGGCCAGGTGATCGAGCCCTACCTGACCGACCAGTGGTTCGTGAAGATGGACGAGCTGGCGCGTCGTGGCCTGGAGCTGGTCGAGAACGGTTCGATTGCTTTCGTTCCGCCGAACTGGATCAACACCTACCGCCACTGGATGACCAACATCCAGGATTGGTGCATCAGCCGCCAGTTGTGGTGGGGCCACCGTATTCCGGCCTGGTTCGATGCCGCCACCGGCAGCTGCTACGTGGGCCGCAGCGAAGACGAAGTGCGCGCGAAGCACAACCTCGGCAGCGATGTACAGCTGACCCAGGAAAGCGACGTGCTGGAGACCTGGTTCTCCTCG
This sequence comes from Stenotrophomonas sp. Steno-C17, assembly GCF_056393165.1. Taxonomy (NCBI): domain Bacteria; kingdom Pseudomonadati; phylum Pseudomonadota; class Gammaproteobacteria; order Lysobacterales; family Lysobacteraceae; genus Stenotrophomonas; species Stenotrophomonas sp. Steno-C17. Next base: position 79,059 of record NZ_JBWJPD010000013.1, read on the forward strand.
CAGATCTGGCCGTTCTCGACCCTGGGCTGGCCGAACGAACAGGCCATGGCCGAGCGTGGCTTCGACCGCTACCTGCCGTCGTCGGTGCTGGTCACCGGCTTCGACATCATCTTCTTCTGGGTGGCACGCATGATCATGGCCACCGACAACCTGACCGGGAAGATCCCGTTCAAGGACGTCTACTTCACCGGCCTGATCCGCGACGGCCAGGGCCAGAAGATGTCCAAGAGCAAGGGCAACGTGCTCGATCCGCTGGACATCATCGACGGCATCAGCATCGACGACCTGGTAGCCAAGCGCACCGGCGGCCTGATGCAGCCGAAGATGGTGGAGAAGATCGAAAAGGCCACCCGCAAGGAGTTCCCGGACGGCATCGCCGCCCACGGTGCCGACGCGCTGCGCTTCACCATCGCCGCGCTGGCCACCCACGGTCGCGACATCAAGTTCGACATGAACCGCGCCGAGGGCTACAAGAACTTCTGCAACAAGCTGTGGAACGCCAGCCGCTTCACCCTGATGAACACCGAGGGTGCCGCGTTCACCGGCGTGCCGCAGCCGCGCACCGACGCCGAGCGCTGGATCCTGGCGCGCCTGGCCGCGGTGTCGGCCGAGGCCAAGGGCCACTACGCCAACTACCGCTTCGACCTGCTGGCCCAGTGCCTGTATGAGTTCGCCTGGAACGAGTTCTGCGACTGGTTCCTGGAACTGAGCAAGCCGGCACTGAACGGTGCCGACGCCGCCGATGCGCACAGCACCCGCCACACCCTGCTGTACGTGCTGGAAGCGCTGCTGCGCCTGCTGCACCCGCTCACCCCGTTCATCACCGAACAGCTGTGGCAGCAGCTGGCCCCGCGCCTGGGCCTGGCCGAAACCACGCTGTCGCTGCGTCCGTATCCGACCGCCGACGAATTTGCCGGCGATTTCGCCCAGGCCGAGGCCGACGTGGAATGGCTGAAGGCCGTGATCAGTGCGGTGCGCCGCGTGCGCAGCGAACTGAACGTGGCGCCGTCCAAGCTGGTGCCGCTGCGCCTGCAGGCCGGCCTGGCGCAGGATCGCGTGCGCATTGAACGCTTCAGCGCCTCGCTGTCGTTCCTGCTGAAACTGGACAGCATCCAGTGGCTGGCCGAAGGCGAAAGCGCACCGCCGGCAGCGGCCGCGATCGTCGGTGAGCTGAAGCTGCTGGTGCCGCTGGAAGGCCTGGTCGACCTGGATGCCGAGCGCGCGCGCCTGGACAAGGAAATCAAGCGCGTGGAAGGCGAGAAGGAAAAGAGCGAGACCAAGCTGGCCAAGTTCACCGACAAGGTGCCGCCGGCCGTGGTCGAGCAGGAACGCGTGCGCCTGGTCGACTGGAACACCCAGCTGGCGGGCCTGCAGGAACAGCGCGCGAAGCTGTAACGCTGTACGGGTGCGATGTGCTGGTAGGTGCGGACCTTGGTCCGCACTGAGCAATGTGCCAACCAAGGTTGGCACCTACCACCGCTCATGTGCCAACCAAGGTTGGCACCCGCCACCGCATGGCATCATCGGGCGATGCCGCTTTCCATCTTCCTGCTGGTCCTGGCCGCTGCTGCGCTGCATGCCAGCTGGAACGCGATCGTCAAACGCGGGCCGGACAAATTCCTCGGCACCGTGCTGGTCACTGGCAGCGCCGCGCTGCTGTCGGCCGCCGCCCTGCCCTGGCTGCCCCTGCCTGCGGCCGACAGCTGGCCGTGGCTGGCCGCCTCGGTGGTGTTGCAGGTGATCTACTACGCGCTGGTGGCACGCTGCTACCAGCAGGTGGACATGAGCCTGGCCTACCCGCTGATGCGTGGCTGCGCGCCGATCCTGGTCGCGCTGGTCGGCAGCCTGTTCGGCCAGTCCCTGCCGCCGGCGGCGTGGCTGGGCGTGGTGCTGGTCAGTACCGGCATCCTGTGCATGGCGCTGGGTGCGCGCGGCGGCCAGCTCGGGCTGCCCCTGCTGACGGCGCTGATGATCGCCACCTACACGCTGGTCGATGCACACGGCGCGCGCCAGTCCGGCAGCGCGCTGGCCTACACGCTGTGGCTGTTCCTGCTGTCGGGCATCCCCCTGCCGGCGTGGGCGCTGTACACGCGCCGCCGCGCGGTACTGGCCTATGCGCGCCAGCAGTGGCCCTTGGGCGTGGCCGGGGGCCTGGGCACCACCGCGTCCTATGCGATGGCGCTGTGGGCGATGACCCAGGTGCCGGTGGCGATGGTGTCGGCGCTGCGCGAATCGTCCATCGTCTTCGCGTTGCTGATTTCGGTGTTCCTGCTGCGCGAACGCGTGCCGCGCGCACGCTGGCTGGCGGCCGGGTTGATCGTGGGCGGGGTGCTGGCGCTGCGGTTGGCGTGACGGCAACGCATCGGTATCGGTAGCGCCGGGCCATGCCCGGCGAGCGCAGCGGCCAAGCGATGCCGGTTACAGCGGCGGCATCGTCTGCAGGTCGTCGTTGACCAGTTCGATGGCCATCACCAGCGCATCCTCGCGGCCCTGCGCGGCAGGGTAATAGCGCGGGCGCCGGCCAATCTCGTTGAAACCTTCGCTGTGGTACAGCCGCAATGCCGGCGTATTGGACGGCCGCACTTCCAGGAACACGCGCTGCGCGCCGCGGTTGCGCGCCATCTCGACCAGGGCACGCAGCAGCTGCCGGCCCAGACCGCGCGACTGCACCAGCGGATCGATGCAGATGTTGAGCACGTGCGCCTCATCGGCGGCCAGGCTGAGCACGCCGTAACCGATCAGCAGACCGTCCTGTTCCATCGCCAGGCCGGGATACCCGGCACGCAGGCAATCCAGGAAAATGCCGCGCGTCCACGGATACGGGTACCCGCGCAGTTCGATCGCCATGACGGCATTCAGGTCGTTCTCGCGCAGTGCGCGCAGGCTGACCGGCCCTGGCTGGGCGACCGCACTCATGGCGTGCCCCGCTTGCGCAGTGCGCGCAGCTGCGGCCACAACGCGCGCTTGGCGGCCGGATCGCGGCGCAGGGTATCCAGCGGCCAGCTGTCCATCAGTGCCTGGGTGGCCGGGTCATTCGGATTGCAGCCGGAGGCGCGCAGCAGCGCGATCTGCAGACGGTCGGGCAGTCGCACCGCCGGCTGCCGCGCATTGCCGGACGGCAAGGACCGCGCCGCGGCCGGCACCGTGTCAGGTGCTGCCACCGGTGGCGGCCGACGCGGCGCCGCCGGGCGCGCTTCGCGCGGCTCGAAGGGAACATCGGCGCTGTCGGCAGGCGCCATGCGCGGCGCCGCCCGCGCCGGCTCGGCAGCGGGCGCGGCCGCTGCGTCAGCCTCGGCCACACTCAACTGCAGCGCGGCATCCAGCTCGGCGGCCAACTGGCCGTCGTGGAAAACGGTGTAGCCCATGGCCTGCAGCCAGGCCTGCTGGGCCGGTGACCACAACACGGGCAGGTCCTGGCTCACGCGGCCTCGGGCTTCTTGCGCAGGCGCTGCACCGCCCACATCACCGGGCCGGACAGCGCGTACAACAGGCCTACCGCCAACAGCACGCGCGGCAGGTCGATCACAGCAATGGCAATGGCGATGGGCACCAGCGCCAGCACCAGGAACGGCACGCGGTCAGAGCGGGTGCCCTTGGCCGCGCCGCCCTTGAAGCTCCAGAAGCGCACCCGGCTGACCATCAGCAGGGCCGCCACCACGGTGACCGCCAGCGCCACGTAGCGCAGCTGGTCGCCGCTCCAGCCCAGGGTGCCATCGGCGAAGGCCCAGACGAAGGACATCATCAATCCCGCAGCGGCCGGGCTGGCCAGGCCGACGAACCAGCGCTTGTCGACCACGGCCACCTGGGTATTGAAGCGGGCCAGGCGCAGCGCCGCGCAGGCCGCGTACAGGAAGGCCACGGCCCAGCCGAGGCGGCCGGCCAGTTCGCCATCCAGCTTCAGTTCGGACAGCGACCAGTGGTACATGACCAGCGCCGGGGCCATGCCGAAGCTGACCAGGTCGGCCAGCGAGTCGTACTGCACGCCGAATTCGCTGCTGGTACCGGTCAGGCGCGCCACGCGCCCGTCCAGGCCATCCATCACCGCCGCCACGAACACGGCAATGGCCGCATTGACGAACTGGTCGTTGGCCGCGGCGATGATCGCGTAGAAGCCGGAGAACAGACCCGCAGTGGTGAACAGGTTGGGCAGCAGGTAAATCGTGCGCGAACGCGGCGGCGGTGTGATCGGGTCCATGGAATCCAGTTTAATCGACTTGCCAGCGGTCGGCGGCAATGCTGCAATCGGCGTTCTACGCCCATTCTGTGGAGTTTGCCATGCGTGCCCTGCCCTGCCTTGGTTTCCTGCTGCTGTTGGCCACGGCCACGGTGCAGGCTGGCCCGGTCTACAAGTGGAAGGACGCCAAGGGCGTGACCCAGTATTCGGAAACGCCGCCGGCCGGGGCGAAATACGAAACCCGCGAGCAGGCACGCAGCCCGCAGGCCCCGGCGGCCGCGGCCGCCGAAGCCGCCCCGGTACCGGAACAGTGCAGCACCGCGCGCGCCAACGTGACCCTGCTGGAAGGCAGCGGCCCGGTGATGCAGGACACCGACGGCGATGGCAAGGCCGACACCGCGCTGACCCCGGAACAGCGCACCGCGCAGAAGGGCCTGGCCGAAGCGGCCATCAAGGCGTACTGCCCCCCGCAAAGTTAAGGGGGGGCTGCAGGGCTTGCAGCCCTGCACCTGCTGTAGAGTCGAGCCATGCTCGACTGAAGCAACAGCCACAGCGCGCTTTCCGTGGGATGGCGGGGCGGTGTCGGACCGCGGGGACGCCGCAAGTACGTCCCTGTAGGCTTGGCAGCCGCATCCATGCGGCTGACACCCCGCAGTCCGACACCGCCCCGCCTCTGACAGGTTCACGCGGCTGTTGGTAGGTGTCGACCTTGGTCGACACATCTGTCAGAAATCGAATGAATTCAGCCGTGTCGACCAAGGTCGACACCTACCAGAGCGGGATGCCGTTCCGGCAGATCGCGGGAAACTGTCGAAGGCGGGGTGGGTCCGGTTGCGGGGGCGTGAGCGCCATGGATGGCGCGACCGAGGCTACAAGGACGTACTTGCGCCGTCCCCCGCAACCGGACCCACCCCGCCATCCCACAGATAGCCCGCTTTTGACGTTGCTTCAGTCGAGCATGGCTCGACTCTACAGCGGGTGCAGGGCTGCAAGCCCTGCCAGTACCCCACCCCCCGGCCGGGCTGGCAGAATAGGCGTCTCTGCCGTTATCCCGAAGCCGACGATGCGCCTTTCCCAGTTCCACCTGCATACCACCAAGGAAACCCCCAGCGACGCCGAGCTGACCAGCCACCGGCTGATGCTGCGCGCCGGCATGATCCGCAAGCTCGCCTCGGGCCTGTACACCTGGTCGCCGCTGGGCCTGCGCGTGCTGCGCAAGGTGGAACGCATCGTGCGCGAGGAAATGGACCGCGCCGGCGCAGTGGAATTCCAGATTCCCACCATCCAGCCCAAGGAACTGTGGGAACAGACCGGGCGCTGGGAAAAGTTCGGCCCGCAGCTGCTGAAGATCAAGGACCGCAAGGAACAGACCTTCTGCTACAGCCCCACCGCCGAAGAAGCAGCGTGTGATTTCGCCCGCAGCGAGCTGTCCAGCTACAAGCAGCTGCCGGTCAATTTCTACCAGATCCAGACCAAGTTCCGCGACGAGATCCGCCCGCGTTTCGGCGTGATGCGCGCGCGCGAGTTCCTGATGAAGGATGCGTATTCGTTCCACCTGCACGATGAAGATCTGGTGCGCGAATACGAAAACATGAAGACGGCCTACAGCCGCATCTTCACCCGCCTGGGCCTGGATTTCCGCATGGTGCAGGCCGACTCCGGCGCCATCGGCGGCGATGCGTCGCAGGAATTCCACGTGATCGCCGATTCCGGCGAGGACGCGCTGGTGTTTTCCACCGGCTCGGATTATGCCGCCAACATGGAAGCGGCCGTTGCCGCCGATCCGGCGCCGCGCGCGGCCGCCACCGAAACCCTGCGCAAGGTGGAAACCCCCACCCAGAAGACCTGCGAAGACGTGGCCGCGCTGCTGGGCATCGACCTGCAGCGCACGGTGAAGTCGGTGGCGCTGATGACCGAAGCCGGCTTCGTGCTGGCGCTGGTGCGCGGCGACCACGAAGTAAATGAGATCAAGCTGGCCAAGGTGGCCGGCCTGGAAGACCAGCGGTTTGCCAGCGAAGCAGAAATCGCCGAGCACCTGGGCAGCGTTCCCGGCTTCCTGGGCCCGGTTGGCCCGGCCAAGGCGATCCGCGTGCTGGCCGACCGCGAAGTGGCGGCCATGGCCGACTTCGTCGTCGGTGCCAACGAGGCCGGTTTCCACCTGGCCGGGGTGAACTGGGGCCGCGACCTGGCGGAACCGGAAGTGGTGGATATCCGCAACGTGCGTGCCGGTGATCGTGCCCGCGACGGCGGCGAGCTGAAGATCGCCCGCGGCATCGAGGTCGGCCACGTGTTCCAGCTCGGCCGCAAGTACGCCGAAGCGCTGCAGGCCACCGTGCTGGACGAGAACGGCAAGGCTGCCGTGATGACCATGGGCTGCTATGGCATTGGTATCTCGCGCGTGGTGGCTGCCGCCATCGAACAGAACCACGACGAGGCCGGCATCATCTGGCCCGAGGCGATGGCGCCCTGGCAGGTGGTGGTCTGCGTGATCAACCCGAAGGGTGACGCCAGCGTGGCCGAAGCGGCCGCCGGGCTGCTGCAGGAGCTGCGCGAGGCCGGCCTGGACGCCGCGCTGGACGACCGCGGCCTGCGCCCGGGCGCGATGTTCGCCGACATGGAACTGATCGGTGTGCCGCACCGCGTGGTGGTAAGCGAACGCGGCCTGGCCGCCGGTACGTACGAGTACCGCGCACGCACGGCCAGCGAGGCCGAGAGCCTGGACAAGGCCACCCTGCTGCAGCGACTGCAGGGCTGACGAAGAGACCGGGGTCCGCCCCGGTCTTTTTTTTTGCGTCCACCGGTGGCATCGACGTCTGAATATGTCGGCAGTCGCAATTCGTAATATCAGAAACCAATAAATGTTTGTGCTGGCAGTAAATCGACATTACCCTGTCCAGCGACCGCCATGGACCGGCTCGTCCCTGTCCATCAATGTATTTCCCGGAGTATTTGAATGAGCATCGACCTGAGCGGCCTGTCGGCACGTGAGCTGGGCGCCCTGATCCGTACCGCCAAGAAGCAGCAGACCATCGTCGCCAAGCGCCGCCCGATCACCAAGGTGCGCGCGCAGCTGAGCAAGCTGGCCAAGACCGAGGGTTACACCATCGAAGAGCTGTTCGGTGGCGCTGCTGCCCCGGCACCGCGTGCACGCAAGGCCGCCAAGGCCCCGGCCAAGACCGCCGGCCGCAAGCTGGGCAAGGTGGCACCGAAGTACCGCAACCCGGCCAACCCGAAGGAAACCTGGACCGGCCGTGGCAAGCAGCCGCGCTGGATGGCGGAACTGACCGCCAAGGGCAACAAGAAGCCGGAAGATTTCCTGATCAAGAAGGCCTGAGCCCTGCCCAGGCTGGAATGAAAAAACGCCGGCGAACGCCGGCGTTTTTTTGTGGCCCGGCGTGCGGACCAACGGTCCACACCCACCGCCATCATCACAGTGTCTTGCGCGCCGGCATCAGCAGGTTGCCGAACAACAGGCCGGCCACCAGCGCCATCACCACGTTCAGCACGGTCAGGAACACGCTCTGGCCGGCGCCCACGTCCTGCTGCTGGACCAGGGTCAGCACGCCGCGCAGGCTGGTGCTGCCGGGCACCATCATGATGATGCCCGGCAGGCGGATGATCGCGCCGGGGCGACCGACCAGTCGCCCGAACAGGTTGCCGCCGGCCGTCAGCAGCATGGCCGACAGGAAGATGCCTGCCGGTGCGCCCCAGGCGTGGCCACCGAACTTGGAAATGGCATAACCGGCCACCGATGCGGCGATCACCCACGGGTAGTCGCGGCGATTGGCCTTGAACAGCATCGCGAACGCGAATGCCGCGGTCAGCAGCGAACCCCACTCCACCCACGGCCCCTGCGGACGCGAGGCACGGATGACCGGGTCCAGACCCAGCACATCGGCCAGAGTGACCGCGATCATCGCGCCCACGCTCAGTTTCATGATGGTGGTCAGCGCGCCGGCAAACCGCGCCGTGCCCGAGACCCAGTGCTGGCTGGCCAACTCGTTCACCGCATTGGTCAGTGACATGCCGGGCAGCAGCACCACCAGCGAGGCGATGATGACGGTGTTGAGGTTCAGCGCGCCGACGAAGGCAGCCACCAGGGTGGCGACCAGGCCGGCCAGCAGCGCGGCCAGCGCTTCGCCGGCTTCGCGGGTGGCCGGGCGACGATCGGTGAGCATGCCGAGCAGGCCGATCATCAGGCCGATCACGCCAGCGGTGGCGATATCCAGCCACGGCAGCTTCCACATGCCGGCCACGCCGGCCGCGCCCAGACTGAACGACAGGATGGTGCGCAGCTTGCCGCGACGGCCCGGATCCTTGTCCAACTGGCGCAGCGCGGTATGGCCCTGGGCCAGGCTCATGCGCCCGTTGGCCACTTCCTCGGCGATGCGGTCGGCCACGCTCAGCTTGTGCAGATCGTTTTCGCCCGGCGCCAGGCGGATCACGCGGGTGATGTCGCTGGAACCGATGGCGCGTGCCGGGTCGCTGAAGCTGAGGATGATGCCGGTCGGGTTCGACCACGGCTCACAATCCAGGTCCAGTTGCCGTGCCAGCGCCACCACGGCCGCTTCCAGGCGCTGGGCGGTGGTGCCATAGCTGTGCAGGCGACCGGCGATCTCGGAAACAAAGGCCACGCGCTGTGCATAGGTGGCCTGGGGCGTGGGGATGGCGTGAGCATCGGCGGACATGCGCCGTAGTATTACCTACGGAGGGCCCGGCAGGAGAAATTCATCCCGGTTCGACGCGACGTGCAATTCAGAACGGTTATGCTGCGACCCGAATGGCCCCCATGACCCCGAACCACAGCCCCCGGCTGGAACAGGATGCCCACGATCCCGGGCTGATCCATCTGTCCGGCCACTGGACCTTGAAGACCGCACTGGCGGCGGCCGAGGTGCTGCGCGACGTTCCCGAGAAGCTGACCGGCATCGACGCCACCGCCATCGAGCAGCTGGATTCGGCCGGCGTGCTGCAGGTGCTGCGGGTGGCCCATCGTGCCGACCTGGGCGAACACGCCCTGCACTTCCGCCCCGACCACCAGGCGCTGGTGTGCACGATCGAGGAAGTGGCCGACGACCGGCCCAAGCCCAAGCGCGACTTCGGCGTGCTGGCCGCGCTGGAGCGGCTGGGCGTCAGCGTCCACACCACCGGCCACAACATCAAGGCGCTGTGCAGCTTCCTGGGCGAAAACCTGGTCAAGGCCGCGCGCCTGTTCAAGGAACCGCGCCGCTTCCGCCTGACCGCCACCGTGCACCAGATGGAACAGGTGGGGCTGGATGCGGTGCCGCTGGTGGCCCTGCTGTCCTACCTGGTGGGCGCGGTGATCGCCTTCCTCGGCTCCACCATCCTGCGCGACTTCGGCGCGGAGATCTACGTGGTGGAACTGGTGAACATCGCCTTCCTGCGCGAGTTCGCCGTGCTGCTGACCGCCATCGTGCTGGCCGGCCGCACCGCCAGCGCGTTCACCGCGCAGATCGGTGCGATGAAGGCGCGCGAAGAGATCGATGCAATGCGCACCCTCGGCCTGGACCCGATCGATCTGCTGGTGCTGCCGCGGCTGCTGGCGCTGCTGGTGACGCTGCCGCTGCTGACCTTCATCGCCATGGCCGCCGGCCTGGCCGGTGGCATCACGGTGGGTGCGTTCGATCTGGATATTCCGCCGCAGATGTACATCGCGCGCATGCACGAAACCATGGAAGTGCGGCACATGCTGGTCGGTCTTTCCAAGGCGCCGGTGTTTGCCCTGGTGATAGGCCTGATCGGCTGCCTGGAAGGCCTGAAGGTGGAAGGCACGGCGCAGTCGGTGGGCGAGCGCACCACCTCCAGCGTGGTGCAGACCATCTCGCTGGTGATCATCATCGACGCCTTCGCGGCGTTGTGGTTCATGCATATGGACTGGTGAGATGAGCACACACGATCACCACGATGACACCCCCATGCACGACGACCAGGGCCACGACCTGGCCATCCGCGTGCGCGGGCTGACCAACCGCTTCGGCAGCCAGACCGTGCACGAAGGGCTGGACCTGGACGTGCGCCGCGGCGAGATCCTCGGCGTGGTGGGCGGTTCGGGCACCGGTAAATCGGTGCTGATGCGGTCGATCCTCGGCCTGCGCGTGCCCGACGCCGGGCAGATCGAGGTGCTGGGCCGCGATGCACGCGCCGACGATGCGGAAAGCCGCCTGCACATCGAACGCAACACCGGCGTGCTGTTCCAGGATGGCGCCCTGTTCTCCTCGCTCAGCGTGGGCGAGAACGTGCAGGTGCCACTGAAGGAACACCACCGCGAGCTGCCCGAGCGCTGGCATTACGAACTCGCGCTGCTGAAAGTGAAGCTGGCCGGCCTGCCCGCCGACGCCATCAACAAACTGCCCTCGCAGCTGTCCGGTGGTATGCGCAAGCGCGCCGGCCTGGCGCGGGCGCTGGCGCTGGACCCGCCGCTGCTGTTCCTGGACGAGCCCACCGCGGGCCTGGACCCGATCGGTGCGGCCGCGTTCGACCGCCTGATCAAGACCCTGCAGGAAGCGCTGGGCCTGACCGTGTTCCTGATCACCCACGACCTGGACACGCTGTACGCCATCTGCGACCGCGTGGCCGTGATCGCCGACCACAAGGTGGTCGCCAACGCGCCGCTGCCTGACATCGAGAAACTGGATCATCCGTGGATCCAGGAATACTTCCACGGACCCCGCGCGCGCGCCGCGCGTGGCGAACAGATCGAGAGTGCCTGAGCCATGGAAACCAAAGCCAACTACGTGCTGATCGGCGCGTTCACCCTGATCACCGGCCTGGCCCTGCTGGCCTTCGGCCTGTGGGCCGCCAAGTACTCCTCCGACCGCACCTGGCAGGAATACCGCGTGGTGTTCCGCGAAGCGGTCACCGGCCTGTCGGTGGGCAGCCCGGTGCAGTACAACGGCATCGCGGTGGGGTCGATCACCGAACTGAACCTGGTGCCCGATGACCCGCGCCAGGTGGTCGCCCGCATCCGCCTGAACTCCAACACGCCGGTCAAGACCGATACCCGCGCCAAGCTGGCCATCACCAGCCTGACCGGCCCGTCGATCATCCAGCTCAGCGGCGGCACGCCGCAGGCCCCCACCCTGACCACGGTGAACAAGGACCCGGCGCCGATCATTCCGACCACGCCCTCGGCCCTGCAGAACATCACCGACGTGGCCAACCGTATCGTCGAACGCATGGACCAGATCCTGAGCGACCGCAACGTGGCCTCGATCAACGCCACCCTGGCCAATCTGGAAACCATCAGCGGTGGCCTGGCCGACCGTGACCAGGGCACCCAGGCCCTGCTGCTGAGCGCGCGCGATGCCGCACGCAGCCTGGACACCACGCTGAAGACCACCAACGGCACCATCGAACGCCTGGACAAGAACCTGGTGCAGCAGTTGCCGGGCATCATCGACAAGCTCGATGCCACCCTGGGCAAGCTGGATTCGGCCGCCGGCAACGCCGATTCGATCCTGGGTGAGAACCGCGCGGCCATCAACAGCTTCGCCAACGATGGGCTGGGCCAGCTGGGCCCGACCCTGACCGAACTGCGCGGGCTGATCCGCGATCTGCGCCGGGTCAGCGACCGCCTGGAAAACAATCCCGCGCGCTACCTGCTGGGCCGCGACGCACCGAAGGAGTTCGAACCCAAATGAGCCTGATTCCCCTTCCGCGCCTGCTGCTGGCCGCGTCGGCGGTTGCCCTGCTGGGTGGCTGCTCGATCCTCGGCAGCGGCGACAAGAATCCGGTCACGCTGTACTCGCCTGCGGTGCAGGTGAAGGTCGATCCGGCCTGGCCGCAGGGCGACTGGCAGCTGGTGCTGGCCAAGCCCAGCGCCGCGCGCATGGTCGACAGCCCGCGCATCAACGTGCGCCCCACGCCGTCGGAACTGGAGATCTACCGCGGCGCCAGCTGGGCACAGCCGGCCACCGACATGATCGAAGACACCCTGCTGCGCGGCTTCGAGGATTCCGGCCGCCTGCCCGGCGTGGCCCGCGTGGCCGCCGGCATCCGCGCCGACTACAAGCTGACCACCGACGTGCGCCGCTTCGAATCGGACTATCAGGGCCAGGCCACGCCGACGGTGGTGATTGAACTGAACGCCAAACTGATCCACGTGGCCGACCAGCGCGTGGTGGCCGACCGCACCTTCCGCCAGCAGCAGCCGGTGGGCAGCACCGACGTACCGGCCGTGGCCGCCGCCTTCGAACGCGGCCTGCAGCAGCTGGCGCAGGACGTGGTGGGCTGGACCCTGGCCAGCGGGCAGAACGACCGCCAAGCGCTGCAGCGCTGAGGTTGCCGGGGTCGGATCCCTTTCCCGCAGGGAAAGGGCTCTGACCCCGAGTCCCCGCAGCTGCGTGCGATAATCCGCGCACACTGTCCTCTGCAACGCCGATGTCCCCAACCGTCTCCATCGCCGTGTGTACCTACAACGGCGAACAATTCCTGCAGGAGCAGCTCGACAGCCTGCTGGCGCAGACGCGACGGCCGGACCAGATCGTGATCCGCGACGATGTCTCCAGCGATGCCACGCTGGCGCTGCTGCGCGCCTTCGTGCCGCGCGCCGAAGCGGCCGGCATCGCGGTGGACCTGCAGGTGAACCCGCAGAACGTGGGCTACCGCCGCAACTTCGACGGCGCGTTGCGCGCCTGCAGCGGCGACCTGATCTTCCTGTGCGACCACGACGACGTCTGGCACGCCGACAAACTGCAGCGCTTCTGCGCCGAATTCGCCGCGCGCCCGGCGCTGCTGGCCCTGCACTGCGACGCGCAGCTGATCGACGCCGCCGGACAACCGCTGCCGGGCGCGTTGTTCGACGCGCTGCACTACACCGCCGCCGAACGCGCACGCATGCATGCCGGCGACGGATTCCGCCTGATGCTGAAGCGCAATCTGATGACCGGTGCGGCCATGGCCTTCCGCCGCCAGGTGCTGGCCGATGCGCTGCCGCTGCCCGCTACCGGTTGGGTGCATGACGCCTGGATCGGCACGCTGGCGGCCATGCGCGGCCAGATCGACAGCCTGCCCGACGCGCTCATCGGCTACCGCCTGCACGGCAACAACCAGCTGGGGCTCGGCGGCAACGATACTGCGCCGCGGTCGGTGCGCCGCCAGCGCCAGTTGCAGACCGAGCAGAGCCAATGCGAGGTGCTGCTGCAGCGCGCGCGCCTGCTGCACCTGCCACCGCCGATGATCGCGCTGATCGAACGCAAGCACCGCCATGTCAGCGCGCGGGCCACGCTGCCGGCGTTGCGCCTGCGGCGGATTCCCACCGTCCTGCGCGAGCTGATGAACGGCAACTACCGGCAGTTCGGGCGTGGTGTTCTCTCTGCCGGCATCGATCTGGTACGCGCCTGACCCCACGGTAACCGCTGCGCTCGCCGGGCATGGCCCGGCGCTACCCGGTGCGCAGGGCGGCACGCGCTCAGCGCGGCTGCACCCAGCGGAAGGTCAGGTTGATGCGTTCGCTTACGGGCCGCGTGGTACGTGGCAGGGCGTGCTGGTAATGGGTCTGGGTGGCGCCGCCCATCAGCAGCAGATCGCCATGCCCCAGCGCAACTTCCGCCTTGCGGCCGTGGTCGTCACGGCGGCGCAGCAGGAAACGGCGTTCGGCGCCCAGGCTGAGTGAGGCGATCATCGGCGCCGGTCCCAGTTCGGGTTCGTTGTCACGGTGCCAGCCCATGCCGTCTTCGCCATCGCGGTAGCGGTTCAGCAGCACACTGTTGAACGATGCCCCGCAGAAGTCCGCCAGGCGCTCGCGCAGCGGCAGCAACGCCGGATGCCACGGCGCCGGTACGAAATCGGCCCCGGAATAGCGGTAGCGCGCATCGGCATCGCCCATCCAGCAGCTCAACCGCGGGGAATCGACCTGTCGGCCGAACATGCGGATGCGGTGCACTTCCCAGGCAACCTCGGCGCGCAGGGTGCGCAACAGCGCATCGGCCGCGCTGCGCTCAAGCCAGCGGCGGTGCCAGTGCACACGGGCATCGGTCAGGTGCAGGTCCATGGTTGTCCGGCAGGTACCGGGCACCGCTGCCGGTGCCCGGTGATGGATCAGGCGCGGGCGAACGCCACGCCGGTCTTCTCTTCCAGTTCGTCATCGCCAACGCCGGGCGCGGCTTCCACCAGCACCAGGCCGCGGTCGGTCACGTCGAACACAGCCAGGTCGGTGATGATGCGGTCGACCACGCCCACCCCGGTCAGCGGCAGCGAACACTCGGCCAGGATCTTGTGCTCGCCGTTCTTGGCGGTGTGCTCCATCAGCACCACCACGCGCTGCACGCCGGCCACCAGGTCCATCGCCCCGCCCATGCCCTTGACCATCTTGCCCGGCACCATCCAGTTGGCCAGGTCGCCCTTGTCGGTCACCTGCATGGCGCCCAGGATGGCCAGGTTCACGTGGCCGCCGCGGATCATCGCGAAGCTGTCGTGGCTGCCGAAGTAGCTGGCGCCCGCGCGTGCGGTCACGGTCTGCTTGCCGGCATTGATCAGGTCGGCGTCCACTTCGCTGTCGGTCGGGAACGGGCCGATGCCGAGCAGACCGTTTTCCGACTGCAGCCACACGTCCACGCCCTCGGGAATGTGGTTGGCCACCAGGGTCGGCAGGCCGATGCCCAGGTTCACATAGGCGCCATCGGTCAGCTCGCGGGCGGCACGCGCCGCCATCTCGTCACGGGTCCACGCCATGTCAGTTGCCCTCCGCGCGGATCGTGCGCTGTTCAATGCGTTTTTCGGGATGCGGGTTGTGCACGATGCGGTGCACGTAGATGCCCGGCAGGTGCACCTGGTCCGGATCGATCGCGCCCACCGGCACCACCTCTTCCACTTCCACGATGCACACCCTGCCGGCCATCGCGCAGGCCGGGTTGAAATTGCGCGCGGTCTTGCGGAACACCAGGTTGCCGGCCTCGTCGGCCTTCCACGCCTTCACCAGGGCCACGTCGGCGCGCAGCGCGGTTTCCATCACGTAGTGCTTGCCGTCGAATTCACGGGTTTCCTTGCCCTCGGCCACCACGGTGCCGTAGCCGGTGGCCGTGAAGAACGCCGGGATGCCCGCACCGCCGGCACGCAGGCGCTCGGCCAGGGTGCCCTGCGGGTTGAATTCCAGTTCCAGCTCGCCGGCCAGGAACTGGCGTTCGAATTCCTTGTTCTCGCCCACGTAGGACGAGATCATCTTCTTGATCTGCCGCGTTTCCAGCAGCTGGCCCAGGCCGAAGCCATCCACGCCTGCATTGTTGGAAATGACCGTCAGGCCCTTGGCACCGCTGTCGCGCAGCGCCGCGATCAGCGCTTCGGGAATGCCACACAGGCCGAAGCCACCCACGGCCAGGATCTGGCCATCGGCGACCACGCCCTGCAGCGCCTGCGCCGCCGAGGCGAAGCGCTTGCTGCGCTTGCTGCTGGAAGTCGATTGCTGCATTGCTGTACTGCCCTGCACGGTAAGAATGAAGGCATTCTAGCCGCAGCCCCGCCCGGGCCCTGGATGCGCCGCAGCATTGTCGGGGCGTTGCAGGGGCTTTGGGTAGAATGCCGCACCCTCCACGCAGCGTGGCCCCGCCACGCCGCCGCCCCCCAGGTAGCGATGGCCCTGACCTATACCGACGAAGACCTGCTGCGCTGGATCGACGAACGCACGCTGCAGAAGACCGCGCACTACCTGTCCAGCGTGCGCGACCTGCAGTTGCAGGGCGACATGCTGACGGCCGAGGTCCAGGGCAGCGCGCGCCAGCCCTACCACGTGGAAATCGACCTGGCGGCCAGCACGCGCACCGCGCGCAGCCGCCTGCACAGCCAGTGCACCTGCCCGGTGGGGCAGAACTGCAAGCACGTGGCCACGGTGCTGGTGATCCAGCTGCTGGAACCCGAGCTGGCGCAGGACCCGGCACCGCTGAGCGCGCAGGACCTGGCCATGCCGCCCCGTGCCGAACTGCTGGACGAACTGTCGCGCTGGCAGGCGGCGCGCAGCACGCCGGCGCGCGTGCAGCCGCGCGGCATCGCCTTCGACGTGGGCACCTTCCAGAACCGGCCCGCGATCCTGCCGCGCCGCACCCACCAGGCCGCCGGCGGTCCACTCACCTTCGAAAAGCTGCTGGACGTCACCCCCGAACTGCTGCTGGAGCCGCCCGGCTATCTCAGCCAGGACGACGTGGCCGTGCTGGCGCAGCTGTGGGCGCTGCGCCAGGGCCGCATGAAGGGCCGTCAGTTCGATATCAACGCGACCCTGCAGCTGATCGTGGCCAGCGGCCATGGCTGGATCCATGGCGACGGCCCGGGCCAGCGCGTGCCCGCACGCAGCGGTGCACCGCGCCGCGGCACGCTGGGTTGGCGCGCCCTGCCGCAGCAGGGCACCATCCTGCCCACGCCGTGGCTGGAGGTGGAAGGCGGTGCGCAGGGCATGGTGCTGGGCCATTCGGCCTGCTACCTGGACCCGGCCACCGGCGAGGTCGGGCCGCTGCTGCTGGACGTGGCCGTGGCCGACGCCGACGAATTCCTGGAGCTGCCGCCGCTGCTGCCCAACGAAGAACCCATCGTGGCCCAACTGCTGATGCAGATCGACCCCGCGCTGCCGCGACCGGGCGGTGACGCTGCGCTGGCGACGCTGCAGGTGCAGGCCATGACCCCCGTGCTGCGCCTGCATACGGTCGAATTCCGGCCCGCCTGGCTGGGCTACCGCGCGCCCTCGCAATGGGCCGACGTGGCCACGGTGGCGTTCGAGTACGACGAGCACGTGCGCTTCCTCGATGACCCCACCCTGTTCGCGCACGATGCCGACGGTCGCCTGGCGCTGCTGCCGCGCGACCTGGCCGAAGAGGCCCGGCGCGAGACCGAACTGCGCAGCGTGCAGCTGTACCGCGACCAGAATCCGCGTGCGGTGCTGGACGGCGCCGGCCCGCAGTTCGACCTGCGCACGCATGACTGGACCCATTTCCTGCTGGACGAAGTGCCACGCCTGGAGGCCCTGGGCTGGAAGATCGAACCGGCCGACGATTTCCGCCATCGCATCACCCGGGTGGACGATATCCAGCTCGATATCCAGGCCGACCCGAAGGACGAGGGCTGGTTCAACCTGGCGCTGGACATCGAGGTCGATGACCGCAGGGTGCCGCTGGCCCCGCTGCTGCAGCAGGTGCTGCAGACCGATCCGCGCTGGCTGCGCGGGCAGATCGACAGCATCGGCGATGACGAGAACATCCTGCTGTCGGCCGGTGACAACACCCGCATTGCGCTGCGCGCCGGCCGGTTGAAGCCGGTCATCGCGCTGCTGGCCGACCTGTTCACCCAGCGCGGTGGCGCCCTGCGCCTGTCCGCGCGCGATCGTGGCCGCCTGCGTGCGCTGCAGGACGATGCACGCCTGCAGTTCAAGAGCCGCAAGGACACCCGTGCGCTGGTGCAGCGCCTGATGCAGGCCCCGGCGCTGGGCGAGGTAACGCCGCCGGCCGGCCTGGCCGCGACCTTGCGCCCCTACCAGCGCGAAGGCCTGGCCTGGCTGCAGTACCTGCGCCAGCAGGACCTGGGCGGCGTGCTGGCCGACGACATGGGCCTGGGCAAGACCCTGCAGACGCTGGCCCACATCCTGCTGGAAAAAGAGGCCGGGCGGCTGCAGCAGCCGGCGCTGGTGGTGGTGCCCACCTCGCTGCTGCACAACTGGCAGACCGAAGCGGCGCGCTTCACCCCCGACCTGCGGGTGCTGGTGCTGCACGGCAACGACCGCACCGATGACTTTGCCCGCATCGGCGAACACGACCTGGTGCTGACCACCTACCCGCTGCTGTGGCGCGATGAAGCCGCGCTGCAGGCCCACGATTACCACCTGCTGATCCTGGACGAGGCGCAGCAGGTGAAGAACCCGAAGTCGCGCGCCGCGGTCACCCTGCGCACGCTGCGCGCGCGGCACCGCCTGTGCCTGACCGGCACGCCACTGGAAAACCACCTGGGCGAACTCTGGACCCAGTTCGATTTCCTGCTGCCCGGCCTGCTGGGCAGCGAAAAGCTGTTCAACCAGCACTGGCGGCACCCGATCGAGCGCGGCACCGACCCGCAGCGCGCGCACCTGCTGGCGCAGCGCCTGCGCCCGTTCATGCTGCGCCGTCGCAAGGACCAGGTGGCCACCGAACTGCCGGCCAAGACCCTGATCACCCGCAGCGTGGCGCTGGAAGGTGCGCAGCGTGATCTGTACGAAACCGTGCGTGCATCGATGGAAGCCAAGGTGCGCGAGGCGGTGGCCAGCCAGGGCCTGGGCCGCAGCCACATCGTGGTGCTGGACGCGCTGCTGAAGCTGCGCCAGGTCTGCTGCGACCCGCGCCTGCTGCCCGGTGAAACCCCGGCCCGGCAGGCCCCTTCGGCCAAGCTGGAGCTGCTGCGCGACATGCTGCCGGACATGGTCGAAGAGGGCCGGCGCATCCTGCTGTTCTCGCAGTTCACCAGCATGCTGGCCCTGATCGGCCAGACCCTGGACGAACTGGGCCTGGGCTACGTGCAACTGACCGGCGATACCCAGGACCGGGCCACTCCGGTGCAGCGCTTCATGCAGGGCGAGGTGCCGATCTTCCTGATCAGCCTGAAGGCCGGTGGCGTGGGCCTGAACCTGACCGCCGCCGACACGGTCATCCACTTCGACCCGTGGTGGAACCCCGCCGCGGAGAGCCAGGCCACCGACCGGGCGCACCGCATCGGCCAGCAGCAGCCGGTGTTCGTGTACCGGCTGATTGCCGCCGGCAGCATCGAAGAGCGCATCGCCGAGCTGCAGCAGCGCAAGGCCGCGCTGGCCGACACCCTGCTGGAAGGCGCCGATTCGGCCGCACCGCGCTTCAACGATGAGGACCTGGAGGCGCTGCTGGCGCCGCTGCCGGGGGTGACCCCGAAGAAGCGTAGCCGCGGCCGCCGCCGCACGGCCCCGGAGTAACGGTATCGCCCGGTCAGGTGCCGTTGCGGCACGGGAACATTTCCCAAACCCGCCTCGGATTACACTAGCGGACTGATCTCACCAAGGATTCGATCGATGCCCCTGCCCGCCTTCAAGGCTTATGACATCCGCGGCCGCGTACCGGAAGAGCTGAACGAAGACCTGGCCCGCCGTATCGGCACGGCCCTGGCTGCGCAGCTGGCCCCCGGCCCGGTGGTGCTGGGCCATGACGTGCGGCTGACCAGCGCCGGCCTGCAGGATGCGCTGGCCGCCGGCCTGCGCGGGGCGGGCCGCGAGATCATCGACATCGGCCTGTGCGGTACCGAAGAGGTCTACTTCCAGACCGACCATCGCGGCGCCGCCGGCGGGGTGATGGTGACCGCCAGCCATAATCCGATGGATTACAACGGCATGAAGCTGGTGAAGGAAAACGCGCGGCCGATCAGTTCCGATACCGGCCTGTTCGCGATTTCCGATGCGGTGGCCGCCGATACCAGCGCGCCCGTGCCGGCGCAGGCCGCGCAGCACACCGACCATGACAAGAGCGCCTACATCCAGCACCTGCTGAGCTATGTGGACGTTTCCCGACTGAAGCCGCTGAAGCTGGTGGTCAACGCCGGCAACGGCGGCGCCGGTGCCATCGTCGACCTGCTGGCGCCGCACCTGCCGCTCGAATTCATCCGCATCTGCCATGAGCCGGACGGCAATTTCCCCAACGGCATTCCCAACCCGCTGCTGCCGGAAAACCGCGCGGCCACGGCCGAAGCGGTACGCGAACACGGCGCCGATTTCGGTATCGCCTGGGACGGTGATTTCGACCGCTGCTTCTTCTTCGACCACAGCGGCCGCTTCATCGAGGGCTACTACCTGGTGGGCCTGCTGGCCAAGGCGATCCTGGCACGCAACCCCGGCGGCAAGATCGTGCACGACCCGCGCCTGGTCTGGAACACCGAGGAAATGGTGACCGCCGCCGGTGGCGTGCCGGTGCTGTGCAAGAGCGGCCATGCCTTCATCAAGGAAAAGATGCGCGCCGAAGACGCCGTGTACGGCGGCGAGATGAGCGCCCACCATTATTTCCGCGAATTCGCCTATGCCGACTCGGGCATGATTCCGTGGCTGCTGATCGCGCAGCTGGTGTCCGAAAGCGGCCGTTCGCTGGCCGACTGGGTGGAAGACCGCATGGCGGCCTTCCCGTGCAGCGGCGAGATCAACTTCAAGGTTGCCGATGCCAAGGCCGCCGTGGCCCGGGTGATGGCGCACTACGCTGACCAGAACCCGGCGCTGGACCACACCGATGGCATCAGCGCCGATTTCGGCACGTGGCGCTTCAACCTGCGCAGCTCCAATACCGAGCCGCTGCTTCGACTGAACGTGGAATCCCGCGGCGACGCTGCGCTGATGCAGGCGCGCACCGACGAGATTTCCTCCCTGCTGCAGAAATAATCAAAGGAAGGTCATGAGCATCATCCAGCCCGTCATCCTGTCCGGTGGTTCCGGCACGCGCCTGTGGCCGTTGTCGCGCGAAGCCTATCCGAAGCAGTTCCTGCCCCTGGCCGGCGACAACACCATGCTGCAGGCCACCTGGCAGCGCGTGGCACCGATCGCCGCACGCGGGCCGCTGGTGATCGCCAACGAAGAACACCGCTTCGTGGCGGCCGAACAGCTGCAGCAGGTCGGTGCCGAGCCGGCCGCGATCATCCTCGAACCGATGGGCCGCAACACCGCCCCGGCCATTGCCGTGGCCGCGCTGGAAGCCACCCGTGACGGTGCCGACGCGCTGCTGCTGGTGCTGCCGTCGGACCACGTGATCACCGACGAGGCGGCCTTCCGCGCAGCCGTGCAGGCCGCCGCCGGCGCTGCCGAAGCCGGCAAGCTGGTCACCTTCGGCATCGTGCCCACCGGCCCGGAAACCGGCTATGGCTACATCAAGGCCGCCGAGGGCCAGGGCGTGCGCGCCGTCGAACGCTTCGTTGAAAAGCCCGACCTGGACACCGCCACCGGCTACGTGGCCAGCGGCCAGTACTACTGGAACAGCGGCATGTTCCTGTTCAAGGCCTCGCGCTACCTGCAGGAACTGGAACGCTTCCAGCCGCAGATGCTGGCCGGCAGCCGCACGGCCTGGCAGCAGGCGCGCCGCGATGCCGACTTCACCCGCCTGGACAAGGATGCCTTCGCCGCCGTGCCGTCGGATTCGATCGACTACGCGGTGATGGAAAAGACCGCCGATGCCGTGGTGGTGCCGCTGGATGCCGGCTGGAACGACGTGGGTTCATGGACCGCGCTGCGCGATGTGTCCCATCAGGACGGTGACGGCAACGCCCACCAGGGCGATGTGATCGCCATCGACTGCCGCAACACCTATGCCTACGGCCAGCGCCTGGTGGCCATGGTCGGCCTGGATGACGTGATCGTGGTCGAGACCGACGATGCGGTGCTGGTCGGCAAGGGCGACCGCATGCAGGAGGTCAAGACCGTGGTGGCCCAGCTGAAGGCCGGCGGCCGCAGCGAAGCCACCTGGCACCGCAAGGTCTACCGCCCGTGGGGCGCCTACGATTCGATCGACAACGGCGACCGTTTCCAGGTCAAGCGCATCACCGTCAAGCCCGGTGGCACCCTCAGCCTGCAGATGCACCACCACCGTGCCGAGCACTGGATCGTGGTCAGCGGCACCGCCGAGGTGACCCGCGGTGATGAGGTGATCCTGCTCAGCGAGAACCAGAGCACCTACATCCCGCTGGGCGTGACCCACCGCCTGCGCAACCCGGGCAAGCTGCCGCTGGAACTGATCGAAGTGCAGTCGGGCAGCTACCTCGGCGAAGACGATATCGTCCGCTTCGAAGACACCTACGGGCGCAGCTGACCCGGTCAGGGCCCTGCTTCGGCAGGGCCCTGGCGCGATCCGGCGCCCTGCGGGGCCGCCGGATCCATCTCCCGCAGCAGCGGCAGCGCCCGGCGCAGGGCCGGATCATCCAGATACACCTTCAGGCGGGCCGGGTCGGGATACGGCAGTTCGAACTCCCCGACCTGCAGCATGCCGGGCTCACCCGTGGCCAGGTAGCGCTGCACGTTGTGCTGCTGCACCCGCGTGGCCGCAGCGAACTCACGCATGTTCTCCACATCCTTGCCGATCCGCCCCAGCAGGGGGTAGGCGACCAGCACCGCGAACAGCACCGCCAGCGCACGGCCGGCGGTACGCAGCCGCGACGCGGCGGGCCGCAGGCCCCACAGCTGGATCGCGAACCATGCATTGGCGAACAACCCAGGCACGAACAGGTCCATGTAGCGCGGCATGGGCGAGCGCAGGCCATGCCCGCGCCCGTAGGCGATGGCCAGCGCCTGCAGGGCCGACCAGATGCACAGGCCGGCCATCACCAGATCGGCGGGCGAGGCCTGCCGGCGGATCAGCATGCGGGTAATCATCACCGCCGCCGGCAGCCAGATGACCAGTGCAAAGCCGCCCGAGCGCATGGGCCAGGCCAGCGTGCGCGAGGCGGCATACAGGAATTCGCCAGCGCCCTGCGCGCGCAGGCCCGCGTTGGCCTCGATCACCGGAATCCAGGCATAAGCCGCCACCGCCATGACCGCCAGCACCGCTGCGGCCGCCAACGCAGGGCCGCGCCGGCCGGGAAGGCACACGCAGGCCAGCACACACGCGGCGGCCGTAGCGACGGCGGTCAACATGCCGGACGCCATGATGGTGGTAGCGAACGCGCTCAAGGCAATGGCCGCCAGCAGCGCCGGAATACGCTGGTGGTGCCTGGCCACCAGTGCGATGGACACGATGCTGGACAGCACCAGCACATAGAACTGCGTCTGGAAGCCGACCAGGAAGTTCTCCCAGGCGAACGGCAGGACCGACAGCAACACCGCCAACGGCAACAGCCACGCACGTCCCGCCGCTGCCCCCGCATCGCGCAGCGCGTGCCACACCAGCAGACCGGGAACCAGGCAGAACAGCAGCGCGCCGATCCGCGCCTCGTACAGGTTGTTCCACTGGCCTGTAACCGCGTAGGACAGCAGGGCCAGCAGCCGGGTGGGCAGGATGCGGTGCTCGTTGTGGGGCGCCAGCAGCGTCTGCCACTGCAGGGTGCCCTCCATCCATGGCTTCAGCGCCGTCGCCCATTCGCCATCCCACTGGTCCCAGTAGGGCATCGGGGTGCTGAAGTACTGCACGTACAACAGGCGGGCCAGCAGGGCCAGCACGGCGACAGCCACCGCCAGCAGTACGGGCGAGGGTCCGCGCACGGCGCGGGGCAGAGAATCGGCTTGATACATGGTCGTGTCCTTACGAGGGCATGCGGCACGCGCGGTCCGCAACTGACGTAGATCCAGCCGGGCATGGTAGTGCAGAACACCGTGGCCCGTGTACGCCGGCGCCGGGAACGGGTCAGATGCGGCTGCTACCTGTCGCGACCAACGCGCACCGGCCGCCGCGCCGCGCCACAACGCAGACGCCCGGCCGAAGCCGGGCGTCTGTCCCAACACGAGTCACGCAACCGCGCCGCTCAGAGCGCGGCCATCACCCGCTGCAATCCGTCCTGCCACGCCGGCAGCACGATGCCGAAATCCTGCTGCAGCTTGCGGTTGTCCAGCACCGACCAGGCCGGGCGCTGGGCCGGTGTCGGGTATTCGGCACTGGTGATCGCCTCGACCGTCGGCACCTTCGCCAGCACGCCACGCGCCAGTGCTTCGGCAAAAATCGCCTCGGCAAAGCCGTGCCAGCTGGTCTGGCCGCTGGCGGTCAGATGCCAGGTGCCGGACAGCTGGCCCGGATGCTGCAGCGCCTGCGCGGTCACATCGGCAATCAGCGCGGCCGGGGTCGGCGTGCCGATCTGGTCGGCCACCACCCGCAACTGATCGCGCTCGGCGCCCACCCGCAGCATGGTGCGCAGGAAGTTCGCACCATGCGAGGCATACACCCATGCCGTGCGGAAGATCAGGTGGCGACCGCCCGCGGCACGCACGGCGTCTTCGCCGTCGCGCTTGCTGGTGCCATACACGCCCAGCGGTGCGGTCGGTTCGTCTTCCCGGTAGGGCGCCGTGCCCTGCCCGTCAAACACGTAATCGGTGGAGTAATGCACGAAGGGCACGCCATGGGCCGCGCACCAGCGCGCGATCACGCCCGGTGCCTGCGCATTGGCGGCGAAGGCCGCGTCTGCGTCCTGCTCGGCACGATCCACCGCCGTATACGCCGCGGCATTCACCACCCGCGACGGCTGCAGCCGGTCCAGCAGCGCCGGCAGGCTGTCGGGCTGGCCGAAGTCGGCCACTTCGCAGGCGCTGCCATCGGGCAGCTGGCCACTGCGCGTGGTCGCCACCACCGTGCCCAGCGGCGCCAGCGCGCGCAGCAGCTCCTGGCCGACCTGGCCGTTGCCGCCGAACACCAGCACCGTCATGGGGTGTAGACCGGCAGGCGGTCTTCGGCGATGTCCTTCAGGAACGGCGCGTTTTCGTCCTTGGCCGACAGCGTCGGCGCACTGATCGGCCAGTCCACGGCGATATCGGCATCGTTCCAGCGCACGCCGGCATCGAAGTCCTTCAGGTAGACCTCGGTGCACAGATAGCTGAACACCGCACGCTCGGACAGCACCGCAAAGCCGTGCGCGAAGCCTTCGGGAATCCAGAACTGCTTCTTGTTTTCCGCACTCAGCACCACCGCTTCCCACTGGCCGAAGGTCGGCGAGCCGCGGCGGATATCCACGGCCACGTCATACACCTCGCCTTCCAGCACGCTGACCAGCTTGCCCTGCGGGCGCGGCCACTGGTAATGCAGGCCACGCAGCACGCCCTTGGCCGAGGTGGACACGTTGCTCTGCACGAAGCGGTCGGGCAGACCCTGCGCGGCGAAGCGCTCGGCATTCCAGGTTTCGAAGAAATAGCCGCGGGCATCGCCGAACACCGCCGGCTCGATCACCACGCAGCCGGGCAACTTGGTTTCAATCACTTTCACGGAACAACTCCACGCAATGCGAGCTTGTGCAGGTACTGGCCGTAGCCATTCTTGATCAGCGGTGCGGCCAGCGCTTC
The DNA here is from genome assembly GCF_056393165.1 of Stenotrophomonas sp. Steno-C17. NCBI lineage: Bacteria > Pseudomonadati > Pseudomonadota > Gammaproteobacteria > Lysobacterales > Lysobacteraceae > Stenotrophomonas > Stenotrophomonas sp. Steno-C17. Next base: position 104,168 of record NZ_JBWJPD010000013.1, read on the forward strand.
CAGCTGCTCGGCGCTGATCCAACCCTTGCCGAAGGCGATTTCCTCGGGGCAGCAGACCTGCAGGCCCTGCCGGGTCTGGATGGTCTCGATGAAGTTGGACGCTTCCAGCAGCGACTGGTGGGTGCCGGTATCGAGCCAGGCATAGCCGCGGCCCAGCGCTTCCAGGTGCAGGTTGCCCTCGGCCAGGTAACGCTTGTTGAGATCGGTGATCTCCAGCTCGCCACGCGGCGAAGGCTTCAGTTCGGCCGCGTAGTCACTGGCACGGCCGTCGTAGAAGTACAGGCCGGTCACCGCGTAGTTGGAACGCGGGTGCTCCGGCTTTTCCACCAGATCGATCACCTTGCCGCTCTTGTCGAACTCGGCCACGCCGTAGCGTTCCGGGTCGTTCACCCAGTAACCGAACACGGTGGCGCCGTCCACGCGCTCATCGGCGCGCTTGAGCACCTCGCGCAGGCCATGGCCGTGGAAGATGTTGTCGCCCAGCACCAGGCAGCTCGGCTTGCCGTCCAGGAAGTCGCGGCCGATCAGGTACGCCTGGGCCAGCCCATCGGGGCTGGGCTGCACGGCGTACTGGATATCCATGCCCCACTGCGAACCGTCGCCCAGCAACTGCTGGAACAGCACCTGTTCGTGCGGCGTGTTGATGATCAGCACTTCACGGATGCCCGCCAGCATCAGCACGCTCAGCGGGTAATAGATCATCGGCTTGTCGTACACCGGCAGCAGCTGCTTGCTGACGCCCTTGGTGATCGGGTACAGCCGCGTACCGGAACCGCCAGCCAGGATGATGCCTTTGCGTTGGGTCATGTCGTCTCCCGGGTTCAGGCCGAAGTGCCGATGCGCTGCAGGCGGTAGCTGCCATCGAGCACGCCGTTCACCCAGTGCTGGTTGTCCAGGTACCAGTCAACGGTGAAGGCGATGCCCTGTTCGAAGGTGTAGGCCGGCTCCCAGCCCAGGTCGTTCTTCAGCTTGGACGCATCGATCGCGTAGCGGCGGTCATGGCCGGGGCGGTCGGTCACGTAGGTGATCTGGCTGCTGCGCGGCTGGCCATCCTCGCGCGGACGGCGCGCATCGAGCAGGGCACAGATGGCGTGCACCACTTCGATGTTCTGCTTTTCCGAGTTGCCGCCCACGTTGTAGGTCTCGCCCACCTGGCCCTTGGCCAGCACGGTGCGGATCGCTTCGCAGTGATCGCTCACGAACAGCCAGTCACGCACCTGCTTGCCGTCGCCGTAGACCGGCAGCGGCTCACCGGCCAGTGCCTTGGCGATCACCAGCGGAATGAGCTTTTCCGGGAAGTGGTACGGGCCGTAGTTGTTCGAGCAGTTGGTGGTCAGCACCGGCAGCCCGTAGGTGTGGTGGAACGCGCGCACCAGGTGGTCCGACGCCGCCTTGGACGCCGAGTACGGCGAATTGGGCGCGTACGGGGTGGTTTCGCTGAACTTGCCGGTCTCGCCCAGGGTGCCGTACACCTCGTCGGTGGACACGTGCAGGAAGCGGAACGCCGCACCCTGCTCGGCCGGCAGGCCCTTCCAGTGGTCGCGCACCGCTTCCAGCAGGCCCAGGGTGCCCACCACATTGGTCTGGATGAACGCGCCCGGGCCATCGATGGAACGGTCCACGTGGCTTTCGGCGGCGAAGTTCAGCACCGCATCGGGCTGGTGTTCGGCCAGCAGGCGCGCCACCAGGGCACGGTCGCCGATGTCGCCCTGCACGAAGACGTGGTTCGGGTTGCCGTCCAGGCTGGACAGGGTCTTCAGGTTGCCGGCGTAGGTAAGCACATCCAGGTTCACGACCTTGATGCCGCGGGCGACGGCTTCGAGAACGAAGTTACCGCCAATGAATCCGGCGCCGCCGGTGACAAGCCAAGTGGGCACTACCTGTTCTCCTGTTCTGAATTTCGTCCTGGGAGCGCCATCGGGCACTCCGGCACAGCGCAGCAGCATACAGCGCGACGATCTTCACGACTGCCTGCCAGACGTGAATGACGCAGGCGGATTCAGCGTTTTTTGACGCGACGCAACAAAACCATACGCATTCGCACGGTCGGTCAAGGCCAGTTAGAATCCAGATCCCACCCCCGAACCGGTTGCTGTGCGAGGACCGGACGTTTCCCGTTACTGTGAGCCGGCCAACGGCCGGCACTACAAGGATCGAGTACCAGATGAAAATCCTCGTCGCGTACAAGCGCGTGGTGGACTACAACGTCCGCATTCAGGTCAAGCCGGACGGTTCCGGCGTGGTCACCGACGGCGTCAAGCTGTCCCCCAACCCCTTCGATGAAATCGCACTGGAAGAAGCCCTGCGCCTGCGCGACAAGGGCATCGCCACCGAAGTGATCGTGGCCACCATCGCCCCGGCCGATGCCCAGGCGCACCTGCGCAACGGCCTGGCCATGGGCGCCAACCGCGCCATCCACGTGGTCACCGACCAGGCGATCCAGCCGCTCACCGCCGCCCGCACGCTGCTGAAGCTGGTGGAGAAGGAACAGCCGGACCTGGTGATCCTGGGCAAGCAGGCCATCGACGACGATGCCAACCAGACCGGCCAGATGCTGGCCACGCTGTGGGGCCGCCCGCAGGCGACGTTCGCCAGCAAGCTGGACATTGCCGACGGCAAGGCCACGGTCACCCGCGAAGTCGACGCCGGCCTGGAAACGCTGGAAGTGGATCTGCCGGCCGTGGTCACCACCGACCTGCGCCTGAACGAGCCGCGCTTCATCAAGCTGCCGGACATCATGAAGGCCAAAGCCAAGCCGTTGGAAACCCTGCAGCTGGCCGATCTGGGCGTTGAAGCCGCCGACACCTTCAAGACCACCCAGTACGCCGCGCCGTCCAAGCGCAGCAAGGGTGTGATGGTCAAGGACGCGGCCGAACTGGTTGCCGCACTCAAGCAGAAGGGGCTGCTGTAATGAGCAAGATTCTCGTCATCGCCGAGCACCACGACGGCAAGCTCAACGCCGCCACCGCCAAGACCGTCAGCGCCGCCGCCGCCATCAGCGGTGCCAGCATCGACGTGCTGGTGCTGGCCGCCGACCCGACCGCCGTGGCTGCTGAAGCCGCGAAGATCGCCGGCGTGGCCAATGTCCTCACCGTCGCCAACGCCGCCAACGCGCAGGCCATCGCCCAGGTGCTGGCCCCGCAGATCGCGCAGCTGGCCAAGGGCTACAGCCACGTGTTCGGCCCGTCCACCACCTTCGGCAAGGACCTGATGCCCTGCGTGGCCGCCCTGCTGGGCGTCAACCAGGTGTCCGACCTGATGGCCGTGGAAGGCAGCCACACCTTCAAGCGCCCGATCTACGCCGGCAACGCGATCATCACCGTGGAAGCCCCGGCCGACCAGATCGTGGTCGCCACCGTGCGCGCGGCCTCCTGGCCGGAAGCGGCCCAGGGTGGCAATGCCACCGTTGAAGCGGCCAGCGTGGACGCGGCCCTGCCGACCCATACCCGCTTCGTCGGCCTGGCCGCCGGTGCCAGCGACCGCCCGGACCTGCAGGCCGCCAAGCGCGTGGTCTCCGGTGGCCGTGGCGTCGGTTCGGAAGAGAACTTCAAGGTCATCTTCCAGCTGGCCGACAAGCTCGGTGCCGCCGTGGGTGCCTCGCGCGCCGCCGTCGACGCCGGCTACGTGCCCAGCGACCTGCAGGTCGGCCAGACCGGCAAGATCATCGCGCCGGAACTGTACGTGGCCGTGGGTATCAGCGGCGCCATCCAGCATCTGACCGGCATCAAGGATGCCGGCACGATCGTGGCGATCAACAAGGACGGCGATGCGCCGATCTTTGAAATTGCCGATATCGGTCTGGTGGGGGATCTGTTCGCGATCCTGCCGGAGCTGGAAGCTGCACTGTAATGTCTGACTGCACGTCCCCGGCGCCGGTGAAGCCGGCTCGCCGGGGCCGCGCAGGCCTGTGGGTCGCCGCCACGGCGGCGGTCTACCTGGCGGTCCTGTGGTACATCGACCGCGACCGCAACATCCTTTCGCAGTTGGCCGCACAGGCCGGCACGCTGCTGCTGTGCAGTGCCCTGGTGCTGGCCAGCTATGTGTTCCGCTACCAGCGCTGGCGCGCGGTGCTTGCCGCACAGGCGCTGCGCCCGCACAGCTGGGACCGGGGCGCACTGGCCTACCTGGCCGGTTTTGCCTTCACCGCCTCGCCCGGCAAGGCCGGAGAACTGCTGCGCATCCGCTATTTCGGCTGGCAGGGCGTTCCGGCCAGCGCCACCCTGGCCACCTTCATCTTCGAACGGGCGCTGGACCTGCTGGTGATCACCGTGCTGGCGATCGGCGCGGCCCACCTGATTCCGGCGTTCGGCGCGCTGGCGGCAATCATCCTGGGCGTGCTGCTGGTGCTGGCCCTGCTGGGCTGCTGGCCGCCGCTGGCGCGCACCGCGCACCGCATCATCGAGCACCTGCCGGGTGCACCGGTACGGCGGCTGGGCCATTTCCTGGTCAGTGGCGCCGGCGCCCTCGGCCCGCTGCTGCGCGTGCGCCTGCTGCTGCCCGCCAGCCTGCACGGCGCTGCTGCGTGGCTGTTGACCGCCGCGGCCTTCGCCCTGCTGTGCCAGGCCCTGGGCATTGCCCTGCCGTGGCCATTGGCGCTGGGCATCTACCCACTGGCCATGCTGGTGGGCGCACTCTCGTTCGTCCCCGGCGGCGTGGGCACCACCGAAGCGGCGATCGTGGTCATGCTCGGTGCCAGCGGCGTTGCGGTGGATACCGCGCTGACCGTGGCCATCGGCATCCGCCTGGTCAGCCTGTGGCTGGCGGTGGTCGTGGGAATGCTTGCAATGGCCTTTCTGGAGCTGAAAGCAAGGCCGTGACGTTCAGAAGGTGGATGGCTGCGCGTATCAGCCGGTTCCCTTATCATTCAGGATGAATTCAACCGTGTGGAAAAGGAAGTACATGCAGCATCACGCCATTTTCTGCGAAGAGGCACGTCCGCTGTGACCTCATCACGTGCCCTGTGCGTCGATCTGGATGGCACCCTGCTTCGCTCGGACATCCTGTACGAATCGTTGCTGGCCCTGCTGGCCCACAACCCCCTGTACATTTTCCTGGTGCCGTTCTGGCTGCTGCGTGGCAAGGCCTACGTGAAGCGCCAGCTGGCCTCGCGCGTGCAGTTGCCCGCCGACACCCTGCCCTATGACGAGCGGGTGCTGGAAATACTGCGCACCACCACCCAGCGCCCGCGCGTGCTGTGCACGGCGTCGGACCGCCTGCTGGTGCAACCGATCGCCGACCACCTGGGCCTGTTCGAGGAAGTGATGGCCAGCGACGGCCACACCAATCTGTCGGGCAACAACAAGGGCGCGGCCCTGGCCGAGCGTTTTGGTGAACGCGGCTTCGACTACATGGGCAACGGCCGCGTGGACCTGAAGGTCTGGGCGCGCGCCGGCGGTGCCATCGTGGTGAACAACGGCAATGGCCTGGCCCGCGATGCCGCCCGCCAGACCGAAGTGCTGGCGCACCTGCCTGCGCACAACGGCGGCCTGCTGACCTGGATCAAGGCCCTGCGCGTGTACCAGTGGCTGAAGAACCTGCTGGTGCTGGTGCCGCTGCTGACCGCGCACCGCTTCCTGGATCCGGTCGCCATCACCGATGCCGGCGTGGCCTTCCTGGCCTTTGGCCTGTGCGCCTCCGGCGTCTATCTGCTGAACGATCTGCTGGACCTGACCCCGGACCGCATGCATCCGCGCAAGCGCAAGCGGCCCTTCGCCGCCGGCACCCTGCCGCTGCTGCATGGCCTGCTGGTCGCACCGCTGATCACCCTGGCCGGTTTCGCGCTGGCGCTGTGGTGCAGCCCCGCCTTCGCCGGCGTGCTGCTGTGCTACTACGTGATGACCCTGGGCTATTCGCTGAAGCTCAAGCGCATCGTGATGATCGACGTGGTGATGCTGGCGGCGCTGTACACCGTGCGCATCATCGGCGGCGCGGTGGCGATCAATTCGGAACTGTCGTTCTGGCTGCTGGCGTTCTCGATGTTCGTGTTCCTCAGCCTGGCCATGCTCAAGCGCTACACCGAACTGGCGTCGGCACTGGCCAACGGCAAGGAAATGGCCATCGGCCGCGGCTACTCGGTGGCCGACCTGCCGCTGGTGCAGTCGCTGGGCGCCGCCGCCGGTTACATCGGCGTGCTGGTGTTCGCGCTGTACATCAACAGCCCGGAAAGCCTGGAGCTGTACACCAGCCCCAAGCTGCTGTGGCTGCTGTGCCCGATCCTGCTGTACTGGATCAGCCGCATGTGGATCGTCTCGCACCGCGGCGACATGCATGACGACCCGATCGTGTTCGCGGCGATGGACCGCGGCAGCCAGATCGTCATCGCCCTGTGCGTGCTGATCGTCCTGATCGCCATATGAGTGCAGCGGTTGGCCAGTCCTGGGGGCGCTACCCGCGGGTGCAGCAGCGGATCCTTCCGGTGCTCGACCGTGCCGCGGCCCTGCCGCTGCCCGCAGAGGGCGGCACCGTGCTGCCCCACGGCAACGGCCGCAGTTACGGTGACAGCTGCCTGAACCCGGGCGCGACCCTGCTGACCAGCCGCGCCCTGGACCGCTTCATCGACTTCGATCCGGCCACCGGCATCGTCCGCTGCGAGGCCGGAGTGACCCTGGCCGATATCCTGGATATCGCGTTGCCGCGCGGCTGGTTCCTGCCGGTCACTCCGGGCACGCGCTACGCCACCGTGGGCGGTGCGATCGGCAACGATGTGCATGGCAAGAACCACCACCGTGCCGGCACCTTCGGCCACCACGTGCGCTGCCTGGAACTGCTGCGCAGCGATGGCCTGCGCCAGCAGCTCAGCCCGGCCGACGACAGCGGCATGTTCGCCGCCACCGTGGGCGGGCTGGGCCTGACCGGTTTCATCACCTGGGCCGAACTGCAGCTGCGCCGCGTTCCCGGCCCCTGGATCGAAACCGAATCGATCCGCTTCGACAACCTGGACGAGTTCTTCGCGCTGTCGCGCGAGTCGGCCGCCGATTTCGAATACACCGTGGCCTGGATCGACTGCCTGGCCAAGGGCCGCGCGCTCGGTCGCGGGCACTTCCTGCGCGGCGACCATGCGCCGGGCGATGCCCACGCGGCCACGCCCAGCTCCGCGCCCAAGCGCAGCATGCCGCTGGTGCCGCCGGTTTCGCTGGTCAACCCGCTGACCCTGCGCCCGTTCAACACCCTGTACTACTGGCGCCAGCCGGCGCGCCGCGCGCGCCACGTCTCGCACTACCAGAGCTATTTCTATCCGCTGGACGGCATCAACCACTGGAACCGCATGTATGGCCCGCGCGGCTTCCTGCAGCACCAGTGCGTGCTGCCGCCGGCCACCGCGCGCGACGCCACCGCGGCGCTGCTGGGTGAAATCGCCCGCAGCGGGCGCGGTTCGTTCCTGGCGGTGCTGAAGGAATTCGGCGACCGGCCCTCGCCGGGCCTGCTCTCCTTCCCGCGCCCGGGCACCACCCTGGCGCTGGATTTCCCCAACGACGGTCCCGAGCTGCTGAAGATGCTCGACCGCCTGGACCGCATCGTCAGCGAGGCGGGTGGTGCCGTGTACGCGGCCAAGGACGCGCGCATGTCCGGCACCCTGTTCCGCCAGGCCTATCCGGCCTGGGAAGCATTTTCCCGCTTCATCGACCCTCGATTCTCATCCGGCTTCTGGCGCCGGGTGATGGAGTAAGCATGCAGAAGATCCTGATCATCGGCGCGACCTCGGCCATCGCCGAATCGGTTGCCCGCCTGTACGCCGCACGCGGCGCCGCGCTGTACCTGGTGGGCCGCAGTGCCGGCAAGCTGGACGCCATTGCCGCCGACCTGCGCGTGCGCGGTGCGCAGCACGTGCATAGCGGCGTGCTGGACGTGAACGATGTAGCCGCCCATGGCGCGCTGCTGGATGACGCGTGGACGGCGCTGGGCGGTGTGGACACCGTGCTGATCGCCCACGGCACCCTGCCCGACCAGGCCGCGTGCGATGCCTCGGTGGCGCTGTCGCTGCAGGAATTCGCTACCAACGGCACCTCGACCATCGCGCTGTCTGCCGCGCTGGCGCAGCGCCTGCAGTCCGGGGCCAGCCTGGCCGTCATCTCTTCGGTGGCCGGTGACCGTGGCCGCGCCAGCAACTACCTGTACGGCAGCGCCAAGGCCGCCGTCACCGCCTACCTGAGCGGCCTGGGCCAGCGCCTGCGCCCGGCCGGCATCAATGTGCTGGTCATCAAGCCCGGTTTCGTCGATACGCCGATGACCGCTGCGTTCAAGAAGGGCGCCCTGTGGGCCACCCCGGACAAGGTTGCCGCCGGCATTCTCAAGGCCATCGGCAAGCGCAAGGCCGTCGCCTACCTGCCCGGTTTCTGGTGGGCCATCATGATGATCATCAAGAACATTCCCGAATTCGTCTTCCGCAGGATCAAGCTCTGACATGACCGACAAGCACGCCAAGATCGTCATCACCGGCGCCGCCGGTCTGGTCGGTCAGAACCTGATCGTCGAGCTGAAGCAGCAGGGCTACACCCAGCTGGTGGCCATCGACAAGCACGCGCACAACCTGCGCATCCTGCAGGACCTGCATCCGGACGTGCGCGTCCTGCACGCCGACCTGGCCGAGCCGGGCGCCTGGGCGGCCGAGTTCAACGGTGCCGCCTGCGTGGTGCAGCTGCATGCGCAGATCACCGGCAAGACGACCGATCTGTTCGTGCGCAACAACATCACCGCCACCGGCCACGTGCTGAAGGCCACCCAGGACGCTGCCGTGCCGTACATGGTGCACATCAGCTCGTCGGTGGTGAACTCGGTGGCCAAGGATGACTACACCAACACCAAGCGCGAGCAGGAAGAAATGGTGGTGGCCAGCGGCCAGCGCCACTGCGTGCTGCGCCCCACCCTGATGTTCGGCTGGTTCGACCCCAAGCACCTGGGCTGGCTGTCGCGCTTCATGGCGCGCACCCCGGTGTTCCCGATTCCGGGCGATGGCAGGTTCATGCGCCAGCCGCTGTACGAACGCGATTTCTGCCGCTGCATCGCCAAGTGCATCGAAACCGAACCCAATGGCGAGGTCTTCGACATCGTCGGCGATACCCGCGTGGACTACGTGGACATCATCCGCACCATCAAGCGGGTGAAGAAGCTGCACACCGTCATCGTGCACATTCCGATCGGCTTCTTTGCGTTCCTGCTGAAGGTCTACAGCCTGTTCAGCAGCAAGCCGCCGTTCACCGCGGACCAGTTGAAGGCACTCAGCGCCGGCGACGACTTCAAGGGCATCGACACCGAAGCGGTGTTCGGGGTGAAGCAGACGCCGTTCGAGGATGCCATCCGCGAAAGCTACACCGACCCCAAGTATTCACACATCGTGCTGCAGCGCTGAGCCGACAACCTTCAACTTGCCAACCACCGGTCAATCATGCTGAAAACCTCTTCGCTGCCGCCCAACCAGGATTCCTCCTGGAAGAACCTTCCCTTGGCCGTCCTGCTGCTCATGGTGGCTGCCGTCGTCATTCGTCTGGCGTTCTGGGCCTACACCGATCGTGTGTGGGAAGACGCGCTGATCACGGTGCTGCACGCGGAGAACCTGTTCCAGGTCGGCAAGCTTTCCCACTTCCGGGTGGATGACAAGGTCGTGCACGGCTTCACCAGCCCGATCAGCGTGCTGGTGCCGATCATTGGTGGCGCACTGGACTGGAAGGGAACCTACGCCCTGCCGTTCATCCAGTTCATTTCCGCGCTGACCGGCGCGCTGACCGTGCTGCTCGGCTACCGGGTGATCGTCCGCGCCAAGGAGCCGAACCAGACCGCGTGGATGGTATTCACGCTGGCCTACCTGGCCTTCGAACACCACCAGATCCTCTGGGGCATGGCCGGCATGGAAACGCAGATGGTCGTGGCGACCATCCTGTTCGCGTTCTATGCCGCGACCACCGGCAACCCCAAGCTGATCGGCCTGGCCCTGGCGCTGGCGCTGTACGCGCGCCCGGACTTCGCCTTCCTCAACATCATCATCGTTGTCTTCACCTACTTCGTCGTGGGCAAGGGCCAAGCGGTGAAGTCCGTGCTGATCGGTGCCGCGCTCTACGCGCCCTGGCTGATCTTCACCACGCTCTACTACGGCTCGCCGCTGCCCAACACCATCCTGGCCAAGGCTTACGGCTACGCGCCGCAGAAGGTCTCGCTGGGACAGAAGCTGCTGGACTTCTGGGTCCCGATGGGCCCGTCGTTCGCGGGTAACGGCACCGGCTACTGGCGCCTGTGGGACCACGGTGCCATTTCCATCGCCGTCATCCTGCTGTTCGCGTTCAGCGCGTACAGCGTCGTCCGCCACCGCACCAAGGCCCTGTACGTTCCGGTCGCCTTCGTGCTGGTCTACTGGGCGTACTACGTGTTTGCGGTGAACGGCGTGTTCGGCTGGTACGTGGTGCCCGTCTCGGCCGCCACCAGCCTGGTCGCCGGCTACGGCCTGGCCCGCCTGATCCGCAATCGCAAGGCGGCCATCACGGTGGCGGTGGCGTACATCGCGGCCATGGTCACGGTGCTGCCGACCACCTTCAAGGCCGAGCACGATATCCAGGCCAACATCGAAGCACCGGCCCGCGAGGCCATGGGCCGCTACCTGGGCGCTGTGATGCGTCCCACCGACAAGGTCGGCATGGAGCCGCTGGGCTACAGCTCCTATTACTCGCGCCACGTGATCGTGGACTACCCGGGGCTGATCAATCCCGATGTGGTTGCCTACACCAAGGAACACCGCGCCGCCGGCCTGTGCACCCTGCTGGGCGATTTCCTGCCTGAGTACGTCGCCCTGCGCGAACATGAGTGCAAGGGGTCGCCCTGGATCGCACAGCACTACATCGAGATCCGGAACTTCCGCGCCAACGCGGCTGCCGCCAACAACTACATGATCGAGCACAACATCGATACGCACTTCGTGCTGTACCGTCGCTCGGACGTGCCGGCCGTGGGCGTGCCGTTCAAGGGTGTGCAGGAACAGCCGCAGAAGCGCGGCCTGGCCGATCCGGAGCTGAACCAGACGTCGTCGATCAACACCGGCGCCCCGCTGCAGGTCACCTCGGTCGACCTGCAGGGCGATTTCGCCCGTGACGGCCACAATGCCGAGGTGGGCCAGCCGTCGCTGAAGGGCGACATCTACGGTTCCTGGACCGTCAAGGGTGATGCGGGTACCGGTCACGTTTCGCTGTCCGTCGTGGTTCCGGCCGGTGTCAATGCGATCGCGGTGCCGGTGCTGACCGGCCCGGCTGCGACCCACGCCCGCTTTGAAGTGAGCGACAACGGCGAGACCATCGACCAGCTCTGCAACCCGCCGGGCCTGGGTCACTGGCGCCTGTGGGCTGTCCGCGTGCAGGCCTATTCCGAGCCGCGCACGATCACCATCACCGCGACCGACTCCGGCGACGGCTGGGGTGAGTGGACGGCCATCGGCGCTCCGTACGTGATGCAGAAGCATCAGTACCCGACCAAGCACTGATCGCATCCCATGACGCCAACCTCTTTTTCCCTTTTCAGCCGTACGGGTTCGTGCACATGAAGAAATTCGCCATCATCGGCGCAGGCCCCATGGGCCTGATGGCCGCCGTGAAACTCCTCGACCAGGGCCACTCGGTCACGATCTACGAGCGTGACGATCGCATTGGCGGCATGTCGGCCAACTTCGATTTCGACGGCCTGTCGATCGAGCGCTACTACCACTTCATCTGCAAGACCGACTATCCGCTCTTCGCACTGCTGGAGCGCTACGGCCTGTCCAAGGCACTGCGCTGGACCGACACGAAGATGGGGTACTTCTACCAGGGCAAGCTGTACAAGTGGGGCACCCCGTTTGCCCTGCTGGCCTTCCCGCACCTGGGCCCGATCAGCAAGTTCCGCTATGCCCTGCACGTGATGTACACCAAGGGCATCAAGGACTGGACCGCGCTGGACAAGGAAGAGGCTGGCACCTGGATCCGTCGCTGGATCGGCCAGAAGGCCTACGACGTGATGTGGAAGGATGCCTTCCGCCTGAAGTTCTTCGAGTTCAAGGACCACCTGTCGGCCAGCTGGATCGGCACCCGCATCAAGCGCGTGGCGCTGTCGCGCCGCAACCTGATGCACGAGAGCATGGGCTACCTGGAAGGGGGCTCGATGACGCTGCTGGAGCGCATGGTGCAGGACATCCAGGCGCGTGGCGGCCGTATCGAGCTGTCGCAGGGCATCGATGAAGTGGTGTCCGAGAACGGCAAGGTCACCGGCGTGTCGGTGGGCGGTGCGTTCACCGCCTACGACGGCGTGATCTCCACCGCGCCCATCCAGTACGTGCCGGCGCTGGTGCCGGGGCTGCCGGAAGACTTCCGCGCCAAGGTCGCGGCCGTGCAGAACATCCCGGTGGCCTGCGTCATCCTCAAGCTCAAGCATGCGGTGAGCGAGAACTTCTGGATGAACATCAGCGACCCGGGCATCGAGATCCCGGGCGTGATCGAGTACAGCAACCTCAACCCGGGCACCGATCCGGGCCAGAAGATCCTGTACGCGCCGTACTACATGCCCAAGACCCACCCGAAGTGGCAGCAGTCCAACGCCGAGCTGATCGAAGAAGTGCTGGGCTACCTGGCCCGCATCAACCCCGAGTTCAAGCGTGACTGGGTGCTGGCCTCGCATTGCCACCGTTACGAGTTCGCGCAGACCATCTGTCCGCCGGGCTTCCAGGACATGCTGCCGTCGATGCGCACGCCGGTGCAGGGCTTCTTCATGGCTGACACGGCCTACTACTACCCTGAAGACCGCTCGATCAACGAGAGCATCAACACCGCCCAGGCGCTGGTGGACGAGGCGCTGCGCTGATGAAGTCGATGGTAGGCGCCGTACGCGCACGCTTGGCCGCCGGGCTGCATCCGCTGCACCCCGGGTTCCTGCTCACGATGGTGCTGGTTCCCCTCGTGGCCGTGCGCGCCTACCTGGTCCTCCGCTATGGCAGCAGCAGTCCCTTCTGGGACCAGTGGGATGCCGAGTTCGACAACCTGCTGCTGCCCTATCTGCGGGGGGAGCTGGGCATCGGGCATTTCTTCGCTGCCCACAATGAACATCGCATCCTGTTCACCCGCCTGATCTCGCTGGGCCTGTTTGCCAGCAACGGCAACCAGTTCGATGCCAAGGTGGAGATGCTGTTCAATGTGCTGCCGCATGCGGCGGCCATCGGCGCGATGGCATGGGTGGGTCTGCGCACCCTGCCCGCGTCGGCGCGCCCCTTGTTTGCGGTGGGGGTGTTCGCGCTGGCGGCCGCTCCCCTGGGCTGGGAGAACCTGATTGCCGGGTTCCAGAACCAGTTCTTCATTCTTGCCCTGCTGTCGGTCGCCACCACCTGGCTGGCCGCGGCAGATACCCTCAGCCGCAACCGGTTGCTGGCGATGCTGGCGTGCGCGTGCCTGGCGTTGTTCACCATGGCATCGGGGGTGTTCGCCGCCGCCGCTGCCGCCGGACTGCTGCTGTACCGCATCGTGGCCGGCGACATCGACCGCCGCCCGGCGCTGATCGGGCTGGCACTGATGGCCGCTGTCGCCGCGACCGGGCTGCTGACGATGCCGGCGGCACCGCACGGCGATACCTTCCATGCGCACTCCCTGGCCGAGTTCCTGCAGGCCCTGAAGATGACTCTGTCCTGGCCGCTGCGGCCGAGCTGGCTCAGCGTGCTGGTGCTGTGGTCGCCCACCGCAGCCCTGACCGCGGTGATGCTGCTGCACGTGCGCTCGCGGCAACCGCTGACCCCGGGGCTGCGTTTCGCGTTCGCGCTTGCAGGGTGGGTGCTGGTGCAGGCCGTGGCCATGGCGTATTCGCGTGGCACCGAAGTGCATAACGGCGTCACCTCGCGCTACACCGATCTGCTTGCCCTGGGTGTGATCAACAACCTGTGGCTGGTGCTGTATGCGAGCTTCCGCCTTCGCAGCACCTGGCCCGCCTGGGCCCGCGCCGCGGTGCCCACGCTGTTCCTGGGCTGGGTCGCGCTGTCGTCCTACCCCAGTTTCCTGCACGCCCAGGCCGATATCGCCCACCGTTCCGCACTGGGTGCCAACCAGGAACGCCTGCTGGCCGGCTTCCTCGCCGACGGCGACCTGGAGCGTCTGAAGCACTCTCCGGATCTGCTGCCCTACCCCGACGCCGACCGCATCAGCCGGGTGCTGTCCGCGCCGGACGCCGCGGCGATGATGCCGGTGGAGATCCGTCGCCCGCTGGCGTTCACCTTCACGGACTGCGCGGCACTGGCCTACCCGGGCAGCTACACCACCCTGCCGGCACTGCCGCACGCCCTGGGCAGCTATGCCCCCGGCTCCGGCGACGCCACGCTGCTGAAGTGCGACAGCAATGAAGTGGCCACAGCGGCGACCTGGCTGGCCTATCGGCAGGCCGGTGGCGGCGCACCCAGCGTTGCGGCCGCCCTGGTCGGTGCCCAGCACCGCATCGAGCTGGCGCCGCGTGCCGTGCAGGGCGAGCGCTGGCAGACCCACCTGGTGCATGCGCCCGGCGACCGTTACCGCCTGCGCATCGAAGACAACGATGAACACACCTGGGTTGCGCTGACCCTGCCCACCGAAGCCGGCACCCTCAGCGCACTGCGCCTGTGGGCCGAGCCGCGCGCCGGTACCCTGCTGTATCTCTCACTTGTAATGGCATTCATGTTGCTGGTGCTTGCCGTCTCCCGTTCCACCCCGGCACCTGACAGGAAGCACGCATGAGCCGCCAGTTTCTGCTTTTCATCGTCTGCGGAGGCACCGCCGCAGCGGTGAACGTGGGCAGCCGCATCCTGTTCAGCCTGGTCACCCCGTTTGAGGTGGCCGTCTGCCTGGCCTATGGCCTGGGCATGCTCACCGCGTTCATCCTGAACCGCATCTTGGTGTTCAAGGGCTCGGACCGGCCGATCGCCCAGCAGGCGGCCTGGTTCATCGCCATCAATGCGATCAGCCTGCTGCAGACCCTGGCCATCAGCGTGCTGCTGAAGCGCTGGCTGCTGCCGCTGATCAACTGGCCGTTCGACATTCCGCTCAGCGCCCACCTGGTGGGCGTGGCCGTGCCGATCTTCACCGCTTACCTCGGCCACAAGCATTTCACCTTCTCCCGCTCGGGGAAGGACAAAGTCTGAACGGTCTCGATGCGGGCATCACCGGGGCGCAGTAGACTACCGGGTCAACCTCATTACCCATCGTTGAATGGAAGCCTACCCCAGCTCCCCCAGCTACCTGCTCCGATCATTGATGCACAACCGCCGCCTGGTGTTTGCACTGGCGGCGCGGGAAATCGCGGCGCGTTACCGCGGCTCGCTTCTGGGCCTGGCCTGGGCGCTGGTGCAACCGGTGTTCATGCTCGCCATCTACACCTTCGTGTTCAGCGAGGTGTTCAAGGCCCGCTGGCCGGGCGGTACCGGGTCGCGGACCGAATTCGCGCTGGTGCTGTTCAGCGGCCTGCTCGTCTTCAATCTGTTCTCTGAAGTCTTCAACCGCGCGCCCACGCTGATCGTCGGCAACACCAACTACGTCAAGAAGGTGGTGTTCCCGCTGGAAATCCTGCCGTGGGTCAGCGTGCTGACGGCCATGTTCAGCCTGGCGGTGAACCTGGTGGTGTGGCTGCTGTTCTACCTGGTGTCCACCGGCCTGCCGCCGCTGAGCGCACTGCTGGCGCCGGTGGTCATGCTGCCGATGATCCTGTTCATGACCGGCGTAGCGTGGCTGCTTTCGGCGCTGGGCGTGTTCCTGCGCGACACCGCACAGATCACCGCCATCATCACCACCGCCGTGATGTTCCTGACGCCCATCTTCTATCCGATCGATGCCATCCCGGCTTCGCTGCGGCCGGTGCTCAGCATCAACCCCCTCGCGCCGATCGTTGCTCAGATGCGCGATGTGCTGATCTGGGGCAAGGGCCTGGACCCGGTCGTGTATCCGGTCTGCCTGCTGGTGTCGATCATCGTGTTCTGCGCAGGCTTCGCCTTCTTCCAGCGTACGCGCAAGGGGTTCGCCGATGTGCTCTGATGTGGCGATCCAGGTTCGCGACCTGGGCAAATGCTTCAACGTCTATGAAAAGCCCGCGCACCGCCTGATGCAGATGCTGTGGCGCGGGCGCCGGCAGTACTACCGCGAATTCTGGGCACTGCGCGAGGTGGGCTTCACCATTCATCGCGGTGAAACCGTCGGCATCATTGGTCGCAACGGCGCCGGTAAGTCGACGCTGCTGCAGATGATCTGCGGCACGCTGACCCCCACCGAGGGCGAGATCACCGTCAACGGCCGCGTGGCGGCGTTGCTGGAGCTGGGTGCCGGCTTCAATCCCGAATTCTCCGGTCGCGAGAACGTCTATCTGGCCGCGTCGCTGTACGGCGTGGGCAAGGAAGAGGTCAACCGCCGGTTCGCGGACATCGCCGCGTTCGCCGACATCGGCGACTTCATCGAACAGCCGGTCAAGACCTATTCCAGCGGCATGTACGTGCGGCTGGCGTTTGCGGTCATCGCCCATGTCGACGCGGACATCCTGATCATCGACGAAGCGCTGAGTGTCGGTGACGCCTACTTCCAGCAGAAGTGCATGCGCTTCCTTGCCGGTTTCCAGCGCAACGGCGGCACCCTGCTGTTCGTCAGCCACGACATGGGCGCCGTCAACGCACTGTGCGCCTCGGCCGTGCTGCTTCGCCGGCAGGATGGCCAGTACCTGTGCGACATCGGCTCGGCCCGTGAAATCTCGGCCGTCTACCTGCGCGAGCTCTATGCTGACCGCCAGGAAGCAGCGGTCGCCAAGAGCAACGCTGCGCTCAGCCGTGGCACCTATGACGCCGCTACGGTGGACCCGACCCGCTTCCATGCCGGCGCGTTCCGCCCCGACGTGGACAGCTTCGGCGCCGGTGGTGCCCGCATCGAATCTGCGGTGTTCACCGACGTCGATGGCAACCCCGTCTCGGAATTCACCTCCGATGACGATGTCCGCCTGACGGTGACCGCGCGTGCGCTCAAGCCGCTGGATTACCCGGCCATCGGTTTCATGCTGAAGGACCGCAAGGGCCAGTACCTGGTGGCTGAAAGTTCGGACAGCTACCTGCGCGAGGAAGCTATCGCCGTCGAGCAGGACAGCACCTTCACCGTCTCCTTCCAGATGCGCCTGCCGCGATTGATCCGCGGCGAGTACAGCCTGGACCTGGCACTTGCCGAAGGCCCCGGTGACGATCATGTGCAGCATCACTGGCTGCACGACGCGCTGGTGCTGACCGCCCTGAACCCTCAACTCGTGCATGGCATCTCCGGCGCACAGCCGCTGTCGGTGTCCTTCCGCACCTCTCATCGCTCATGACCATGATTACTGGACGACACGGCGTTTTTGAAACGCTTCCCGGCGACACCGTCATCGCCGATTCGCTGCGCTGGTATGGAGAGTGGGCGGAAAACGAACTCGAGCTGCTGCGCCGCTTCGTACCCGAAGGTGGCGTGGTCGCGGACGTGGGCTCTTTCATCGGCACCCACGCGGTGGCATTCGGCCGCGCCGTGGGCCAGATCGGCCAGGTGCATGCGTTCGAGCCGCGCCGCGAAGCCTTCGCCATCCTGCAGCGGAACATCGAGCGCAATGGCCTTGCACAGCAGGTCACCGCGCACAACGTCGGCATTTCCGATCATCCCGGGCAGATCTCGCTGGCCGACACGGACAGTGAATCGCAGAACCAGGGCGGGCTGACGCTGATCGACGACGGCCATGGCTACAGCGTGCGCATCATCACGCTGGATTCGCTGCACCTGTCGCGACTGGATCTGCTGAAGATCGACGTCGAGGGCATGGAGGCGCAGGTCCTGGCCGGCGCAGCGCAGACGCTGCAGCGCTGCCGCCCCGTCGTGTTCGCCGAATGCAATTCGGTGGATGGCGCCGCCACCACGCTGGCGGCGGTCAGTGGCCAGGGGTACGCCGCCTACGGGGTGATCTACCCGGCGTTCAACCCGGACAACTTCAATCAGTGCCCGGACAATTTCCATGGCGCCAACGCCGAATGCGGCCTGTTCCTGATTCCCACCGAGCGCCTGTCGGGCGCGCCGGTGGACGGCATGCGCGCGATCAAGTCGCTGGAAGACGTGGTGGCGCTGCTGCTGCA
Organism: Stenotrophomonas sp. Steno-C17; assembly: GCF_056393165.1. Classification (NCBI taxonomy): domain Bacteria; kingdom Pseudomonadati; phylum Pseudomonadota; class Gammaproteobacteria; order Lysobacterales; family Lysobacteraceae; genus Stenotrophomonas; species Stenotrophomonas sp. Steno-C17. The sequence continues at coordinate 122,244 of NZ_JBWJPD010000013.1, forward strand.
GAAGCCGCAGTACCTGCCGGAGATGCTGCCGGACGCGCCTGCGGTGGAAGCCGTGCATCGCGCCACCAGCAAGCCGCAGGCAGCGGCGGTCGGCACCGCAGCCGGCCGCGTGCTGCACGTCGTCGCCCCGTTCTACTGCAACGAGCAGCTGGTTGCCCCGTTCATGCGCGGCCTGCGCAGCGTGGCCGGCGAGCTGGTGCAGGCGCGCGCGTCGGTCTGGCTGTACAACGACAGCCCCGACCATGAAGGGCTGCGCGCCGCGCTGGCTGAGGCGGTGGCCGAGGGCATTCCCGGCGTACCCATGCAGGTGCTGACCAACGAGGAAAACCTGGGCTTCATCGGCACGTGCAACCGCGCCTTTGACCGGGCCATCGAAGACGACGCCGACGTTCTGCTGCTCAACTCCGATACCGAAGTCACCCCGGGGGCGATCGCCGAGATCGTCGCCGTTTCGTCGCTGGACGCGATGATTGGTTTTGTCTGCCCGCGCAGCAACAACGCTACGCTGGCGACCCTGCCGCATTCGATCGAGCATGCCGAGATCAGTGCCGAGAAGGCGCGCGAGCTGTTCCTGCCGATTGCCCGCCGCCTGCCGCGCCTGTCGTTCATCCCGACCGCTGTGGGCTTCGCGCTGTGGATCCGCGGCACGCTGCTGGCCGAGTTCGGCCGCTTCGATACGGTCTATGGCAAGGGCTACAACGAAGAGAACGACCTCATCATGCGCGCCAATCGCGCAGGGTATCGCGCCGTCCTGGCCAACCATGCCTTCATCTGGCATCAGGGCGAACAATCGTTCTCGACCACCAACCAGCAGCGCTCCGAGCGCGAGCAGATCAATGCCGGCATCCTGCGCGAGCGCTATCCGGAATACGACCCGCTGATCTACCGCTATTTCACTTCGCCGGAATACCGTGCCGAGCGCTTGCTGGAAACGCTGGATCCGGTGGAAGGCAAACGCACGATCGCCTTCGATTTCTCTTCGTTCGGGCCGTTCCACAATGGCACGTTCGAGTCGGGCGTGAAGCTGCTGGCCGCCGCCCAGCGCGCGTGGCCGGAAGACACCCGCATTGGTGTGTTCATCAGTGCGCAGGCATGGGAGTTCCATGGCCTGGACAGACTGCCGGGCCTGGTGCGTTTCGATCCGGGCGACCACCGCAACAAGGTGGCGGCGGTGGTTCGCATCGGCCAGCCTTACCAGCAGGAGACCCTGCTGAACCTGTTCGAGTGCGCACCGGTGGTGGGCATCTTCATGCTCGACACCATTTCCACCGATTGCGGCTACCTGTCGCTGGACTTCGACGAAGGCATCTGGCGCTTCGCGTTCGAGAACATGAGCGTGTTGTTCACCAACTCGCACTTCACGCTTGATCGCATCCGCATGCGTTACCCGATTGGTGCGTCGACGCTGCAGCAGGTCTCGCAGCATTCGCTGGACCCTGCCGATTACGCGCGCCATGAGCCGACCGGCTCGGATGGCTCGCATATCCTGGTCATCGGCAATCACTACACGCACAAGTTCGTGCGCAGCACCACCGATGCCCTGGCCGCCGCCCTGCCCGATCAGAAGATCGTGTCGATCGGCTACCCGGACGTGGCCGAACTGCCTGCGAACGTACAGGCGTTCAAGGCCGGCAACATCGATGACGAGACCTTCCGTTCGTTCTACCGCGATGCACGCGTGGTCGTGTTCCCAAGCCATTACGAAGGCTTCGGGTTCCCGGTCCTGCATTCGCTGGCACATCACCGCCCGGTGTTCGTGCGCGACAGTGGGCTGAATCGTGAGCTGGCCGAGCGCATTGTCGGTTCGGCCAACATCCACTCCTACCAGACCACCCGTGAGCTGGTGCGTTCGCTGCAGACGGCCATGCCCGCCTGGACCGACGAGCGGCGCGCGGGCGAAGTGGATGGCTGGCACCGCTCGGCGCTGGAGGTGCATGCCGCGCTGACCTCGGCGATGAACCTGAGCACCGGTGCCGGCGTTGCATCGGTCCTGCGCCGGCTGGATGCGCTGAAACGGCCTGCGGCGGCTGCCGCCGAGATCGCAACGTCGGGCCAGCGCGTCGGGCGCCGGCTCGGCCGCATCATTGACCGGCTGCTGACCATTCCGGGTGCGGCACCGGCGGCACGACTGGCCGCCAGGATCTATCGAAGCATTGCCCGCTGAGCAATGCCGGGCGCGCGTGGGGGGTGGGTCATCAACACCACCACCCCGCCGCGCCCGGGCGCGTGGCGCTTACGCCGCCAGCGCCCGTTCCAGGTCCACCTGCAGGTCGCCCAGCTCTTCCACGCCCACGCTCAGGCGCACCAGCGCATCGCTGATGCCGAGCTGCTCGCGGCGGGCCACCGGAATGGAGGCATGGGTCATCACCGCCGGGTGGTTCACCAGGCTTTCCACGCCGCCCAGCGATTCGGCCAGGGTGAACAGTTCGGTCTTTTCGCAGAAGCGCTTGGCCGCCTCGAAACCGCCCTTCAGCACGATCGACACGATGCCGCCGAAGCCGGACATCTGCTTGCCGGCCAGTTCATGCTGCGGGTGCGAAGGCAGGCCCGGGTAGATCACCTTCTCCACGGCCGGGTGCTTTTCCAGCCACTGCGCCAGCGCCAGGGCATTGGCGCAGTGCGCCTTCATGCGCAGCGGCAGGGTCTTCAGGCCACGCAGGGCCAGGAAGCTGTCGAACGGGCCCTGCACGCCGCCGATGGAGTTCTGCAGGAACGCCATCTGCTCGGCCAGCTCGGCGTTGTCACCGACCACCACCATGCCGCCGACCATGTCCGAATGGCCGTTGAGGTACTTGGTGGCCGAATGCAGCACCAGGTCGGCGCCCAGTTCCAGCGGCCGCTGCAGCATCGGCGAGGCGAAGGTGTTGTCGACCACCACGACCAGGCCATGGCGCTTGGCGATGGCGGCCACCGCGGCAATGTCCACGATCTTCAGCATCGGGTTGGTCGGGGTTTCAATCCAGACCATCTTCGTCTGCGGGGTGATCGCCGCTTCGAAGGCGGCCAGATCGGTCAGGTCGACGAAGCTGAAATCCAGCCCGGCGGTGCGGCGGCGCACGCGCTCGAACAGGCGGAAGGTGCCGCCGTAGATGTCATCCATCGCCACCACGTGGCTGCCGGCGTCCAGCAGTTCCATCACGGTGGAGCTGGCGGCCATGCCCGACGCAAAGGCGAAGCCGCGCGTACCGCCTTCCAGCGAGGCCACGCAGCGCTCGTAGGCGAAGCGGGTCGGGTTGTGCGTGCGCGAATACTCGAAGCCCTGGTGCTCGCCCGGGCTGGACTGTGCGTAGGTGGAGGTGGCGTAGATCGGCGGCATCACGGCGCCGGTGCTCGGATCGGGCGACTGGCCGCCGTGGATGGCCAGGGTGGCCAGGGCCAGCGCGCGATCGGGCTTGGAAGCGTTGGACATATCGTTTCCTGATGGGCGCCGAAGCACGGCGCCGTCGAAGGAGCGGGAGTCCATCGGCGCGCCCCTGGACGGGGTGGAACGCAGATGGACCAGGATTCAGCAGCGAATGCGGGCGATCGCGCGCTTACTGCACGCGGCGGCGCAGGAAGTTCAGCAGATCGATGCGGGTGATCAGGCCCAGGAAGGCGTTGCCGTCCATGACGATGGCCACCTGGCCGCGGTCGAACACCGGCAGCAGGGCTTCGATGGGCGACTTCACGTCCAGCCGGTCCAGCTTGCTGACCATGGCCGTGGCCACCGGGTCGCGGAAGCGCGCTTCGTCGCCATAGACGTGCAGCAGCACGTCGCTTTCATCGACGATGCCGACCAGCTGGTCGCCGTCCATCACCGGCAGCTGCGAAACGTCATACAGCTTCATGCGCTGGTAGGCGGTGGTCAGCAGGTCGTTCGGGCCGATCACCACGGTGTCGCGCTGGCCGTAGGGACGCAGGATCAGGTCGCGCAGGTCGCCGTGCTGCGGGCGCTGCAGGAAGCCGTTGTCCAGCATCCAGTAGTCGTTGTACATCTTCGACAGGTACTTGTTGCCGGTGTCGGGCACCAGCACCAGCACCTTCTTCGGCGTGGTCTGTTCCTGGCAGTACTTCAGGCCGGCGGCCAGCAGGGTGCCGGTGGACGAACCGCCGAGGATGCCTTCCTTGCCCAGCAGCTCGCGCGCGGTGTGGAAGCTTTCCGCATCGGTGATCGGGTAGGCCTTGGTGACGCGGGTGAAATCGGAGATCGAGGGCAGGAAGTCCTCGCCGATGCCTTCCACCAGCCAGCTGCCGGACTTGTCGTTCAGCACGCCGTCGTTGATGTACTCGGCCAGGATGGAACCGACCGGGTCGGCCAGCACCAGTTCGGTCTTCGGCGACAGCTTGGCGAAGGCGCGCGACAGGCCGGTCATGGTGCCCGAACTGCCACAGCCGAACACGATGGCGTCCAGATCGCCGCCCATCTGTTCGAGGATTTCCGGGCCGGTGCCGAATTCGTGCGCGGCCGGGTTGTCCGGGTTGCCGAACTGGTTGATGAAGTAGGCGCCGGGGGTCTGCTCGGCGATGGTCTGGGCCAGATCCTGGTAGTACTCCGGGTGGCCCTTGGCCACGTCCGAACGGGTCAGGCGCACTTCTGCGCCCATCGCCTTCAGGTTGAAGATCTTTTCCCGGCTCATCTTGTCGGGCACCACCAGGATGAGCTTGTAGCCCTTCTGCTGTGCCACCAGGGCCAGGCCCAGGCCGGTGTTGCCGGCGGTGCCTTCCACCAGGGTGGCACCGGGCTTCAGGTCGCCGCGCTTCTCGGCTGCTTCGATCATCGACAGGCCGATGCGGTCCTTGATCGATCCGCCCGGGTTGGCGCTTTCGAGCTTCAGGTAGAGCTCGCAGACACCGGTATCCAGGCGCTGGGCCTTGACGATCGGGGTCTTGCCGATGAGTTCGAGGACGGAAGAATGGATGGACATTCGGGGGACTTTCGTTTCGCGCCGCGCAGGGCCGGACCTTGGATTATCCGACGGATGGCGCCGAAAGTCAGGCGCAGGGACGCAACGCTGGCTTGCATCGCCGGGCCGAAGCGTGCCCGGTTGGATAGCGGCCAGATGGGCCAACCCGGAAGGCCGGCCAACCAAGGTTGGCCGCTACCAAAGCGGGGCCATGCCCGGAAAGGAGGATGCGGACGGCCCCGGATCGACGAGGAGACCGGTACCGCCCGCATCGGTGGACTCAAGCTGATGGGATGTCCGCAGGCCAGGGCCTGCGGGCCAAGGCACCACCGCCTGTGGTGCCTTGGCGCGGCCGCCGTTTCCGGCGATACCGCGGGGCCAGGTCACGTGCCTGGCTGGGCCTTCGATGGCCGGCTCACGCCGTTCCGGGCGTGAGCGCGTGCGTCAGTGCGTGGGGGACGTCGTGGGGAGCGGGGTTTCGTACATACGCAGAAGGCGTTGCTTGGCCAGCAGCTTCTCGCGCTTCATTCGACCCAGGGTGACATCATCGATCGGGAGGACACCCAACTCCGCGTCCATGCACTTCTTGTTCAATTTCCGGTGCTGGTCATGGAGTGCCCGGAACTCCGGATCACACGCGCGACGGGCGTCGATCTCGCTCTGGGGCTGATCTTCAAACATGATGGACCTCCTTCGACAGATACACGAACGCCCCGGCCGCAAGGCACGGGGCGTTGTTCATGGAGGAGCGCCGGGAGATGGCCACATGGGTGCGCACCACGACCCGCGGCACTGGCCTGCGCACGTCGGTCTGCTGCGGTTCGCGCCCTGCTTGCATCGGCCCGGCCCTCCCATCGTCCGGTCCGCGGCATTGCGTCCCGGACGATTGACCCTACGCTTGCTGCAGGCCGGGTTCAAGCCCCTGCGACAAAAAGACCGAACCCCGCCGTGGCGGGGTTCAGGCTGAATACTCAAAGCAACGAAAAACAAACAAATTCAAGCAATTACGGAGCCACGATGACCTCGGCCGAGCGGGCCTTGGTGGACGCGGCTTTCTTGCCCGCGACCTGGATCCGGTTGCCGGCGACACCGGCCGCCACCAGCGCGTCACGCAGGGCTTCGGCGCGCTTCTGGCCCACACCGGTGGCGCTGTCGTAGGCCTCGATGCGCACCCGGCCCTTCTTGCCGATGTTCAGGTACTCGGCCAGCGCCTTGGCCTGGTTCTTCGCACCGCCGGACAGGCCGGCCGCACCCGCGGCAAAGGCGTCACCGCCCAGGGTGAAGACTTCACCGCGACCGTCGAACTTCGAGCCCGGCAGCTTCTGCCCGGATACCAGCTCGGCCTCTTCACGGGCCAGCTTGGCCGCGTTCTGCTGGGCCGCGCTCAGGCGCTGCTGCTGCTTGCCGGCCACGCTGGTCAGCGCGTTCTCGGCGTCCTGGCGGGCCAGGGTCTCGGCCTCGGCGGCCAGACGCAGGCGCTCGGACTCTTCGGCCTGCATCTGCGCCTGCATGCGCAGCTGCTCGGCTTCCTGGCGGGCGCGGGCCGCATCGCGGCGGCTGGCTTCGATCAGCAGATCGCTGCGGGTGCGCTCCAGGCGGTCCACCTCGCGGGCGGCCAGGGCGGCGCGCACGCTGGTTTCGGCAATGTCCACCCGGCGCTCGGCCAGATAGGTGGCCAGTTCCTGGTCGCGGCGCTTGGCCTTGTCCAGGGTGGCGATGGCCTGCTGCGCCTGCATGCGCTCGAAGGCGCCCAGTTCGGCGGTGTCCGGGTTGGACTGGATCGCCATCAGGCGCTGGGTCAGTTGCGCCACCATCGGGTTGTCTGCGGCCACGGCCATGCCCGGCAGGGCCAGCGCGGTCGCCAGCGCAAGAGCGGAAAGCGCCTTCATCGGCGGTCCTCCCCGGTCGACAGCTGGCGCTGCAGCTGGTTCACCTCGTTGCGGCGCAGCTGCAGCTGGGCGGTGGCCGTGGCCTCCTCGCTGCGGGCGCGGGCCAGGTCGGCATCGGCGGCGGCACGCAGGGCCAGCGCCGGGGCGTTCTTGCGCTCGCGGCGGTCGCCGGCGGCGCGCTGGGCCTGTTCCAGCCCCTGTCGGGCCAGGCCGATCAGGTCTGGCGCGTATTGGTCGGCATCGGCCTGGGTGGCCTTTTCCACGGCCTGCTGGGCCTGGGCCAGTTCCAGGGCGGCTTCCTGCGCCCCAACGGGGGCAGACACCGCGAATGCCAACGCCATCACATACAGGCCCTGGCGCATTTGTGCGAAGCTAAGTCGTTTCATTGGGGAGGCCCGTGCCCGGTTGTCGGTACGTGGCCATTGTCGTCAAGCCGACGCCGTGCTTGCAACGGTCGCTGGCGGTTTCGTTGGGGAAAATTCGCGATGGATATCGGCTACTTCCTGAAGCTGATGACCGAAAAGAACGCCTCGGACATGTTCTTGACCACCGGTGCGCCGGTGTACATCAAGATCGAGGGGAAGCTGTACCCGCTGGGCAATACCGGCCTGCCGCCGGGCATGGTGAAGAAGATCGCCTACTCGCTGATGGACGAAGGCCAGGTGCCGCAGTTCGAGCGCGAGCTGGAGCTCAACATGGCCATTGCCCTGCCCGACGCCGGGCGCTTCCGCGTCAATGTGTTCAAGCAGCGCGGTGAAGTCGGCATGGTCATCCGCGCCATCCGCAGCCGCATTCCCAGCATCGAGGAGCTCAATCTTCCGCAGGTGCTGAAGGACGTCATCATGACCCCGCGTGGGCTGGTGCTGGTGGTGGGGTCCACCGGCTCGGGCAAGTCCACCTCGCTGGCGTCGATGATCGACCACCGCAACAGCACGACCACCGGGCACATCCTCACCATCGAGGACCCGATCGAGTACCTGCACAAGCACAAGATGTCGATCGTGAACCAGCGCGAGGTCGGGCTGGACACCCACGCCTTCCACAACGCGCTGAAGAACGCGATGCGTGAAGCGCCGGACGTGATCCTGATCGGCGAAATCCTGGACGCGGAGACGATGGAGGCGGCGATCGCCTTCGCCGAAACCGGCCACCTGTGCCTGGCCACCCTGCACTCCAACAACGCCGACCAGACCATCGAGCGCATCCTGAACTTCTTCCCGGAAAGCGCGCACAAGAACGTGCTGATGAACCTGGCGCTGAACCTGCGTGCGGTGATCAGCCAGCGCCTGGTGAAGAACAGGGCGGGCCGCCGCCTGCCGGCCACCGAGGTGCTGATCAACACGCCGATGATCCGCGACCTGCTGCGCCGCGGCCAGGTGCACGAGATCAAGGCCGCGATGGAATCGTCGCTGGAAGAAGGCATGGAGAGCTTCGACCAGTGCCTGTTCCGGCTGGCCAAGAGCGGCGTGATCGAGCAGGAAGAGGCGCTGCGTGCGGCCGATTCGCGCGACGGTCTGGCGCTGAAGTTCCGCCTGTCCGAAGGCGGCAGCGGCGAACACGACCCGTACGCCGATTTCTCCTCGGCCACCCAGCCCAGCATCACCCACGGGTTCTGAGCCCGCGGAAAACCTGAAGGGTTAAGGGGCGGTCTCATCCAATGAGACCGCCTGTCCGTAGGTTTCTGTCATGGAAACCCTTCGCAAGCTGGCCATCCTGGCCGATGCCGCCAAATACGATGCCTCCTGCGCCTCCAGTGGCGCGGGCAAACGCGATTCGCGCGCGTCCGGCGGCATCGGCAGCACCGAGGGCATGGGCATCTGCCACAGCTACACGCCTGATGGCCGCTGCGTGTCCCTGCTGAAGATCCTGCTGACCAATTTCTGCGTCTACGACTGCGCCTACTGCGTGAACCGCGTCTCCAGCAACGTGCCGCGCGCGCGTTTCAGCGTGGAGGAAGTGGTCTCGCTCACCCTGGATTTCTACAAGCGCAACTACATCGAAGGGCTGTTCCTTTCCAGCGGCATCATCCGCAACGCCGACTACACCATGGAACGCATGGTGGAAGTGGCCCGGCAGCTGCGCGAGGAGCATCGCTTCGCCGGTTACATCCACCTGAAGACCATTCCCGAGGCGTCGCCGGAACTGCTGGCCAGCGCCGGTCGCCACGCCGACCGCCTTTCGATCAACGTGGAACTGCCCACCGATGCCGGGCTGGCCGCACTGGCCCCGGAAAAAACCAGCCATACCATCCGCGGCGCGATGGGTGAGCTGCGTTGGCGCATCGACGAGGCCAAGGAAGCGCGACGTGCACCGCCTGCCGTGCCCGCCACGGCCATCCCCGCGCGCAGCGCGCGCCCCCGGCCACCCCGTTTCGCCCCGGCCGGACAGAGCACGCAGATGATCGTCGGTGCCGACGGCGCCAGCGACCAGCAGATCCTGCTCAGCGCCGACCGCCTGTACGGCAATTACCACATGCGCCGGGTGTACTACTCGGCCTTCAGCCCCATTCCCGATGCCAGCCGCCAGTTGCCGGTACAGCCACCGCCACTGCAGCGCGAACACCGCCTGTACCAGGCCGACTGGCTGCTGCGCTTCTATGGCTACGGCGTGGATGAGATCACCGACAGCAGCGGCGACGGCATGCTGGATCTGGATATCGACCCGAAGATGGCCTGGGCGATCCGCCACCCGGAACGGTTCCCGGTCGATCTGAACCGTGCGCCGAAGGAACTGCTGCTGCGCGTACCGGGGCTGGGCGTGCGCAACGTGAAGCGGGTGCTGATGGCGCGCCGCCACGGGCGCCTGCGCGTGGCCGATGTCGCCCGGCTGAAAGCGCCCATGAACAAACTGCTGCCGTTCGTGCAACTGGCCGACCACCACCCGCGCAGCGCGCTGGACGATCCGGCGGCACTGCGTGCCCGGCTGGCCCCGCCGCCGCGCCAGGGTTCGTTGTTCGACCCGCCCGCGGCGGCCTGACATGCAGCGCTGGTCGCTACGCGTGGACCCTGCGTGGTCGCTGCAGGCCTGGCGCGATGCCGCGCGGCAGGCGCTGCTGGGGGCCGTGCCGCCCGCGCAGCTGGACTGGCTGCCGGGCACGGAAGCGTCGCTGCTGGATGCCCCTGCCCTGCCCGTTCCGGCAGACGAACCTGCAGCCGGCGCACAGCCCGGCGTACCGCGCGACTTCCTGGAACTGGCCGCCACCGTGCTGTGCCACCGCGATCCGCAGCGCATGGCCCTGCTGTACCGGCTGCTGTGGCGCATCACCCATGGCGAACGCGCGGTGCTGTCCAACCCGACCGATGCCGACGTGCTGCGCGCGATGGCCCTGGCCCAGGCGGTGCGCCGCGACACGCACAAGATGAAGGCGTTCGTGCGCTTCCGCGAAGTGCCCGGCGAACAGGACGCGTTCATTGCCTGGTTCGAGCCGGAGCACCACATCGTGGACCGCGTGGCGCCGTTCTTCGCGCGCCGCTTCGCCGGCATGCGCTGGGCGATCCTGACCCCGGGCCGCAGCGTGCACTGGGACGGCCAGGCCCTGAGCTTCGGCCCTGGCGGCCAGCGCCAGGACGCGCCGGCCGAAGATGCGCGCGAGGCGCTGTGGCAGACCTACTACGCCAGCATCTTCAACCCGGCGCGCTTGAACACCCGGATGATGCAGCAGGAGATGCCGGCCAAGTACTGGCGGCACCTGCCCGAGGCGCAGCTGCTGCCCGGCCTGGTACGCGAGGCGGCAGGCCGGGTACAGGAGATGCATGACCGTCCCGCCCAGGCACCGGCGCGGCGGGTGCCGGCGCGGGTGCTGCCGGCCCCTGCAGCAGAAGGAAGCCTCGCCGCGCTGCGCGAACAGGCCAGCACCTGCCAGCAGTGCCCGTTGTGGCAGCCGGCCACGCAGACCGTATTCGGCCAGGGTCCGGCCGATGCGCGGGTGATGGTGGTGGGTGAGCAGCCCGGCGACGTGGAGGACCTCAGCGGCCGCCCGTTTGCCGGCCCGGCCGGCCAGCTGCTGGACCGTGCGCTGGCCGAACTGGGTATCGACCGGGCGACGCTGTACCTGACCAACGCAGTGAAGCACTTCCACCACGAGCGGCGCGGCAAGGTGCGGCTGCACAAGCGACCGGAAAGCCCTCATGTGCACGCCTGCCGGCCCTGGCTGCTGGGCGAGATCGCGCGGGTGCGGCCGCAGCTGATCGTGTGCCTGGGGGCGACGGCGGCGTCAGCGGTGTTCGGGCGCGGGTTCACCCTGGCGCGCGATCGCGGGCGCTGGCACACGCTGGACGATGGCACCCGCGGCTATGCCACCGTGCATCCGGCGTGGGTGCTGCGGCAGGGCGATGAGGCACGCCGCGAGGAGGCCTATCGGCTGTTCCGCGACGATTTGCGGCAGATGCTGCTGCGGGATGAGGAACCCGCCGGGCATGGCC
>NZ_JBWJPD010000014.1:0-128976 GCF_056393165.1 Stenotrophomonas sp. Steno-C17
TGGGGCAGTCGAGCAAGCTCGACTCTACGGCTTGGAGCAGTCGAGCAAGCTCGACTCTACGGCTTGGAGCAGTCGAGCAAGCTCGACGCTACAGTTGTGCCATGGCCCACTCGGCCAGCGCTTCCACGCGCGGGTCAACCGGCCCGTCCGGCCAGGCCAGCACCCAGAACCCACCCGTTGCGGAGAACCCCCACGGGGCGATCAGGCGCCCCGCGGCCAGGTCTTCGGCCACCAGCGGTTCCGGCGCGATCGCCGGGCCCAGCCCGGCCACCGCCGCTTCCAGCAGGTAGTACAGATGCTCGAAGCCGGTACCCAGCTGCAACTGCGCCGCGTCCAGCCCGTGCGCCTGGGCCCAGCCGGGCCACGCCTGCGGGCGTGACCGGGTGTGCAGCACGGGCTCGTGCAGCAGGGACGACGGCGCGGCATGGCGCAGCCGCTGGGCGGCCGGGTGCGAGGGTGCCACCACCACGCCCACCCGTTCCGGTGCCAGCTCGCACACCTGCCAGCCGCGCGGCCACGGGCCTTCGGCCAGCAGCAGGACGGCATCCAGCGCGGCCTGTGCTTCAGTGAAGGCCCCATCCAGCGCTGACCATTGCAGGTTCACCCCGGGCAGTGCCGCCTGCAGCGCGGGCAGGCGCGGAATCATCCAGCGCGCCAGCACGCTGCCGCTGCAGCCCAGTACCAGCGCGGGCGATGGCACCGGGCGGCGCAGTTCGCGCACGCAGCTTTCAATGCCCGCGAACGCGTCGCTGCAGGCGGTCTGCAGGCGCTGCCCGGCCTCGGTCAGGCGCAGGCCGCGCCCGGAGCGCTGGAACAGCGCCAGACCCAGATGGTCTTCCAGCAGTTTCAATTGCCGGCTCACCGCGCCATGGGTTACATGCAGGGCCTGCGCGGCGCGGCCCACCCCGCCCAGGCGGGCGGTGGCTTCGAAGGCGCGCAGGGCGTTAAGCGGCGGCAGCAGGGAAGTGCTCATGTGAGTTTTCCTGACATCATTGGCCAGATAATATCCATTTTCCGGTCACGACCCGTGCGCTAGAGTATCCGCCTGTCTCGAACCAGCGGTCGCTTCCATGTCTGCCTCCCCCATTGCCGACTACCACGCCTTTCCGGATGCCCAGGGCCACTTCGGCCGCTACGGCGGTAGTTTCGTCGCCGAAACCCTGGTCGGGCCGCTGCAGGAACTGGCCCAGGCCTACGATCAGGCCCGCCAGGATCCGGAATTCCAGCGCGCCTATGACCGCGACCTGGCCCATTACGTAGGCCGGCCCAGCCCGATCTATCACGCGCAGCGGCTGAGCGACCACGTCGGCGGCGCGCAGATCCTGCTCAAGCGCGAAGACCTGAACCACACCGGCGCGCACAAGATCAACAACACCATCGGCCAGGCCCTGCTGGCCGCGCGCATGGGCAAGAAGCGCATCATCGCCGAGACCGGTGCCGGCCAGCACGGCGTGGCCAGTGCCACCGTGGCCGCGCGCCTGGGCCTGGAATGCGTGGTCTACATGGGCGCCACCGATATCGAGCGGCAGAAGATCAACGTCTACCGCATGAAGCTGCTGGGCGCCACCGTGGTGCCGGTCACCTCCGGCTCGGCCACCCTGAAGGACGCGCTCAACGAAGCCATGCGCGACTGGGTGACCAACGTGCAGGACACCTTCTACATCATCGGCACCGTGGCCGGCCCCGATCCGTATCCGCGCATGGTGCGTGACTTCAACGCCATCGTCGGCCGCGAAGCGCGCGAGCAGATGCTGGCCGAGTACGGTCGACTGCCCGATGCGATCACCGCCTGCGTCGGTGGCGGCAGCAATGCCATCGGCCTGTTCCATGCCTTCCTCAACGACCGCCAGGTCGAGATCGTCGGTGCCGAGGCGGCCGGCGATGGCATCCATACCGGCCGCCACGCGGCCTCGATTGCCGCCGGTCGCCCGGGCGTGCTGCACGGCAACCGCACCTACGTGCTGTGCGACGACGATGGCCAGATCATCGAAACCCATTCGGTGTCTGCCGGCCTGGATTACCCCGGCGTCGGCCCCGAGCACGCGTTCCTGGCCGACAGTGGCCGCGCGCGCTACCTCGGCATCACCGATGAAGAAGCGCTGCAGGCCTTCCACCTGCTGGCGCACACCGAAGGCATCCTGCCCGCGCTGGAATCCAGCCATGCGCTGGCGCAGGCCATCAAGCTGGCGCGTGAACGCCCGCGTGACCAGATCGTGCTGTGCAATCTGTCCGGTCGCGGCGACAAGGACGTGCACACCATCGCCGCGCGCGAGGGTCTGGTGCTGTGAACTGCGTGCTGCGCCACGGTGGCGTGCTGGCGCTGGCCGTCGGCCTGGGCGGCTGCGCGCCTCCGGAGCCACCGGTGCTGGCGCCCGCGCCTGCCGCTCCGGCGGCGATTGCCGCTGCGCAGCACCCGGCCAGCAACGATGACGACCTCGCGCATCGCCCCATCGATGACGCGCCGGCGCCTGCGCCGCCGGCAGCGCCGGCCATCGACGAGGCGCCCGCGGTGGTGTCGGTGGCGCTGGACCATGCCGGCGATGTGCTGGTCGGCCAGCGCTTCAGCGAACTGCAGGGGGAAGGCGAGTGGCACTCGGCCGGCCTGCATGAAGCCACCGAGGGGCGTTGTGAGTATTACGAGCGCGGCCTGTTGCCCGAGGGCGTGTCGATGCTGGTGCAGGATGACGATGTGGTGCGCTTCGACCTGGCGCCCATTGATGATTCCGGCCAGGTGGTGGTGCAACCCGGCCCGTTCGGACTGCATCTGGACATGCCGCGCGCACAGGCCCTGCAGCGACTGCCCACCGGTACCGTCGCCCAGCCCTACAGCGGTGATGCGGAAGCCGGTGAGAGCCTGCTCTGGCAGGACCCGGGGTCGGATCTGGCGATCCGGGTGGAAATCATCGATGGCGTCGTATCGAGGATGTACTGGGGCGCCAGTGGCGCCGTTGAATTGATTGAAGGATGTAGCTGAAATGTCCGTTGAACGTATCGATGCCTGCTTTGCCCGCCTGCGTGCCGCCGGCCGCAAGGCGCTCATTCCCTTCGTCACCGCCGGCGACCCATCGCTGGAGGCCACGGTGCCGGTCATGCATGCGCTGGTCGATGCCGGTGCCGATGTGATCGAACTGGGCGTGCCGTTCTCCGATCCGATGGCCGACGGTCCCACCATCCAGCGCAGTTCCGAACGCGCGCTGGCACGCGGGGCGGGCAGCCGCTACGTACTGCAGGCGGTGGCCGAGTTCCGCCAGCGTGACACGCAGACGCCGGTGGTGCTGATGGGCTACCTGAACCCGGTCGAGATCCACGGTTACGCCGCGTTCGCGCAGGCGGCGGTGCAGGCCGGCGTGGATGGGGTGCTGCTGGTCGACCTGCCGCCGGAAGAAGCCGGTGAGGCACTGCAGGCGTTTGATGCGGCGGGCTTGGCGCTGGTGCTGCTGGCTTCGCCCACCACCAGCGATGCGCGTGCGGACACGCTGCTGGGGCTGGCACGCGGCTATCTGTACTACGTCAGTTTCGCCGGCGTCACCGGCGCGTCCGAACGCCTGGACAGCCAGGCGGCGAGTGCGCGCCTGCAGGCCCTGCGCGCGCACGCCAAGGTGCCGGTGGTGGCCGGCTTCGGCATCAAGGACGCGGCCAGCGCCGCGGCCATGGCCGTGCAGGCCGATGGCGTGGTGGTCGGCAGCGCGCTGGTGGCCGCACTGGCCGATGCCGGATCGCCGGAACAGGCGGCGCAGCAGGCGCATGCCTTCCTGGCCCCGCTGCGGCAGGCCCTGGACGCCTGACGGCCGCGCCCGGGCATGGCCCGGCGCTAAACGTACGTCACAGCATGGTTTTTTCCGGAACCCCCGGCAGACGCGCGGGGGTGCACGGGCGGGGGGAGCGGCGCTAGACTGTCGGCCTTTGCGGCCTTCGGGCCGCCCTGAACGGAAGTGTCCTCCCGCATGAGTTGGCTCAGCAAGTTGATGCCGTCCGGCATCCGCACCGACAACACCCCCAGCAAGAAGCGCAGCGTCCCCGAGGGCCTGTGGGAAAAGTGCAGCAGCTGCGGCAGCGCGCTGTACCGCCCCGAGCTGGAAGAAAACCTGGAGGTCTGCCCGAAGTGCGGCCACCACATGGCGATCCGCGCGCGCGCGCGCCTGGCTGCACTGTTCGACGCGGACAGCACCACCGAGATCGCCGCACGCCTGGGCCCGACCGACCTGCTGAAGTTCAAGGACCAGAAGAAGTACAGCGAACGCATCAAGATCGCGCAGAAGAACACCGGCGAGTACGACGCGCTGATCGCCATGCGTGGCCTGCTCAAGGGCCGCCCGCTGGTGGCGTCCTCGTTCGATTTCGCCTTCATGGGCGGTTCGATGGGCTCGGTGGTGGGTGAGCGCTTCGCGCTGGCCGCCGAAACCGCGCTGGAAATCGGTGCCCCCTACGTGTGCTTCTCCGCCAGCGGCGGCGCGCGCATGCAGGAAGGCCTGTTCTCGCTGATGCAGATGGCCAAGACCTCGGCCGCGCTGGGCAAGCTGCGTGAGGCCGGCCTGCCGTACATCTCGGTGCTGACCCACCCGACCACCGGTGGCGTGTCGGCCTCGTTTGCGATGCTGGGCGACATCAACATCGCCGAACCGCAGGCCCTGATCGGCTTCGCCGGCCCGCGCGTGATCGAACAGACCGTGCGCGAAAAGCTGCCCGAAGGCTTCCAGCGCTCGGAGTTCCTGCTCGAGCACGGCGCCATCGACCAGATCTGCGACCGTCGCGAAATGCGTGATCGTCTGGCCGACCTGCTGGCCATGCTCGGCCGTCAGCCGCGGCCGGAGGTGGCTTGATGGGAGGCCGCAAGTACTTCGGTACGGACGGCATCCGCGGGCGCGTCGGCCAGAGCCCGATTTCGGCCGATTTCGTGCTGCGCCTGGGCAATGCCCTGGGCCGCGTGCTGGTCGCCCAGCGCGGTGCCCACGGGCGTCGCCCGATCGTGGTGATCGGCAAGGACACCCGCATTTCCGGCTACATGTTCGAAGCCGCGCTGGAAGCGGGCCTGGTCGCCGCCGGTGCCGACGTGCAGCTGCTGGGCCCGATGCCGACCCCTGCGGTGGCGTTCCTGACCCGGACGCTGGGCGTGGATGCCGGCATCGTCATCAGTGCCTCGCACAATCCGCACTACGACAACGGCATCAAGTTCTTCTCTGCCCAGGGCGAGAAGCTCGATGACGCCACCGAACTGGCGCTGGAAGCGGCGCTGGACGTACCGTTCACCACGGCAGAATCGGAGCAGCTGGGCAAGGCGGCGCGGGCCCGTGAAGCGGTCGGTCGCTACATCGAGTTCTGCAAGGCCAGCGTGCCGCGCTCGTTCGATCTGCGCGGTGTACGCCTGGTGCTGGACTGCGCACACGGCGCTACCTACCAGATCGCGCCGTTGCTGTTCCGCGAGCTCGGCGCCGATGTCATCGGCATCGGTGCCGAACCCAACGGCGTGAACATCAACGACGGCGTGGGGTCGACCCACATCGACAACCTTGCCGCCAAGGTGCGCGAGACCGGCGCCGACCTGGGCATCGCCTTCGACGGTGACGGCGATCGCGTGCTGATGGCCGACGACCAGGGCACCCCGGTCGATGGTGATGACCTGCTCTACATCCTGGCGCGGGCCTGGCAGGCCGAGGGCCGCCTGCGCGGTCCGGTGGTCGGCACGCTGATGAGCAACTACGGCCTGGAAAAGGCGTTGGCCGAGCTGCAGATTCCGTTCCAGCGCAGCAACGTGGGCGACCGCTACGTGCACCAGGCGCTGATCGAGGGCAATGGCGTGCTCGGCGGTGAAGCGTCCGGCCATCTGCTGTGCCTGGACCGCGCCACCACGGGCGATGGCATCGTCAGTGCGCTGCAGGTGCTGGTGGCGCTCAAGCGCAGTGGCCAGACCCTGCGGCAGGCGCTGCAGCCGTTGTCGAAAGTGCCGCAGAAGACGGTCAACGTGCGCCTGGGCGATGTCTCGGCCAAGGCCACCGTGCAGGCCGACAGCGTGCAGTCGGCGCTGGTGGAAGCACAGCAGGCGGTCAGTGGCCGCGGCCGTGCGTTCCTGCGTCCGTCCGGCACCGAGCCGGTGGTGCGCGTTACCGTGGAAGCCGACGACGCCACGCTGATGCAGGACACCCTGGACCGGCTGTCGGCCGCAGTGAAATCCGCCGCGACGGCCTGATCTGCGGTCCTGCCTGCACAATGCGAAACGCCCCGGGAAACCGGGGCGTTTTCGTTCCAGCCGTGCCGGCCCGCAGGCAAGGCTTACGGCCCGGGCACCATCTTCTTCTGGCGTGCCTTGAAGCCGTTGAAGATCGGCGCCAGCAGCGGGTGGTAGCTCTGCGCGATGCGCTTGCGCAGCCAGCTGGCCGGGCGGTTGCGGATCGCGAAGCGATAGATGCGTTCCGGATCGCCACCGACCACGTTGCGGCCGAACGGATGGGTGGTGTGCAGGTAGCGGAACCCATGGGCGCGCGCCACCTCGATGTGGTCCTGGTCGAAGTCGCCATACGGCCAGCACAGGGTGTCGGATACCTCGCCCAGCTGCGCCTGCAGCACCTGCCGCGCGCGGGCCAGATCCTGGTCGATGCCATCGCGGCGCTGCGCGCGGTCCAGGTCCTGCCGCTGCAGCCAGCGGGTATGGGTGTGGGTATGGCAATGCACCTCGAACGTGCCGGCCTCGATGGCGGCACGCGCTTCGCTCCAGCGCATCATCACATCGTCACAGCGGTTGTCCTGGAAGATCGCCGCCTCGCAGCCGCGATGGTCCGGCGTTGGCGGCAGCACGGCGCCGGGCACACCGGCATGCGCGCGCACCGGGCCTTCGCCCATCCAGCCGGTCACCACGAACACCACCGCATGCATGCCGTACTTCTGCAGGATCGGGTGGGCATACACCCAGTTGTCCAGGTAACCGTCGTCGAAGGTGATCACGATCGACTTGCGGGGCACCGGCTTGCCGGCCAGGAAGCCGGCGTACTGGTCCAGCGTCAGCGACGTCCAGCCTTCGCGCGCCAGCCACGCGATCTGGCTCTCGAAGTTTTCCGGCGACACGGTGATCATGCCCGGCGACGGGCTTACGTGATGGTGCATCAGCACCGGTACGGTTCGTGCGTCAGCCATGTCCCAGCTCCTTCAGCCACTGGTGATAATAGTATTCGGTGGTTTCGCCGTGGCCGGCCGGGGTGAACCGGTGCGCGCTGCGCATCCAGTCCCAGCCGGCGCGGCCCATCAGGCGGCGGCGCTCGGGGTCGTCCACCAGCAGGCGCAGCGCAGCGGTCAAGGCCGCACGGTCACCCAGCCGGGTCAGCAGCGCATTGCTGCCATCGAGCACCATTTCCGGTACGCCGCCCACGCGCGTGGCCACGATCGGCACGCCGACGAACGCCGCTTCCAGGAACACCGTGCCGGCCGCTTCCTTGTGCGAGGCCAGGGCAAAGATGTCGAAGCCCGCCATCAGTCGGCAGGCACCGTCGCGGTAGCCCAGCAGGTGGACCTGGTCCTGCAGACCCAGCGCATCGCGCAGGGCCTGCAGGCGGGCCATCACCGGCTCGCCGTCGCCCACCACCACCAGGTGCAGGTTGCGGTTGGCCTGGCACAGCGGCGCGATGGCCTGCAGCAGGTCGGCATGGCCCTTGGGTTCGCGCAGCACCGCCACGCAGCCCACCACGATGTCGTCGGCGCTGAAGCCCAGCTCGGCGCGCACTTCGGCGCGCACGTCCTGCAGGCACTGCCACGGGTCCGGCTTGCGGACGTCGCTCCACTGCGGCGGCACGGCAATGGGCGGCACGATGCCGATGCTGGTTGCGGGCACGCCGCGCTCGGCCAGCAGTTGTTTGACGAAGCTGCTGACGGTCAGCACACGGTGCGGCAGCCCGGTATAGGTCAGCAGTGAATTGACCGGGCTCATCAGGTGCCGCGAGCGCACCACCAGCGGGGTCCCGCCCAGGCGTGCGCCGGCCGCGGCGATCAGCGCGTCGCGGCGGCTGGTGGTATTGACCACGTCATAGCGTTCGCGGCGCACCAGCCGCGCGACCGACCAGACGCCGCGCAGCAGGCGCGGCAGCCCACCCATGCGCAGGGTGTGTACGGTGAACCCCGCGTCGCGGGCCAGGCCGGCCAGGCGCGCATGGGGCTGGCACAGCAGCGCGACCTCATGGCCACGCGCACGCATGGCCTGCATGTGGCGGAAAATGTAGATCTCCTGGCCGCCCATTCCGGTGGCGGCCTCGGTATGCAGAATGCGCAACGGGCGATGCATGGTTGAAGCCGTCCCTTGGTTCAACGATTACGGAAGCGGGTCAGCGCGTCCCAGGCCGCGCGCAGGCTGGCCGGGTCGGGTGCCTGCTGTGGCAGCGGGTGATAGCGGCGGTCGAGCGTCGTGGCGTTGCCGAACTTGTCGAACACCTGGATCGCGTTGCCATGGCGGACCGCACGCTGCGACCAGCTCTCCACCACCAGCGATCGGGTGCCCTGCGGTGCGGCCAGCAGGTCCTGGCCGGTGCTGTAGTCGGCCAGCGCGTTCTCGCAGCCCAGGCCATGGCGCATCAACGTCGGTACCCAGTCTTCATGCGAACTGGTGCGGCTGTCCTGGGCGGCGGCCTGCCCGGGCCAATGCAGCACGAACGGCACCTGCAGCTGGTAGTCGGAGAAGTTGCCGTTGTGGCCCCAGTAGTTCAGGCCCAGATCGTTGAACTCTTCGGCATGGTCACCGGTGACCAGGACAATGGTGTCCTGCTCCAGCCCCTGCGCACGCAGCGTTTCCAGCAGCTGCCCCACCAGGCTGTCGGCGTAGTGCACGGCGGTGTGGTAGCGGTTCAACTCGGGGGTCGGGTCGTGGTCCGGGTCGAACTTCAGGAAGTCGATGTCCTCGGCCATCGGCATCGCCACCGGCGGGTAGTCGGCCGGCATGTGGTAGGGCGCATGGGTGGAATCGAGGAACACGAAGCCGAACCACGGGCGCTGCGCGTCGTGGCTGGTGGCGATGTCCTGCTGCAGGGATTCGACGATGGCGCGGTCACGCCCGGCCGAGTCACGATCGCGTGGGCCCTGGTGCAGCTGGCTGCGCACGTCGGCGAACACGGTACGGTCGAACTCCGGGCTGTACAGGGGGGCGCTGCCGTACAGGTGCAGGTCGTAACCCTGCTGCTGCAGCACCTTGAACAACTGCGAGCCGCGCTGCTCGGCCAGCATGGTCGGCCAGTAGCCGCCGGGCAGCCCGTACATCAGGCCGAACAGCCCGTAGCGGGTGGCATTGCCAGTGCTGAAGTGCTGTTCGTACACGCGCGAAGACTGCGCCAGTGCAGCCGTATTGGGCATGAACTGTGGCGTCAGGGCGTCCTTGCGCAGCGATTCCAGCACCACCATCAGCACGTTCGGGCGCTGGTGGCTCTGGCAGCGCAGCGGCTGCAGCGGGTAGTTCAGCTGTGCATGGCGCGGGTCGGGCAGGCCGGCCTGCGGCTGGCTGACCACGCCCAGGCGGCGCATGAAGCTCTTGGCGGTGATCGGCTGGGCCCAGGGCAGGTAGTTCCACTGGCTGATGACGGCGCGTTCCCCCAGTGCGTCGTAGTACGCCGTCGCGACCTGGCCACCGGCCATCCACACGGCCACCAGCACCCAGGCCAGCAGCACCCAGCGCCGCAGGCGCGTGGCCGGCAGCAGCTTCCAGCACGCCCAGGCCAACAGGGCCTGCGCCGCGAACAGTGCGCTGATCATCGCGATCGCCTGCAGCCAGGTCTTCCACGACAGGCTGACCTGATCGTTCAGGGCACCGCCGAACACCATATTGGCGACCATGGCGTTGAGGTGGAACCGGTATAGGGCGAACACCTTGGCATCCACCAGCAGCAGGCAGAGCCACAGCCCCTGGGTCACGATGGCCGATACCGTCAGAATGCGCGCGCGCTGCGGCCACAGGCCGACGGCCAGCGGCAGCAGGCCGGCCACTGCACCCAGCGCCAGCAGGTGGCCGGGCAGGGCGACCGCCAGGTAGGTCAGGCCCAGCGCGCCGCCGGGGTTGTCGCGCAGCGGAACGTTGCCCAGCGCGATCAGTGCCGCCAGCACCGCGTTGCCGGCAATGAACAGGGACCACCACGCCAGCCGCTGCCAGCGGCGATCGGCGCCCGGCGTGGGCGGGGAGGGGGCGGTGGGGAAAGCGGCATCCATGGCGACGGCGGGTTCAACAGGGGGAGGGGAGGGCGCGTGTGACGAGGGCGTCAAGACGCGTGGGCGGCGCATTGTATCGGTTTGTTTCAATGTATCGGTGTGGGACTTCGGCCGATCTGTCACAATGTTCAGGTGGCCCACAGACAGCTGTCGGGCCGAACAGACCCACGACAAGCCAGGAACCGCTGTGAGCCAGATCCCCACCCTCGACATCACCCGTTTCGACAGCGACCGCGAGGCCTTCGTGGCCGAGCTGGGCGCGGCCTACCGCCAATGGGGATTCGCGGGCATCCGCAACCACGGCATCCCGCAGGCCGACATCGACGCGGCCTATGATGTCTTCAAGGCCTTCTTCGCCCTGCCGGACGAGGTCAAGCGCAAGTACCACGTGGCTGGCAGCGGCGGCGCCCGCGGCTACACCCCGTTCGGCGTGGAAACCGCCAAGGGCTCCAAGCACTTCGACCTGAAGGAGTTCTGGCACATCGGCCGCGAGATCGCCGATGACTCCAAGTACCGTGACGTGATGGCGCCGAACCTGTGGCCGACCGAGGTCGATGGGTTCCGTGAGCGCGGCTACGGCCTGTACCAGGCGCTGGACAACCTGGGTTCGCGCGTGCTGTCGGCGCTGGCCCTGCACATTGGTCTGCCGGAAAACTTCTTTGCCGACAAGACCAATTTCGGCAACTCGATCCTGCGCCCGATCCACTACCCGCCGATCACCACCGACGACATCCCGAACGTCCGTGCCGGTGCCCACGGCGACATCAACTTCATCACCCTGCTGGTCGGCGCCAGTGCCGCCGGCCTGGAAGTGCAGTCGCATGATGGCCAGTGGGTGCCGTTCACCTCGGACGCCGACACCATCGTGGTCAACATCGGCGACATGCTGCAGCGCCTGACCAACCATGTGTACCCGTCCACCATCCATCGCGTGGTGAACCCCCCGGGCGAGCTGGCCCGCCAGCCGCGCTACTCGGTGCCGTTCTTCCTGCACCCGAACCCGGATTTCCTGATCGACGTGCTGCCCTCGTGCATCACCCCGGAAAATCCCAGCCGCTACCCGGAGCCGATCACCGCCCACGGCTTCCTGGAAGAGCGCCTGCGCGAGATCAAGCTGAAGTAATGAAGAGGCCGCCGAAAGGCGGCCTTTTCATTACGGGTAGCGCCGGGCCGTGCCCGGCGAGCGCAGCGGAGGGTGTTCGGTAGGGTTGCACCCTGCACCCGCAGAGGCCAAAGCCAAAGCGAAAGCCAAAGCCAAAGCCAAAGCCAAAGCCAGAGCGGCTCTGGTTTTCTGCTGGCTGGGTGGGGCGGTGTGGGTGGGCAGGACACGCCGTGGACCCATCCATGGGGGCTCGTAGGCGCCATCCATGGCGCCTGCGGTCCTGTCCACCCACACCGCCCCACCCCCGACAGTTTCCCGGTGACGGTGAGTACGGGCGGCTCTTGGTAGGTGTCGACCTTGGTCGACACATCTGTCAGATCGACGTGGGGCCGGGGTGCTGCTTTTGCTCTTGCTCTTGCTCTTGCTCTTCTTTTTTCTTTCCGTGGCGGGCGGAACCGCCGCAATGTGTCAGAGGCCGGGCGGGTGGGGCTGGCGGGGGTGTCCGCGGCATGGATGCCGCGGCCAAGCCCCCATGGACGGGTTTACGGCGTCCCCCGCCAGCCCCACCCGCCCGGCCAACCCAATAAAACCCACCGGGCATTGCACGACCAACCCCCGCCACGAGGGGCTGCGCCGTTGGCTGAAAATCCATGTAACCGCTTACACGGAAACGGATTTTTGCCATAGCGGGTATCATGGGCGGCTGAGTTCATACAGGAGCCACCGCCATGCGCCGCAAGATCGTCGCCGGAAACTGGAAGCTGCACGGCAGCCGTCAATTCGCCACCGACCTGCTCGGCCAGGTGGCCGCCGGGCTGCCCAAGGCGGGGGTGGAGGTGGTCATCCTGCCGCCGCTGCCGTACCTCGGTGAACTGGTCGAGGACTTCGGCGAGACCGGCCTGGTGTTCGGTGCCCAGGACGTCAGCAGCAATGAAAAGGGGGCCTACACCGGCGAGGTCTGCGCCGCCATGCTGCACGAGGTCGGGGCCCGCTATGGCCTGGTCGGCCATTCCGAGCGCCGCCAGTACCACCAGGAAAGCAGCGAGCTGGTCGCCCGCAAGTTCGCCGCGGCCCTGCATGCCGGCCTGGTGCCGGTGCTGTGCGTGGGTGAAACGCTGGAACAGCGCGAAGCCGGGCAGACCGAGGCGGTCATCGCCAGCCAGCTGGCACCGGTGCTGGCACTGGTCGGCGCCGAGGGGTTTGCCAACGCCGTGGTGGCCTACGAACCGGTCTGGGCCATTGGTACCGGCAAGACCGCCAGCAAGGAGCAGGCCCAGCAGGTACACGCCTTCATTCGTGGCGAAGTCGCGCGCATGGATGCTAGAATCGCTGATTCACTGCCCATTCTTTACGGCGGTAGCGTGAAGCCCGACAATGCCGGGGAACTGTTCGCGCAGCCGGATGTCGATGGTGGGCTGGTCGGCGGCGCCTCGCTGGTGGCCGCGGATTTCCTGGCCATCGCGCAAGCGGCGGCAACTATTTAGTCAAGACAGCCGGCCCAGCGTCGGCATAACAGTCCGAGGGCGGGTTTCCAATGCTGATGTTGATCCTCAATGTCGTCTACGTGCTGGTTGCCGTAGCCATGATCGCGCTGATCCTGATGCAGCGTGGCTCGGGCGCGGCAGCAGGCTCGGGCTTTGGTGCCGGCGCCTCGGGGACTGTGTTCGGCGCGCGCGGCGCGTCCAACTTCCTGTCCAAGTCCACCAAGTGGCTGGCCGTGGTGTTCTTTGGCATCAGCCTGTTCATGGCCTGGTACGCCGGCCATGGCACCCGCCCGGCGGCCGACCAGGATCTGGGCCTGATGTCCGCCCCGGCGGCCAGCGCCCCGGCCGTTCCGGCAGGTGAACTGCCGGCTGCGCCGAAGGCTGCGGAGGTCCCGGCGGCCCCGGTTCCGGCCGCCACTGTGCCGGCTCAGGCGGAAACTTCCACTTCTGGTGAAGAAAAGCCGTCTGAAGGCTCCCAGAAAGACTGAAGCCGGTTACAATACGCGGCGCATCGGGATGTTGATCTGATGTGATCGTTTGCCCAGGTGGCGGAATTGGTAGACGCACTACCTTGAGGTGGTAGCGACTTAGGTCGTAGGGGTTCGAGTCCCCTCTTGGGCACCATTTGTAAGTAAAGCGGGTTCTCCTGGCGCGCAATGCGCCAGCCGTTTCCCGTCCACTCCCCCATGCCAAAGCGCCTGCAGGCGCGGCGGCAGAGGCAAGAGAGAATCGCTGTGCTGGCCGAATATTTGCCGTCTCTGCTGTTTCTGATCGTCGCCACCGGTATCGGCATCACGCTGATGCTGATTGGTCGATTCCTCGGCCCCCGCCGCCCCGATCTGGAAAAGCTGTCGCCGTACGAATGCGGCTTCGAGGCCTTCGAAGACGCGCGCATGAAGTTCGACGTGCGCTACTACCTGATCGCGATCCAGTTCATCGTCTTCGACCTGGAAATCATCTTCATCGTGCCGTGGACCCAGGTCTTCATGGAGCTGGGCGCCCGTTCGCTCGTCACCATGGGCCTGTTCGTCGGCATGCTGTTCCTCGGTTTCATTTACGTCTGGAAGAAGGGAGCGCTGGAATGGGAGTGATTCAGACTCTCGATGGCCTCATGAACAACCCGGTCCCGGAAGGGCGGGTGGATGACATCCTGCGGCCGGAAGGCGACAACCCCCTGCTGGAAAAGGGCTTTGTCACCACCAGTGTCGATGCCCTGCTGAACTGGGCGCGCACCGGCTCCATGTGGCCCATGACCTTCGGTCTGGCCTGCTGTGCGGTGGAAATGATGCACGCCGGTGCGGCGCGTCTGGACCTTGACCGCTACGGCGTGGTGTTCCGCCCGTCGCCGCGTCAGTCCGACGTGATGATCGTGGCCGGCACCCTGGTCAACAAGATGGCCCCGGCGCTGCGCAAGGTCTACGACCAGATGCCGGACCCGAAGTGGGTCATCTCGATGGGCAGCTGCGCCAACGGCGGCGGCTACTACCATTACTCCTATTCTGTCGTGCGCGGCTGTGATCGCGTGGTGCCGGTGGACGTCTATGTCCCGGGCTGCCCGCCGACCGCCGAGGCGCTGGTGTACGGGATCCTGCAGCTGCAGAAGAAGATCTGGCGTACACAGACCATCGCCCGCTGACCCTTTTCACCTGACAAGAGCGCGCCAAGCCCCCATGGCAGAGCAAGCATCCTTCATCGACCGACTCTCCGCACGTTTCGCTGGTGCGAAGGTCATCGTGGTCGAACCCCGCGGCGAAGTGACGCTGGAGGTGCCTGCGGCTGAGTGGCACGCCACTGCCCTGGCGCTGCGTGACGAGTTTGGTTTCGAGCAGGCCGTGGACCTGTGCGGCGTCGATTACCTGGGTTACGGCTCGGACGAATGGGACACCGCCGACGTTTCCTCGCAGGGCTTCAGCCGTGGCGTGGAAGGCAAGGGCCAGGGCCGCTTCGCCTGGGGTGAATTCCCCACCGAAGAGAACGGTGCCGATGGCGCCCGCCCGCAGCACATGCCGGCCCAGCGTTTCGCCGTGGTTGCCCAGCTGCGCTCGTACCAGCACAACCTGATGCTGCACCTGCGCTGCTTCGCGCCTGACGAAGCGCTGCCGGTGGTGTCCTCGCTGACCGGCATCTGGCCGGGCCTGAACTGGTTCGAGCGCGAAGCGTTCGACCTGTACGGCGTGATCTTCGAAGGTCACCCGGACCTGCGCCGGATCCTGACCGACTACGGTTTCGTCGGCCATCCGTTCCGCAAGGACTTCCCGCTGATCGGCAACGTCGAAGTGCGTTACGACGAAGAGAAGAAGCGTGTCATCTACGAACCGGTCACCTCGGTCGAGCCGCGTGTCGGCGTGCCGCGCGTGATCCGCGACGACGCCCGCCTGCAGACCGCAGAAGGCGAGCGCGCGCAGGAGGCAGTGAAGTGAGCCACGTACACCAGGCTGGCGAAGCGTTTGCCAGCAACCCCGCCGAAAGCCGGCAGGAAATCCGCAACTACACCATGAACTTCGGCCCGCAGCATCCGGCCGCGCACGGTGTGCTGCGCCTGATCCTGGAGATGGACGGCGAAACCATCATGCGTGCCGACCCCCACGTGGGCCTGCTGCACCGTGGTACCGAAAAGCTGGCCGAGTCCAAGCCGTTCAACCAGTCGATCGGCTACATGGATCGCCTGGATTACGTGTCGATGATGTGCAACGAGCACGCTTACGTGCGCGCGATCGAAACCCTGATGGGTATCGAAGCGCCCGAGCGTGCGCAGTACATCCGCACCATGTACGACGAAATCACCCGCATCCTGAACCACCTGATGTGGCTGGGTTCCAACGCGCTCGATCTGGGCGCCATGGCGGTCATGCTGTACGCCTTCCGTGAGCGCGAAGAGCTGATGGACTGCTACGAAGCCGTCTCCGGCGCGCGCATGCACGCGGCGTACTACCGTCCGGGCGGTGTCTACCGCGATCTGCCGGACCACATGCCCAAGTACAAGGAATCGCGCTGGCACAAGGGCAAGGCGCTGAAGCAGCTCAATGCTTCGCGTGAAGGCTCGCTGCTGGACTTCCTGGAGAACTTCACCAACGAGTTCCCGGGTCGCGTGGACGAATACGAGACCCTGCTGACCGACAACCGTATCTGGAAGCAGCGTACGGTCGGCATCGGCGTGGTCAGCCCGGAACTGGCCCACCAGTGGGGCATGACCGGCGTGATGCTGCGCGGCTCGGGCGTTGCCTGGGACCTGCGCAAGAAGCGTCCGTACGCCAAGTACGATGCCGTCGATTTCGACATTCCGCTGGGCAAGGAAGGCGACTGCTACGACCGTTACCTGGTCCGCGTTGCCGAAATGCGCGAATCCAACCGCATCATCAAGCAGTGCGTGGCGTGGCTGAAGGCCAACCCGGGCCCGGTGATGGTGAAGAACTTCAAGGTCGCTCCGCCCAAGCGCGAGGACATGAAGGACGACATGGAAGCGCTGATCCACCACTTCAAGCTGTTCAGCGAAGGCTACTGCGTGCCGGCCGGCGAAACCTATTCGGCGGTGGAAGCCCCGAAGGGTGAGTTCGGCTGCTACCTGGTCTCCGACGGCGCCAACAAGCCGTTCCGCGTGCACCTGCGTGCACCGGGCTTCGCCCACCTGTCCTCGATCGATTCGATCGTGCGCGGCCACATGCTGGCCGACGTGGTGGCCATGATCGGTACCTACGATCTGGTGTTCGGCGAGGTTGACCGGTAATGCCGTCCGCCACGCCAACGCCCGCTGCAGGCAGCCGGCGCAAGCCGGCGCCGCAGTCCCTGGAATTTCACGTTATGCATTTCGCTGAGGTCGGCCGATGAAGGCGACAGGTAATTTCGAGGCGGCGCGCGACGTCGACCCGATGGTGGTGCTGAGCGACAAGACCCGCGCTCACATCGATCACTGGCTGTCCAAGTTCCCGCCGGACCGCAAGCGCTCTGCCGTGCTGCAGGGCCTGCATGCGGCCCAGGAGCAGAACGAGGGCTGGCTGACCGACGAGTTGATCGCCGGCGTGGCCAAGTACCTGGACCTGCCGCCGGTGTGGGCCTACGAAGTGGCCAGCTTCTACTCGATGTTCGAGACCGAGAAGGTGGGCCGCAACAACGTGGCCATCTGCACCAACATCAGCTGCTGGCTCAATGGCGCCGAAGACATCGTGCGCCACTGCGAGAAGAAGCTGGGCATCAAGCACGGTGAGTCGACCCCCGATGGCCGCGTCTACCTCAAGCGCGAGGAAGAGTGCCTGGCCGGTTGCGGTGGCGCGCCGATGATGGTCATCAACGGTCACTACCATGAGCGTCTGACCCTGGAAAAGGTCGACGAGCTGCTGGACGGGCTGGAGTAAGGGCATGGCACATCACCACGAATCCAAGGGTCCGGTCGGCCCCGCGCCGCTGCCGCACCAGGTGGTCTACACCACCCTGCATTACGACACCCCGTGGTCGTACGAAAGCTACCTGAAGACCGGCGGCTACGCCGCCCTGCGCAAGATCCTCGAAGAGAAGATCCCGCCGGAACAGGTCATCGAGATGGTCAAGGCTTCGGGCCTGCGCGGCCGCGGTGGCGCTGGCTTCCCGACCGGCCTGAAGTGGTCCTTCATGCCCAAGGGCAACATGCAGAAGTACATCCTCTGCAACTCGGACGAATCCGAGCCGGGCACCTGCAAGGACCGCGACATCCTGCGCTACAACCCGCATTCGGTGGTGGAAGGCATGGCGATTGCCTGCTACGCCACCGGTTCGACCGTGGGCTACAACTACCTGCGCGGTGAGTTCCACCACGAGCCGTTCGAGCACTTCGAACAGGCCCTGGCCGACGCCTATGCAAATGGCTGGCTGGGCAAGAACGTGATGGGCTCGGGCGTGGACATCGACATCTACGGTGCCCTGGGCGCCGGCGCGTACATCTGCGGCGAAGAAACCGCGCTGATGGAATCGCTGGAAGGCAAGAAGGGCCAGCCGCGCTACAAGCCGCCGTTCCCGGCGAACTTCGGCCTGTACGGCAAGCCGTCCACCATCAACAACACCGAAACCTACGGTTCGGTGCCGGCGATCATCCGCAACGGCCCGGAGTGGTTCAAGGGCCTGAGCCTGACCGGCAACGGCGGCCCGAAGTGCTTCTCGGTGTCCGGTTGCGTGCAGAACGGTGGCAATTTCGAAGTGCCGCTGGGCACCACCTTCGACGACCTGCTGGAAATGGCCGGTGGCCTGCGTCCGGGCCGCACCCTGAAGGGCGCGATTCCGGGCGGCGTGTCCATGCCGGTGCTGACCGCGGCCGAGCTGAAGGGCCTGCCGATGGACTACGACACCATCCGCGCACTGGGCTCGGGCCTGGGTTCGGGTGCCGTCGTGGTGCTGGATGACAGCGTGTGCTGCGTCAAGTTCGCCTGCCGCATCAGCCAGTTCTTCCACAAGGAATCCTGTGGCCAGTGCACCCCGTGCCGCGAAGGTACCGGCTGGATGCACCGCGTGCTGGAGCGCATCGTCGCCGGCAAGGCCACGATGGAAGACCTGCACCAGCTGAAGGCAGTGGCCGGCCAGATCGAAGGCCACACCATCTGTGCGTTCGGCGAAGCGGCTGCATGGCCCATCCAGGGCTTCCTGCGCCAGTTCTGGGACGAGTTCGAGTACTACATCGTCAACGGTCATTCGATGGTTGACGGCAAGAAGGTGGAGGCAGCCGCTGCATGAGCGCGCAACCCGTAAATCCGAGCGTCCCACCCGATCACGTCACCATCGAGATCGATGGCAAGTCGCTGGTCGTGCCCAAGGGCTCGATGATCATCCAGGCCGCCGACAAGGCCGGCATCTCCATTCCGCGCTTCTGCTACCACGAGAAGCTGCCGATCGCCGCCAACTGCCGCATGTGCCTGGTGGACGTGGAGAAGTCGCCGAAGCCGGCGCCGGCCTGCGCCACCCCGGTGATGGACGGCATGAAGGTCGCCACCCGCAGTGAGAAGGCGCTCAAGTTCCAGCGTTCGGTGATGGAGTTCCTGCTCATCAACCACCCGCTGGACTGCCCGATCTGCGACCAGGGCGGCGAGTGCGAGCTGCAGGACGTTTCGCTGGGCTATGGCCGTTCGGTCAGCCGCTTCAACGAGCGCAAGCGCGTGGTGCCCGATGAAGACATGGGTCCGCTGGTTGCCACCGAAATGACCCGCTGCATCCAGTGCACCCGCTGCGTGCGCTTCACCGCCGACGTGGCAGGCACCTATGAACTGGGTGGCATGTACCGCGGTGAGAACCTGCAGATCGGTACCTACGACGGCAAGCCGCTGACCACCGAGCTGTCCGGCAACGTGGTTGACGTCTGCCCGGTGGGCGCGCTGACCAACAAGGTGTTCCAGTTCCGCGCCCGCCCGTGGGAGCTGACGGCGCGCGAATCGCTGGGCTACCACGATGCAATGGGCTCGAACCTGTTCCTGCACGTGCGTCGCGGCGAAGTGCTGCGCACCGTGCCGCGTGACAACGAAGCCGTGAACGAGTGCTGGCTGTCCGACCGCGACCGCTACTCGCACCAGGGCCTGTACAGCGAAGACCGTGCGGTCAAGCCGCTGCGCAAGGTCAATGGCGAGTGGAAGGAAGTGAGCTGGGCCGAAGGCCTGGCCGCCGCCGCCGAGATCCTCAAGGCGCACCAGGGCGACCACCTGGGCGTGCTGGTGCACCCGTCCACCTCCAACGAGGAAGGTGCGCTGCTGGCCCGCCTGGCCAAGGGCCTGGGCTCGCACAACATCGATCACCGCATCAACAACCGCGACTTCTCCGACGCTGCGACCGCCGAAGTGTTCGGCCTGCCGCTGGCCGAGATCGAAGGCGCCGACCGCATCGTGGTTCTGGGCAGCAACATCCGCCACGAACTGCCGCTGCTGCACGCCCGTCTGCGTAAGGCGCAGACCACCAAGGGTGCGAAGATCCACGTCATCAACCCGGTTGATTTCGACTTCGCCTTCGGCATCGCCGGCAAGCAGATCGTCGCGCCGTCGAAGTTCGTCGAAGCACTGGCCGACGCCGAGGTGCGTTCGGCGGTGCAGGGCGGCAGCAACACCGTGCTGATCGTCGGTGGCATCGCCGAAAACCACCCGCAGGCCGCCGCGATCCGCGCTGCCGCGCGTGACTTCGCTGCCGCTACCGGTGCCAAGCTGTGCCGCATCCCGCAGGGCGCCAATGCCGTGGGCCTGACCCGCGCCGGCGTGCTGCCGGCCGGCAAGGACGTGGCCGCCATGCTGGCGCAGCCGCGCCAGGCTTACGTGGTGTACGGCCTGGAACCGGGCCTGGACTTCGCCGATGCCCCGGCCGCGCGCAAGGCGCTGGTCGGTGCCAAGGTGGTGGCCTTCAGCCAGTTCGCCTGCGTTTCCACCCGCGACGTTGCCGACGTCATCCTGCCGATCGGCGCACTGCCGGAAATCGACGCCACCCTGACCAACCTCGATGGTCGCGAGCAGTCGGCCCGTGCCGGCGGCAAGCTGCCGGGCGAGGCCCGTGAAGGCTGGCGCGTGCTGCGTGCACTGGGCGGCGAAATGGCACTGGCCGGTTTCGACTTCACCGACCTGGCCGGCCTGCGCGCCAGCCTGGCCCCGGTGTCGGTCGCCGTGGCTGCTTCGGCCCAGCCGGCCGTTGCCGGCGAAGGCCTGGAAGTGGCTTCGACCGCTGCGATCTACCGCACCGATGCGGTGGTCCGTCGCGCGCCGGCGCTGCAGTCGCACCCGCTGAACAATGCCCCGCGCATCGTGCTGAACGCTGACGATGCCGCACGCCTGCAGCTGCAGGAAGGGCAGATGGCCAAGGTCGGCACCGATGCCGGCAAGGCCACCCTGCCGGTGGTGGTCGACGCCCGCGTCGCTGCGGGTTCGGTCTGGATTGAATCGGGCCACGGCGCGACCGCGCCGCTGGGTGCCGCTCGCGTATCGGTGGTGGCTGCATGAACGAATTGCTGTTGAACGCGGTCGACCCGCTGCACCAGTGGCTGCTTGCCCTCGGTGACATCGGCGCGCTGATCTGGATCATCCTGAAGATCCTGGTGATCACCGTGCCGGTGATCGTCTCGGTGGCCTTCTACGTGGTCTGGGAACGCAAGCTGATCGGCTGGATGCACGTCCGCCACGGCCCGATGTACGTGGGAATGGGCATCTTCCAGGCCTTCGCCGACGTCTTCAAGCTGCTGTTCAAGGAAGTGGTCCAGCCGAGCAGCGCCAACAAGGCGATCTACCTGCTGGCCCCGCTGATCACCCTGGCCCCGGCCTTCGCGGCCTGGTCGGTGGTGCCCTTCGATTCGCAGATCGTGCTGTCCAACGCCAATGCTGGCCTGCTGTACCTGCTGGCGATGACCTCGCTGGGCATCTACGGCATCATCCTGGCCGGTTGGGCGTCGAACTCGAAGTACGCGTTCCTGGGTGCCATGCGCGCCTCGGCGCAGATGATCAGCTACGAAATCGCGATGGGCTTCGCCCTGGTCGGCGTGATGATCGCGGCGGGCAGCCTGAACCTGAGCAACATCGTGATGGCGCAGGCCGGCAGCTCCGGCTTCTTCGACTGGTTCCTGCTGCCGCTGTTCCCGCTGTTCGTCATCTACTGGGTGTCGGGCGTGGCTGAAACCAACCGCGCGCCGTTCGACGTGGTGGAAGGCGAATCGGAAATCGTGGCCGGCCACATGGTCGAGTACTCCGGCGGCGCCTTCGCGCTGTTCTTCCTGGCCGAATACGCGAACATGATCCTGATCAGCTTCCTGATCTCGATCTTCTTCCTCGGCGGCTGGCTGAGCCCGATCCAGGGCTGGGTCGACCTGGGCAACATCTCGCCGCTGGTCGACTGGATCTGGAAGGGCGGTGCACCGTGGCTGTTCGTCAAGGTGTTCTTCTTCGCCAGTGCCTACATCTGGTTCCGTGCCAGCTTCCCGCGCTTCCGCTATGACCAGATCATGCGCCTGGGCTGGAAGGTCTTCATTCCGCTGGCCATTCTGTGGATCGCGGTTACCGCCGTCATGGTGTTCTTCGGCGTGATTCAAAAGGGCGTCTAAGTGATGAACAGGATTACCCATTACTTCAAGAGCCTGCTGCTGCTCGAACTGCTGGCCGGCCTCTGGCTGACGCTGAAGTACAGCTTCAAGCCGAAGTACACGATGATGTACCCGATGGAGAAGTTCCCGCAGTCGCCGCGCTTCCGTGGCCTGCACGCGCTGCGCCGTTATCCCAACGGCGAAGAGCGCTGCATCGCCTGCAAGCTGTGTGAGGCGGTCTGCCCGGCGCTGGCCATCACCATCGACTCGGCCAAGCGCGAGGACGGCACCCGCCGCACCACCCGCTACGACATCGATCTGTTCAAGTGCATCTTCTGCGGCTTCTGCGAAGAAAGCTGCCCGGTGGACTCGATCGTTGAGACCCACATCCTCGAGTACCACTTCGAGAAGCGTGGCGAAAACATCGTTACCAAGCCGCAGCTGCTGGCCCTGGGCGACCGTCTCGAAACCGAGATCGCCGAGCGTCGTGCCGCCGATGCCGCTTACCGCTGAGGTCCAGAGATGAATTGGGTAAATATCGCTTTCTGGGTGTTCGCCATCGCGGCAACGGTTTCGGCCGGTGCGGTGATCAGCGTGCGCAACCCGGTTCACGCCGTGCTCTGCCTGGTGCTGACCTTCTTCTCCATCGCCTGCGTGTGGCTGCTGGTGGGCGCCGAATTCCTCGGCGTGGCGCTGGTGCTGGTCTACGTCGGTGCGGTGATGGTGCTGTTCCTGTTCGTGGTGATGATGCTGGACATCGACCCCACGAAGATGCGCGAGGGCTGGGTGCGTTACCTGCCGGTCGGCCTGGTGGTTGCCGTGGCCATGCTGGTGCAGATGCTGATCCTGATCGGCGTGAAGGGCAGGGCGGTCAACGCCTTCCCGGCCGACAACGCCGCTGCGCTGGCGGCTGACAGCTCCAACATCACTTGGCTGGCACGCACGCTGTTCACTGAATACCTGCTGCCGTTCGAATTCGCCGCCGTCATCCTGACCGTGGCCGTGGTGGCCGCCGTCATGCTGACCCTGCGTCGCCGTACCGGTGTGAAGAGCCAGAACCCGGGCGACCAGACCATGGTCAAGGCAGGCAACCGCCTGCGCATGGTCAAGATGGGCGCAGAACAGCCGGTCGTGCACAGCAACAGCAAGCCGGCCACCGGCGAGGAGACCCAGCCGTGATTACCCTTGGCCACATGCTTGCGCTGGGCGCGGTGCTGTTCGCCATCAGCCTGGCCGGCATCTTCCTGAACCGGAAGAACGTCATCGTGCTGCTGATGTCGATCGAACTGATGCTGCTGTCGGTGAACGTGAACTTCGTTGCGTTCTCCCGCCAGCTGGGTGATCCGTCCGGCCAGCTGTTCGTGTTCTTCATCCTGACCGTTGCCGCTGCCGAGGCCGCCATCGGCCTGG
The DNA here is from genome assembly GCF_056393165.1 of Stenotrophomonas sp. Steno-C17. Lineage (NCBI taxonomy): Bacteria > Pseudomonadati > Pseudomonadota > Gammaproteobacteria > Lysobacterales > Lysobacteraceae > Stenotrophomonas > Stenotrophomonas sp. Steno-C17. Next base: position 23,159 of record NZ_JBWJPD010000014.1, read on the forward strand.
CGATCCTGGTGACCCTGTTCCGTACCCGCCGCACGATCAATGTCGGCGAAGTCGATTCGTTGAAGGGCTGATCCACAGATGGAAATCACTCTCTCCAAGAGTCTGTTGATCGCAGTGGTGCTTGCACCGCTGTTCGGCAGCATCATCGCCGGCCTGTTCGGTCGCCAGGTCAAGCGCTTCGGCGCGCAGACCGTCACCATCCTTGGCGTGGCCATCAGCTGCGGCCTATCGATGTACACGCTGTACCAGCTGCTGTGGGGCGGCGCGCAGCCGTTCAACCAGAACCTGTACACGTTCTTCGAAGTGGGCCAGTACTCGGCCCATGTCGGCTTCATGGTCGACAAGCTCACCGCCATGATGATGGTGGTGGTCACCTTCGTGTCGCTGCTGGTGCACATCTACACCATCGGCTACATGGAAGAGGACCCGGGCTACCAGCGCTTCTTCAGCTACATCTCGCTGTTCACCTTCTCGATGCTCACCCTGGTGATGAGCAACAACTTCCTGCAGCTGTTCTTCGGCTGGGAAGCGGTGGGCCTGGTGTCGTACCTGCTGATCGGTTTCTGGTTCAAGCGCCCGACCGCGATCTTCGCCAACATGAAGGCGTTCCTGGTCAACCGCGTCGGCGACTTCGGCTTCCTGCTGGGTATCGCCGGTGTGTTGTGGGTGTTCGGTACCCTGGACTACTCGCAGGTGTTCTCGCAGGCCGGCGCCCTGGCCAGCCCTGAAGCCAAGATGCAGATCTGGGACGGCACCCTGTTCGGCATGCAGCTGCTGAACGGCCCGGTGGTCTGGTCGATCGCCACCGTCATCTGCATCAGCCTGTTCATCGGCGCCATGGGCAAGTCGGCCCAGGTTCCGCTGCACGTGTGGCTGCCGGATTCGATGGAAGGCCCGACCCCGATTTCGGCGCTGATCCACGCCGCGACGATGGTGACCGCCGGTATCTTCATGGTCACCCGCATGTCGCCGCTGTTCGAGCTGTCGCAGACTGCGCTGAACTTCATCCTGTTCATCGGTGCCACCACGGCCTTCTTCACCGGCCTGATCGGTATCGTGCAGAACGACATCAAGCGCGTCGTCGCGTACTCCACGCTGTCGCAGCTGGGTTACATGACCGTGGCGCTGGGCGTGTCGGCTTACTCGGCCGCCGTGTTCCACCTGATGACCCACGCCTTCTTCAAGGCGCTGCTGTTCCTGGGTGCCGGTTCGGTCATCATCGCCATGCACCACGAGCAGGACATGCGCAAGATGGGCGGCCTGCGCAAGTACATGCCGATCACCTTCATCACCATGTGGATCGGTACGCTGGCCCTGGTCGGTACGCCGTTCTTCTCCGGCTTCTACTCGAAGGACACCATCATCGAGGCGGCCGAGATCCACGCCCACATGCAGCACACCTGGGTGGCCACCTACGGCTACTGGGCAGTCCTGGGTGGCGTGCTGGTCACCAGCTTCTACAGCTTCCGCCTGCTGTTCCTGACCTTCCACGGTCCGGAGCGCTTCCGTGACGCGCACCACGATGACCATGGTCACGGCCATGACGACCACCACGCCGCTGATGCGCATCATGCCGATGCCCACCATGGCGATGCCCATGACGACCACGGCCATGGCCACGGTCCGCATGAGCCGCACAAAACCCCGTGGGTGGTGACCCTGCCGCTGATCCTGCTGGCCATTCCGTCCATTGCCATCGGTTTCTTCAGCATCGGTCCGATGCTGCATGGCACCGATTGGGCCGGCCACCACGCACACGCGGCCATCAAGGGGCAGGTCAATACGTTCTTCACCGGCATCGTTGATTTCTACGATCCGGCCAAGAACACGGTCGCCTTCCTGGGTGAAGAGTTCCATGGTCCGGTCGCGTTCGCGCTGCACGGCATGATGCTGCCGCCGTTCTGGCTGACCCTGGCGGGCTTCCTGCTGGCTGCGCTGTTCTACCTGTGGAAGCCGGACCTGTCGGGCAAGGCACGCAAGACCTTCGCTCCGCTCGTGTCGGTCCTGGAAAACAAGTACGGCTTCGACAAGCTGTGGATCGATGGCTTTGCCGGTGGCAGCGTCAAGCTCGGCAAGGTGTCGCGCTGGATCGACAGCAACATCGTCGATGGCGTGGTCAATCTCTCGGCACGTGTTGTGGACGTTGCAGCCGGTGTGCTGCGTCGTACCCAATCCGGTTTCCTCTATCACTACGCCTTCGCGATGATCATCGGCCTGATTGCCCTGCTGGGCGTGCTGATGCATTACCTGCGTTGATGACCTGTACGGAATAAGAAGACGTGTCGAACTGGCCCCTACTCAGTGTCCTCATCTGGCTGCCGATCATCGGCGGTGCCCTGATCCTTGCGATCCGTGATGCGCAGACCGCCCGCTGGGCGTCGCTGGGCGTCGCGCTGCTGACCTTCGCGGCAAGCCTGCCGCTGCTGGCCGGCTACGATCCGGGCATCGATGCCCTGCAGTACGTCGAGACCCACGCGTGGATCCCGGCGTACAACATCGGCTACAACCTGGGCGTGGACGGCATTGCCGTGGCGCTGATCCTGCTGACCACTCTGGTCAGCGTGCTCGCCCTGATCGGTGCCTGGAGCGCCATCAACAAGCGCGTGAACCAGTACGTGGCCGCCTTCCTGATCCTGGAAGGCGTCACCGTCGGCATCTTCGCTGCCACCGACGCGATGCTGTTCTACGTGTTCTTCGAAGCGATGCTGATCCCGATGTTCCTGATCATCGGTGTCTGGGGCGGCCCGCGCCGCATCTACGCAGCGCTGAAGTTCTTCCTGTACACCTTCCTCGGCTCGGTGCTGATGCTGGTGGCGCTGATCTACCTGTACATGAAGGGCGGCAGCTTCCAGTTGGCCGACCTGTACGCGCTGCAGCTGTCGGCCACCGAGCAGACGTGGATCTTCTTCGCCTTCCTGATCGCCTTTGCGGTGAAGGTGCCGATGTTCCCGGTGCACACCTGGCTGCCGGACGCCCACGTGGAAGCGCCGACCGCCGGTTCGGTCATCCTGGCCGCCATCGCGCTGAAGATCGGTGGCTACGGCTTCCTGCGCTTCAACCTGCCGATCGTGCCGGACGCCTCCAACGAATGGGCCTGGCTGGTCATCGCGCTGTCGCTGATTGCCGTGATCTACGTGGGTCTGGTCGCCCTGGTGCAGGACGACATGAAGAAGCTGATCGCCTATTCGTCGATCGCGCACATGGGTTTTGTCACCCTGGGTACCTTCATTGCCCTGTGGCTGGTGCGTGAGGCCGGCAACGCCGATGCCGCCCGCCTGGGCCTGCAGGGTGCAATGGTGCAGATGATCTCGCACGGCTTCGTGTCCGGCGCGATGTTCTCCTGCGTGGGCGTGCTGTATGACCGCATGCACAGCCGCCGCATCGCCGATTACGGCGGCGTGGTGAATGTCATGCCCTGGTTCGCCACCTTCGCCATGCTGTTCTTCATGGCCAATGCCGGTCTGCCGGGCACCAGCGGTTTCGTCGGTGAATTCATGGTCATCCTGTCGGCGTTCCAGCGGAACCCGTGGATCGCCCTGGGCGCAGCCACCACCCTGATCATCGGTGCGGCTTACACCCTGTGGCTGTACAAGCGCATCTTCTTCGGTGAAGTGGCCAACAGCCACGTGGCCGAACTGAAGGACATCAACGGCCGCGAATGGCTGGTGCTGGGCGTGTTCGCCGTCGGCGTGCTGGCTCTGGGCATCTACCCCAAGCCGCTGACCGACCTGATGGAGCCCTCGATCGCCAAGCTGGCCATGCAGATCGCATCCAGCAAGCTGCTGTAATTCCAGGATTTGATGATGACCACCTCGCCGCTGCTGCCATTGACCGCCGCCGACCTGCCACCGCTCGCTCCCGAGCTGGTGCTGATCGGCAGCGCCTTCGCCCTGATGATCCTCGACCTGTTCGTCAGCAACCGGAACAAGATCGTCACCCATCTGTTCTCGCTCGCGGCGCTGGCCGTGGTGCTGTTCATGCTGGCAACCGGCGTGGGCGGGCAGGGCGAGGTGTTCCACGGCATGTTCGTGCGCGACACGGCTGCCGACGTCATGAAGACCGGTATCGTGCTGCTCAGCGGCCTGACCCTGGTCTACGGCTGGCGCTACCTGCGTGACCGCAACCTGTTCCAGGGCGAGATCCCGGTGCTGATCCTGTTCGGCACGGCCGGCATGATGATCCTGGTCTCGGCCGGCAGCCTGCTGATGGTCTACCTGGGCCTGGAACTGCTGGCCCTGTGCTCCTACGCCCTGGTCGCCAGCAACCGCGACAGCGGTCTGGCCTCGGAAGCGGCGATGAAGTACATCGTGCTGGGTTCGCTGGCCTCGGGCCTGCTGCTGTACGGCATGTCGCTGATCTACGGCGCCACCGGCAGCCTGCACCTGGACGTCATCCGTGACGCCATCCCGCACTCGGAAGAGCGCGTGCTGCTGATCACCGGTGCGGTGTTCATGATCGCCGGCGTCGCCTTCAAGCTCGGTGCCGCGCCCTTCCACATGTGGCTGCCCGACGTCTACCAGGGTGCCCCGGCCCCGATCGCGCTGTTCATCAGCTCGGCGCCGAAGCTGGCCGCGTTCGGCATGGCCTACCGCCTGCTGGAAATGGGCGTGGGTCCGCTGTCCACCGAACTGCAGCTGCTGATTGGCGGCCTGGCCGCGGTGTCGCTGGTGCTGGGCAACCTGATGGCCATCGCGCAGAGCAATCTGAAGCGCATGCTCGCGTTCTCCACCGTGTCGCACATCGGCTTCCTGCTGATGGGCATCGCCGGCGGCGGCGCGCAGGGCTACGCGGCCGCGCTGTTCTACGCACTGGCCTACGCCATCATGTCCACCGCCGCGTTCGGCGCGATCATCGCGCTGTCCCGTGCGGGCTTTGAAGCCGAGAACATCGAAGACTTCAAGGGCCTCAATGCCCGCAACCCGTGGATGGCCGGCCTGGTGCTGTGCATCATGGCGTCGCTGGCCGGCATCCCGCCGTTCCTGGGCTTCTGGACCAAGCTGGCCGTGCTGGGCGCTGCGGTGAACGGTGGCCTGCTGTGGCTGGCCATCCTCGGCGTGCTGTGCGCCGTGGTCGGCTGCTTCTACTACCTGCGCGTCATCAAGGTCATGTACTTCGATGAGCCGGTGGGCGAGGCCATGCCGCGCAGCAACGATCGCGTGCTGGGCGTGGTGCTGGGCGTGAACGCACTGGCGCTGCTGGCGCTGGGCCTGTCCTGGAACCCGATCATGGTCTGGTGCCAGAAGGCTTTTGCGCATCTTGCATAAAAGTTGACACAAAGCTGCGCGATTCGTGTAATATGCGCAGCCTGAGTTGTCACTGCAGCGGTTCAGCCAGAACATCGTTGCGGTAGCCCTCCTCGAAAGAGCAGGGCAGCAGTTCAAACACTTCCGGTGCGGGGTGGAGCAGTCTGGCAGCTCGTCGGGCTCATAACCCGAAGGTCGCAGGTTCAAATCCTGCCCCCGCTACCAACTTCATATCGGCGCCAACCGGTGTGATGAATGAGGGAAGGCTTGCATGTCTTGAAGCAATCACTCATAATTCCGCTTCTGATGCGGGGTGGAGCAGTCTGGCAGCTCGTCGGGCTCATAACCCGAAGGTCGCAGGTTCAAATCCTGCCCCCGCTACCAAGTAAAGAGATCGCCTTCGAAGTCCTGCTTCGAGGGCGTTTTTCTTTGGGGGCCGGTGGGTCCGCCGGGCATGGCCCGGCGCTACCGCCGCGCGTTGTCCCGGTAGCGCCGGGCCATGCCCGGCGAGCGCAGCGGTTGGTTTCAGGTGGCCTCCCGCCTTGCACCAGCGCGGTGCAGCCGCTATCATCAGCGGCCTAGCAGTACCCCTGAAGGCGGCCTCCCAGCGGGAGTCCGGACCCGGAAGGAGGGCCGCGGCACGCTTCCATACGGTGCTGCAACCGGAATCCAGTCACCGGAGTCTTTCCGGAAAAGGGGCCCAGCGGGCCCTTTGTCGTTTCCGGGGCGTCATGTTTTCCTGCCGGCCGTGGCCGGCACCCAACCAAGAGATCAAGGCAGGCTGTGAGCGACAAGGCAACCGACATCGCGAATCTGCTCGCCCCGACCGTTGTGTCGCTGGGCCTCGAGCTGCTGGGCGTTGAGTATCTGCCGGCCCCCGGCGGTGCGACCCTGCGCCTTTACATCGACGTGCCGCTGGCTGAACAGCCCGAGCGGATCATCAACGTGGACGACTGCGAGCGCGTCAGCCGCGAAGTGTCCGCGCAGATGGACGTGGAAGACCCGATCAGCGGCAACTACACGCTGGAAGTGTCTTCGCCGGGCGTCGATCGCCCGCTGTTCAACCTGGAGCAGTTCGGCCGTCACCTGGGCGAAATGGCCAAGGTCGTGCTGAAGCTGCCGCAGGACAACCGTCGTCGCCTGCAGGGCCGCATCGAAGCGACCGACGAGGCCGCAGATACCATCACCTTCATCGTCGACAAGACCGAAGTGGTGGTGTCGGCCGACAACATCGACAAGGCCCGGATCATGCCGGATTGGGTTGCCCTGGGCCTGGCCCCGAGCAAGCCGACTGGCCCGGCGCCGAAGCGTCCGAAGACGGACAAGAATTCTTCTTCCAACGAGCCGGCGGCAAAGAAGCCGCGCGCGGAGTGAGCCAATGAGCAAGGAACTGTTGCTGGTAGTGGACGCGGTCGCCAACGAGAAGGGCGTGCCGCGTGAAGTGATCTTCGATGCCATCGAGGCCGCCCTGGCTTCGGCAGCGAAGAAGCGCTATCCCGACGAGGAAGTGCTGACCCGCGTGGTCATCGACCACAAGGATGGCAGCTACGAAACCTACCGCCGCTGGGAAGTGGTGGCCGATGACGTGGTCATGGAATCGCCGGACCGGCAGATCCGCCTGATGGACGCCGTCGACGAAGCCGAAGGCGTGGACGTCGGCGACTACATTGAAGAGCAGATCGAAAACCCGGATTTCGGCCGTATCGCCGCCCAGGCCGCCAAGCAGGTGATCGTGCAGCGCGTGCGCGAAGCCGAGCGCCAGCAGGTGGTCGATGCGTGGAAGGACCGCGTGGGTGAGCTGATCACCGGCGTGGTCAAGCGTGCCGAGCGCGGCAACATCTATGTGGACCTGGGCGGCAACGCCGAGGGCTTCATTCCGAAGGACAAGGGCATTCCGCGCGACGTGCTGCGCGCCGGCGACCGCGTGCGCGGTTACCTGGCCGAAGTGCGTTCGGAACCGCGTGGCCCGCAGCTGTTCATCAGCCGCGCCGCGCCGGAGTTCATGATCGAGCTGTTCAAGCTGGAAGTGCCGGAAGTCGGCCAGGGCCTGGTGGAAATCAAGGCCTGCGCCCGCGATCCGGGCGACCGCGCCAAGATCGCCGTGCTGGCCCACGATACCCGTACCGATCCGATCGGTGCCTGCATCGGCATGCGTGGTTCGCGCGTGCAGGCGGTGTCCAACGAGCTCAATGGCGAGCGCGTGGACATCGTGCTGTGGAACGAGAGCCCGGCCAACTTCGTCATCAACGCCATGGCGCCGGCCGAAGTGCAGTCGATCATCGTCGATGAAGACAAGCACTCGATGGACCTGGCCGTGGCCGAAGACCGTCTGGCCCAGGCCATCGGCAAGGGCGGCCAGAACGTGCGCCTGGCCAGCCGCCTGACCGGTTGGCAGCTGAACGTGATGACCCAGGACCAGGTGACCGCCAAGTCCGAAGCCGAGCAGGCCTCGGCCCGCCAGCTGTTCATGGACAAGCTGGAAGTGGACGAGGAAATCGCCGGCATCCTGGTGACCGAAGGCTTCGGCACGGTCGAGGAAATTGCATATGTCCCGGTCGGCGAACTGCTGGCCGTGGAAGGTTTCGACGAAGACATCGTCGAAGAGCTGCGCGCTCGTGCCCGCGATGCGCTGCTCAATGAGGCCCTGGCAGTCGAAGAAGGCCTTGAAGACGGCCAGCCGGCGCAGGACCTGCTGTCCCTGAAGGGCATGGACGAAGCCATCGCGTATGCGCTGGCCGGCCACGGCGTGCGTACCAGCGAGGAGCTTTCCGACCTGGCCGCCGACGAGGTCATGGACTTCGGCATTGAAGGGCTGGACCAGGAGCGCGCCGCGGCGCTGATCCTGGCCGCGCGTGCCGAGGAGATCGCCCGACTGGAACGCGGCGAATGAGCCGGCAATGAACAGGGCCCTGAGCCGATCAGGGCGTAGAATCCGCGCCACCTCCATCTGCGGGGGGGCGCCCACAAGATCATAGGATCCGAATGTCGCAGCAAACCACCATCCGCAAGCTTGCCGAACTGGTCAATACGCCGGTCGAAAAACTGCTGGAACAGCTGGCCGGTGCCGGCATGAAGTTCAGCGGTCCGGACCAGGTCGTGACCAGCACCGAGAAGGTCAAGCTCCTGGGCTTCCTTCGTCGTTCGCATGGCAAGCCCGAGCAGGCTCCGGAAGAGACCGATCAGTCTGCAAAGAAGATCACGCTCAACCGCCGGAAACAGCAGGAAGTGACGGTCAATTCCGGTCGCAGCAAGACGACCGTGAATGTCGAGGTGCGCCAGAAGCGTACCTACGTCAAGGATGGTGCGCGCCCGATGACGCCGGACGAAGAGCGTGCCGACATCCTGCGCAAGCTGGAAGAGTCGCGCGCCCGCAACCTTGCCGAACAGCAGGCCCTGGCCGAGAAGGATCGTCTGCGCGACGAAGCCATCGTCCGTGCCCGTGAGGAAGAGGCCGCTGCCAAGGAACGCGCCGAGGCTGAGAAGAAGGCTGCCGAAGAAGCAGCGGCTGCCGCCAAGGCTGCCGAGGCGGCTGCCGCCAGCAAGCCCAAGCGCGCTCCGATCGACGAAACCGCGCCGCGCCCGCCGCGCACCCCGGCCGCCGCTCCGGCTGCGCCGCGTAGTGCGCCGCCGCCGCCGCGCAGCGACGACCGCAACAACCGCAGTGCGCCGCGCAACGAGCGTGGCCCGGGCGATCGTTTCGCCGGCCAGATGCACCTGTCGGCAGCCGATCGTGCGCGTCGTGGCAACAGCAACAACAGCAACACCCGGGGTCGCCCGGGTGGCCGCAACCAGAGCGGCGGTCGTCGTGACATGTCGCGTGGTGGCAACAATGCCGGCCCGCACGCGTTCGAGCGTCCGACCGCACCGGTGGTGCGTGAAGTGGCGATCGGCGAAACCATCACCGTGGCCGACCTGGCGCAGAAGCTCGCGCTGAAGGGCGGCGAGGTGGTGAAGGCGCTGTTCAAGATGGGCGTGATGGCCACCATCACCCAGTCCATCGACCACGACACCGCTGCGCTGGTGACCGAAGAACTCGGCCACAAGGCGATCCGTGCCAATGACAACGACGCCGAAGACGCACTGCTGGCCTCGACCGGTGAAAACCAGGGCGAAGCCGTGCAGCGTCCGCCGGTGGTCACCATCATGGGCCACGTCGACCACGGCAAGACCTCGCTGCTGGATTACATCCGCCGCACCAAGGTCGCCCACGGCGAAGCCGGCGGCATCACCCAGCACATCGGTGCGTACCACGTTGACACGCCCAAGGGCGTCATCAGCTTCCTGGATACCCCGGGCCATGCCGCGTTCACCTCGATGCGTGCCCGCGGTGCCAAGCTGACCGACATCGTGGTGCTGGTGGTGGCGGCCGACGACGGCGTCATGCCGCAGACCAAGGAAGCGATCCAGCACGCCCGTTCGGCCGGTGTGCCGCTGATCGTGGCGATCAACAAGATCGACAAGTCCGGTGCCGACCCGATGCGGGTCAAGAACGAACTGCTGTCCGAGCAGGTCGTGGCCGAAGACTTCGGTGGTGATATCCAGATGGTGGAGATCTCGGCCAAGACCGGTCTGGGCATCGACGACCTGCTGGACGCCGTGTCGGTGCAGGCCGAACTGCTGGAACTGAAGGCCGTCGACGAAGGCCGCGCCTCGGGCGTGGTGATCGAATCGTCGCTGGACAAGGGCCGTGGCCCGGTCGCTACCGTGCTGGTGCAGCAGGGCCGCCTGAAGAAGGGCGACTACCTGGTGTGCGGCATCCAGTACGGCCGCGTGCGTGCGCTGTTCGACGAAACCGGCAAGCAGCCGGAATTCGCCGGCCCGTCCATCCCGGTGCAGGTCCTGGGTCTGTCCGGCGTGCCGGAAGCCGGTGACGACTTCGTGGTGGTCGAGGACGAGCGCCTGGCCAAGGACGTTGCCCAGCAGCGTGAGACCAAGCGCCGTGAATCGCGCCTGGTGGCCACCGCTGGCAGCCGCATGGAAGACATCATGGCGACCCTGGGCAAGGGCGAGGGCCAGCAGGTCCTCAACCTGGTCATCAAGGCCGACGTGCAGGGTTCGGTGCAGGCCCTGAGCCAGGCACTGGTCGCGCTGTCCAACGAGGACATCCGCATCAACGTGATCCACTCCGGCGTGGGCGGCATCACCGAATCGGACGCCAACTCGGCGGCTGCTTCGAAGGCCACCGTCATCGGCTTCAACGTGCGTGCGGACGCTTCGGCCCGTCGCATCATCGAATCCAACGGCGTGGACCTGCGTTACTTCTCGATCATCTATGACGTGATCGACCAGGTTAAGCAGGTGGCCTCCGGTCTGCTGGGCGTGGAAATCCGCGAAGAAATCATCGGTATCGCCGAGGTCCGCGACGTGTTCCGCAGCTCCAAGCTGGGTGCCGTGGCCGGCTCGATGGTCATCGAGGGCGTGGTCAAGCGCAACAAGCCGATCCGCGTGCTGCGCGACAGCGTGGTCATCTTCGAGGGCGAGCTGGAATCGCTGCGTCGCTTCAAGGAGAACGTCGAGGAAGTCCGCAACGGTACCGAATGCGGTATCGCGGTGAAGGCCTACAACGACGTCAAGCCGGGTGACCAGATCGAGTGCTTCGAGCGTATCGAAGTGCCGCGCACCCTGTAATGCTGTAACGGGCCGGCCCCCGCGGGCCGGTCCGCCACCCCGGTGGGGCCCGAACCTGGTCGGGTTGCCTCCCTGGTAGGGCCCGACCTTGGTCGGGTTACCATCCCTGATAGGGCCCGACCTTGGTCGGGTCACCATCCCTGGTAGGGCCCGACCTTGGTCGGGTCAGCATCCCTGGTAGGGCCCGACCTTGGTCGGGTCACATTCAAATCAAGAGCCTCACGCGTGCCCAAGACTTTCCATCGAACCGACCGTGTCTCCGCCCAGCTGCGCCGTGAACTCGGCACCCTGGTGCACAACGCCGTGCGCGAGCATGGGTTGCCATCGGTGAGCGTGTCCGACGTGGAAATCACCCGCGACATGGCCCATGCGAAGGTGTTTGTCACCGCGCTGATGCCGGAACGCTCGGCCGAGGCCGTCAAGGGCCTGAAGGAACTGGGTTACCGCCTGCGCATGGACCTGGCCCGTGCAATGAAGCTGCGTCATGTGCCCGAGCTGCATTTCCACTACGACGATTCGGTCGATCGTGGTGAGCACATCGACAACCTGTTGCGCGACCTGCCCGATACGCTGGCCGCCGAGAAGCGTCGCGAGAGCGACGAAGAATAATCGCGCGACGCCGGGCCTGCCCGGCGTTGTTGCATTCCCGCTGCGCGGTGTCTGCTGCAGGCAGCGCTGCGGCAGTCGAGCATGGCTCGACTCTACGAAATCCTGTCATGACCCGAATTCAGTTCCGCCGCCTGGATGGCATCCTGCTGCTCGACAAGTCGACCGGCATGAGCTCCAACGCCGCCCTGCAGGTGGCACGCCGCCTGTTCCGCGCAGAGAAGGGCGGCCACACCGGCAGCCTCGACCCGTTGGCGACCGGCCTGCTGCCGCTGTGCTTTGGCGAAGCGACCAAGATCGCCGGCCTGCTGCTCGGCTCGGCCAAGGCGTATGACGCCGAGATCGTGCTCGGCCAGACCACCGATACCGATGATGCCGAAGGCCAGGTGCTGCTGCAGCGCCCGGTGCCGGCCATCAGCGCAGACGCCCTGCAGGCTGCGCTGGCCCCCCTTACCGGCAGCATCCGCCAGCGCGCACCGATCTATTCGGCGCTGAAGCAGGGCGGTGAACCGTTGTATGTGAAGGCCCGCCGCGGCGAGGCCATCGAGGCCCCGGAGCGTGAGGTCCAGGTGCATGCCATCGAGGTGCTGGAGCAGCAGGACGAGCGCCTGCGCCTGCGCGTGACCTGCGGCTCGGGCACCTACATCCGCAGCCTGGCCCGCGATCTGGGCGAGGCGCTGGGCTGTGGCGCGCACATCAGCGCGCTGCGGCGGCTGTGGGTCGAACCGTTCCGGGCGCCGGCCATGGTGACCCTGGACCAGCTGCGGGCGATGGTCGAGGCCGGCGACGAGGCCGGCATGGACGCGCTGCTGCTGCCGCTGGCGGCGGGCCTGGCCGAATACCCGCGGGTCGAACTGGACGCCGACCAGGCGCACCGCTTCTGCGTGGGCCAGCGCCAGCGCGATGTCGGCTGGCCGCACGGTCTGGTGGCGGTGTTCGGGCCTGACGGCATCCCGCAGGGCCTGGGCCAGGTCGATGACGGTGGCCTGCTGGCCCCGCAGCGGCGCTTCAACCTCTGACCGGACCGGGCCGCATTCAGCCCGGGTCCTTGTTCCGCCGGGCCCTGACCGTTACAATTTCGCGGCCGTTTTCCGGCAGCCTGCCCCGGCAGGTTTCATCCTCGTAGTCCACGGCGAGCCTGGCGGTGCGCGAAGCGCGTTCCTGCCGGCCACGCATCACAGAGAAAAAAGAAATGTCGATCGACACCCAGAAGGTCATTGAAGACAACAAGCGCAGCTCGGCTGACACCGGCTCCCCGGAAGTGCAGGTCGCCCTGCTGACCGCCCGCATCGAGCTGCTGACCGGCCACTTCAAGACCCACAAGAAGGACCACCACAGCCGCCGCGGCCTGCTGCAGATGGTCAACCGCCGTCGCAGCCTGCTCGACTACCTGAAGAAGAAGGACGTCGAGCGTTACAAGGCCCTGATTGAAAAGCTTGGCCTGCGTCGCTAAGCAACGAATCCCCCGCGGCGCAGCGATGCGCCGCGGTTTTGTTTTGTAGCACCGTAATCCCCGATTCAGGCCGGAACGATCCGGCCACCCGCAGGCGGCAAGGGTCGCCGACGGTCCAACTCGCAGACAGCATCCCCAAGGACACCCTCCGTGGCAAAAATCACCAAAACCTTCCAGTACGGCAAGCACACCGTCACGCTTGAGACCGGCGAAGTCGCCCGTCAGGCCAGCGGTGCCGTCATCGTCAAGATGGACGACACCGTACTGCTGGTCACCGCCGTCGCCGCCAAGAGCGCGCGCGAAGGCCAGGACTTCTTCCCGCTGACCGTCGATTATCAGGAAAAGTTCTACGCCGGCGGCCGTATCCCGGGTGGTTTCTTCAAGCGTGAAGGCCGTGCGACCGAGAAGGAAACCCTGATCTCGCGCCTGATCGACCGTCCGATCCGTCCGCTGTTCCCGGAAGACTACAAGAACGAAGTGCAGATCATCGCCACGGTCATGTCGCTGAACCCGGACGTGGACGGCGACATCCCGGCCCTGATCGGCGCCTCGGCTGCCCTGGCCCTGGCCGGCACCCCGTTCATGGGTCCGATCGGCGCTGCCAAGGTCGGCTACAAGAACGGCGAGTACATCCTGAACCCGACCGTCAGCGAACTGGCTGACTCGCAGCTGGAACTGGTCGTCGCCGGTACCTCCAACGCCGTGCTGATGGTCGAATCCGAAGCCGCGCTGCTGTCCGAAGAAGTGATGCTGGGCGCCGTGACCTTCGGTCACCGCGAAATGCAGAAGGTCATCAACGCGATCAACGAGCTGACCGTCGAAGCCGGCACCAAGCCGTCGACCTGGGAAGCCCCGGCCAAGAACGACGTGCTGATCGGCGCCCTGAAGGAAGCCATCGGCCCGCGCCTGGGCGAAGCCTTCCAGGTGCGCGACAAGCTGCAGCGCCGTGACGCCATCTCGGCGATCAAGAAGGACGTGGTCGAAAGCCTGGCTGGCCGCGTGGCCGCCGAAGGCTGGAACCCGGCTGAGCTGTCGAAGGAATTCGGCGAGCTGGAATACCGCACCATGCGTGACTCGGTGCTGGACACCAAGGTCCGCATCGACGGCCGTGCGCTGGACACCGTCCGCCCGATCGCCGTGAAGACCGGCGTGCTGCCGCGTACCCACGGTTCCTCGCTGTTCACCCGCGGCGAAACCCAGGCCATCGTGACCATCACCCTGGGCACCGCCCGTGACGGCCAGGTCATCGACGCCGTTGCCGGTGAGTACAAGGAAAACTTCCTGTTCCACTACAACTTCCCTCCGTTCTCGGTGGGTGAGTGCGGCCGCATGATGGGCCCGAAGCGCCGCGAAATCGGCCACGGTCGCCTGGCCAAGCGCGGCGTGCTGGCTGTCATGCCGTCGCTGGAAGCCTTCCCGTACACCATCCGCGTCGTCTCGGAAATCACCGAGTCGAACGGTTCCTCGTCGATGGCTTCGGTCTGCGGCTCGTCGCTGGCCCTGATGGACGCCGGCGTGCCGGTGAAGGCGCCGGTGGCCGGTATCGCCATGGGTCTGGTCAAGGAAGGCGATCGCTTCGTCGTCCTGTCCGACATCCTGGGTGACGAAGATCACCTGGGCGACATGGACTTCAAGGTGGCCGGTACCGCTGAGGGCATCTCCGCCCTGCAGATGGACATCAAGATCGAAGGCATCACCGAAGAGATCATGAAGCAGGCACTGCAGCAGGCCAAGGCTGGCCGTCTGCACATCCTGGGCGAAATGGCCCACGGCCTGACCGCGCCGCGCGAAGAGCTGTCGGACTACGCGCCGCGCCTGCTGACCATCAAGATCCACCCGGACAAGATCCGCGAAGTGATCGGCAAGGGTGGTTCGACCATCCAGGCCATCACCAAGGAAACCGGCACCCAGATCGACATCCAGGATGACGGCACCATCGTCATCGCTTCGGTCAACGCCATCGCTGCCCAGGCCGCCAAGGCCCGCATCGAGCAGATCACCTCGGACGTCGAGCCGGGCCGCATCTACGAAGGCAAGGTCGCCAAGATCATGGACTTCGGTGCGTTCGTCACCATCCTGCCGGGCAAGGACGGCCTGGTGCACGTGTCGCAGATCTCCAGCGACCGCGTCGAGAAGGTCGGCGACGTGCTGAAGGAAGGCGATGTGGTCAAGGTCAAGGTGCTGGAAGTCGACAAGCAGGGCCGTATCCGCCTGTCGATGAAGGCCGTTGAAGAAGGCGAAGGCGCCAGCGCCGAGTAATCGGCCTCCGGCCGATTACGGTAGGTGTCAACCTTGGTTGACACGCTTCTGGAATCGCTGAAATGAAAAAGCGGGCTTCGGCCCGCTTTTTCTTTGCCTGCGCTCCGCCCCCGGTCTTGCCGCTATGCTGCGGCCATGGACACCCTGCGCCTGCTCGACCTGCAGATCGATCGCCCGTCGCAACGGGTCCGTCGCGACGGTGAGACCTTGCCCGTCAGCGGCCTGAGCTGGACGCTGTTGGACGTGCTGCTTGCCCACGGCACGGATGTCGTGGATTTCGACACCCTGGCCGCCCAGGTCTGGGCGCCGGCGGTCGTGGGCGAAGACGCGATCAGCCAACGGGTAAAGCTGCTCCGCCAGGCGCTGGGTGACGACGGCCGCAACCCGCGCTACATCCGTTCGGTGCGCGGGCGCGGTTACCAGTTGTGTGCGCCGCCGCTACCGGTCGCGGCCCCCGCGCCCGGATCACGCAGGGGCCGCTGGACCGCGCTGGCTGCGTCGGTGGCCGTGCTGCTGGGCGTCGGCGCCACGCTGATGTTGTGGCCGCAGCCAGCTCCGCCGGGCGCAGCGCAGTCATTGCTGCAGCGTGCCGACTATTACGCCAGCATCGGCCAAGCCAGCAACAACGAACGGGCGATCAGCCTGTACCGGCAGGCATTGCAGACCGACCCGGAATCCGTGCTGGCCCGGCGGGGTCTGTCACGCGCCCTGTCGGCGCAGGGGTGTCTGTTCAATGGCAGCCCTGTGCAGATGAAAGAGGCGCTGGCATTGGCGGAGCAGGAGCGCCAGCGCGCACCGGGTGAATCCGCCGCGCATGCCTTGTGGGGTTACGCCCACGATTGCCTGGGCGACATGCACCAGGCCATGGCCGGCTACCGTCGTGCCATCGCGCTGGACCCCAGCGACGAGCGCAGCCGCGCGTCATTGGCCTATCTGCAGCAGGAGCGCGGCGAGCTGGCCAGTGCACTGCGCGAGAACCTGTCGCTGAAGGCGCCTGAGCGTGTGCGCTTCCGTGACGTGCAGGTTGCGCGTGAGCTGGAACTGCTTGGCTTCACCCAGGTAGCTGCACAGCGCCACGCCCGCAGCTTCCAGCTGTACCCGGACAATGTGTTCTCCAACATCGCCTGGCCGCGCAGCCTGTACCTGGCAGGGGCGCCGCAGCAGGCGCGGCAGGCGCTGGACGAAGCCCTGGCACGTGGCACGCCGCATCCGCAGCTGAGGCGCCTGCAGGGCGAGCTTGCGCTGTTGGCAGGCGACCGGGCGGCGGCAGCCGAGGCCTTCGAACGGGGCCGGCAACTGCGGCCGCAACAGTCGCTTGGCCAGACCCTGGCGGCCCTGCATGGCGAGCAACCGGTGCAGGCCGCATGGATCAACCAGCGCCTGCAGCAGCTGAGTGCTGAAGCAGGTGCCGGGGATGGCTGGCCCGATGCGGCCATCGAACGGGCCTTGCTGCTGCAGGCGCAGGGCCGGGCCGATGACGCGGTGGCGGCGCTGCAGCAGGCCGTCGAGGGTGGCTTCCGCGACGCGGCGTGGTTGCGTGCGACGCCCTTGTTCGTGCCCCTGCGAAGCGCGCCGGCCTGGCCGGCACTGTTGGACCGTCTTGATGCCGACATCGCCGGCCAGCGCGCGCAGGTGCTGGCCGCCGGCTGGCGGCCGGAAGATGTGGCCAGCCTCAGTCCAGCGCCGGCAGCAGGAACTCGGTAAGGATGCGCCGCGACTGCGGGTGGGCGAAGCTGCGGTTGAACGCCTGGCTGGTGACCACCGCGACCGCCCGTAGTTCGGGCAGCACGAACACATAGTTGCCCCCGTTGCCGGACATCGCCCAAACGGTGCGCGATGAACCCCGCACTTCCAGTTTCAGGCCCCACCACTGGTAACCGTAATCGCTGCCATCGGCAGTGGCCGCTTGTGCCTGCACCATCGCCTCGATGTAGTCCTGCGGGACCAGTTGCTGGCCTTGCCAACGGCCCTGGTCGAGTACCAGTTGTCCAAACCGTGCCAGATCGCGGCTGCGGTAGCGGGTGCCGCCGCCGCCCATGCCGATGCCTTCGGGCGAACGGTTCCAGTGCCGCTCGGTGATCCCCAGCGGGCGCTCCAGCGCCGTGGCGGCGAAGTCGGCCAACGGCTGGCCCGTCGCCTGCTCGAGCAGGGCGCCGAGCACGAAGGTGTTGGCGGTGCAGTAGGCGAATGCGCGGCCATGTGGGCTGTCCTGCGGTCGCTGCATCCAGGGGGCAAACCCCTTCACTGGCAGGCCCAGTGCAAAGTCCAGCCAGCGCTCGCCGACATACATGCGCTCCTCGTTGCCGGCCGAGAATGGATTCTCGTCATCACATTCCCACAGGCTGCTCATGGTCAGCAGATCCTGCACGGTCGTGGCGCGCAGGCGAGGATCAACGGTGTGCCGGGCGGTGTAGGTGGGGAAGTAGTCGTACACGCGGGCCTGGACCCCCGGAAGCCGATGCTGGCCGATGGCGGCACCCACCAGCAGTGCGGTCACGCTCTTGCTGGCCGAGCGCACGTCATGCAGGGTCTGCGCGTCGGCGCCGTTGAAGTAGCCCTCGTAGACCACCTTGCCGTCGACCTGCAGCAGCACGCTGCGGATCTGCTTGAGTTCATCGCTGGCGATGGCCTGTTCCAGCGCCTTCAGGCGCGCCGTATCCAATGGCGCGGCGGTGCAGGGCAGGGTGGTGCACAGCAGCAGGATGAGGGGGGTGATCGTACGCATCGGCAAGGCTCCGCTGAAAGGAGCCCTGATTCGGCCAGAGCGCCGTCTGAAGTGCTGGAAATCCGGCTGAAGAATTCTGAAGGCCTTGTGTGGCAAGCCTCTGCAGGTAGCGCCGGGCTTGCTCGACTGATGGACGCAGAAGCAGTCGAGCAAGCTCGACTCTACTCTTCTTCCCCCAGCCACCAGACCTGGCCCGGCTCGGGATCGCTCAGCGGATGCTCGCGCTGTTCGATCGCCTCCAGGACCCGTCCCGGTGCCGCCGCGACCCAGGTCGCCAGCAGCTTCTCGACCGCCGCCCGGCCCTGCGCGGCGATGCCCAGATCGCGCGCGCGCGTCCAGGTGCCGTCCGCGGCGGCCTGTGCCTCGCCGTCATGCTGGTGCGGGGTGCCATAACTGCAGCGACGGCACAGCCGGCGGATGTTGGCGGTCCAATCCTCGACCATGCCGATGCCGGGCAGGGTCAGCGCCTGCAGGGCAGCGATGTCAGCGGCGGAATCGCACTGTACGAACACGGTGAAGGTCGCCATGTCGGAACGGTGCAGGCGCTGCATCGCATTGAACACCGGCACCTCGTCTCCACTGTAGGTGCGATGGCCGGTCGACGCACCGTCATGCAGCACGATGTCGCCGAAGCGGAAGCCGCTTTCCGGCAGTGGCACGTTGTCGATGCGTGCACGCACCGGATCGATGCGCGTCATGTACACCACTTCGGCGTCCGACCAAGGCGCCAGGCGTACGCAGGCCACGCCGAAGTTGCCTTCGATCGGGCCTTCGCCTTCCGGCAGGGTGATGCCACAGCGGTTCCACTGCCGGCGTGCTTCGGCCCAGTCGCCGGCGCCGGTCGCGGCAATAGCGGCATTCCACGCAGTGGCTTCGTCAAACGCATCGCGCCGTTGTTCCGACTGCAGGTTGTCGCGCAGCGACGCGTGCCAGTCACGCAGGTATTTGTGGGCCAATCCGCGCATGTAGTGCAGATGGGGAATCTCGGGCGTCTGTTCGACGAGTTCGCCGAACAGGCTGGCTGCATCGCGCAGGTCGCCGTCGTCGAACGCGGCATAGGCACGCGCTTCCAGTGCCTGCAGCTTTTCCAGCGTCTGCTCGTCCAGCAGTTCGTCGTCTGCGTTGTGTTCTGCGGTCATGTCCATGTGCCGTTTAAATTCCAGCGCCACCATAGCGCAGGACGGTCGCATGCTGTCCTGCCGTAACGGGCTTTGTACGCGGCTCAGCCCGGTCCGTGGCTGTTTCCAGTACACGCCGGGTGTCCATTGGACGACATGACCGGACATCCGCGCCGCGGCGCCATGCGTTTGCTAACGTGGCTGCGTCATTGACCCGGGAGGTGCCATGTTCCGCCAGTCCGTCGCCGTCCTTGCCGTGCTGATCGTCGGCGCTCTGTCCACGGTCGCACGGGCCGCACCGGCACCGCCGCCGATAGTCGGTGCGTACTACCCCGGTGGCTCTGCCGAGCGCTATCCGGTCTCGCGTATTCCGGCTGATCGGCTGACCCACCTGTTCTACGCGTTCTCCACCCTCAAGGAGGGGCGTTGCACGATCGGTGCGGACGCAGCGAAGCACTTCGAAGCACTGGCGGCGCTGAAAAAGGCCCATCCGCACCTGCGCACGCTGATCTCCATCGGCGGCTGGGGCGCGGGCGGGTTCTCCGATGCGGCGCTGACCGAGGCCAGCCGCAAGCGCCTGGTCGATTCATGCATGGCGCTGTTCTTTGATCGCCATGCGGGCAGCTTCGATGGCGTGGACATCGACTGGGAGTTCCCGGTCAGTGGCGGCCCGAAGGAGCTGGCACATCGTCCGCAGGATCGCGCCAACCTGACCCGTCTGGCGCAGGCCTTCCGCGTGGCGCTGGATGCGCGCGGCCGCAGGGCAGGGCAGCCGATGCTGCTGACCGCAGCGCTGGCTGCCGGTCGCCTGCAGACCGATGGCCCGTACGACCCGGCGGCGAGCTACGACCTGCCGGCGCTGGCCGAGGTATTGGATTTCATCAACCTGATGAGCTACGACATGGGCACCGGCTTCTCGGCGGTGTCCACCTTCAATGCGCCGTTGCAGGAAGTGCCCTCCGATCCGCTGGCACCGGAACTGCGGCGCTGGAACAACGTGGCCGGCGCGGTGCAGTACTACCGCGAACACGGCGTGCCGGCGCACAAGCTGGTGCTGGGCGTGCCGTTCTACGGGCGTGGCTTCAAGGTCACTGGCGATGCCGCCGACGGCCTCTACCAGGCCTACAGCGCACCGGCCGATGCCGGCGACTGGCGGGTGATCAAGGCGCGTTATCTTGATCAGCCAGGCTGGACCCGGCATTGGCAGCCGCAGGCGCAGAGCCCGTGGTTGTACAACGCCACACAGAAAGTGTTCATCAGCTATGAAGACCCGCGTTCGATCGCACTGCGGGCGCAGTTCGCGCGTGAGCAGGGCCTGGCGGGCGTGTTCATGTGGGAGCTGACCGGCGACGACGAACAGGCCAGCCTGCTCAACGCGATGCTGGCGCCGTGGCAGAAGGCCCGTGTCGGCGATTGAGCCGGCCCCTGCGTATCTGGGCCACGAACGTGCCATTGTAGAGTCGAGCCATGCTCGACTGCCCTTTGCGCGAAGCAACAGCAGTCGAGCAAGCTCGACTCTACCGGGGCGCGAAGCAACAGCAGTCGAGCAAGCTCGACTCTACCGGGGCGCGGAGCAACAGCAGTCGAGCAAGCTCGACTCTACCGAGGCGAGCCGTAGTGCGCCGGGCCATGCCCGGCGGAAGGGTCAATTCGCCCAGACGCTGTTCGGGTCACCGTTGCGCGCGCGGCGGTGGCTGGCCACTGCCAGCCGCGCAAAGCCGGCGGCCATGGCCAGTGCCACCACGTCGATCCAGAACAGCGGCCAGTGCCCGCGCCCTGCGGCCAGCCACAGCCAATCGCCATTGAGCGCGCCATGCGCCACCGGTACCAGCGCCGTGCTGATCGCCGCCGCCCACAGCAGTTCACGCGCGGCCTGGGCCGGGCGGCGCAGTGCCGCCCATAGCGCGCACGCCGCCCACGTGCCGAAACAGGCCCAGCGGATGCCGTGGTCCACGCTGGCCGGTGCGACCCGTTCCAGCACCAGTGC
Organism: Stenotrophomonas sp. Steno-C17; assembly: GCF_056393165.1. Lineage (NCBI taxonomy): Bacteria > Pseudomonadati > Pseudomonadota > Gammaproteobacteria > Lysobacterales > Lysobacteraceae > Stenotrophomonas > Stenotrophomonas sp. Steno-C17. Next base: position 44,178 of record NZ_JBWJPD010000014.1, read on the forward strand.
AGTGATGAAGGCGACCGAAATCGCCACGCACAGGCCGATGCACACGCCCACCGTGGCCCGCGCCATGTTGACCCCGCTGCGCGGCTGCTCGACCTGGCGCCGCTTGCGCCGCGATTCGATCCACAGCAGGTTGCCGGAATAGAACAGGAAGGCACCGCCCAGCCCCAGTAGGAAGTACAGCCAGACCACCACGCCGTTGCCGAACTCGCCGAAGTGCAGGGCATAGGCCGCGCTCAACGTCGCGTGGTTGGCATCGCGCCGTCCCGGCAACTGGGTCGCCAGCACCTCGCCGGTGGCCACGTCCAGCGCTACCGAGCCCAGCGGTCCCAGCGTGCCGCTGGATTCGCCGGTGATCTCGATGGTGGCACGGCTGTCGCCGCCGTTGGCCAGCTTCAGGTAAGCCGGTTCGAAATCGCTCACGCCCTGCGCGCGGGCGGTTTCGACGGCACGCGCATGCAGCAGCCGCAGGCTGCCCGGCGCGGTCGGCACGCCGCTGGCCTCGCGCACCGGCGCCGTATCCATGGCCGCGGGTACGGCCTGCATCGCCTTGCCCTCGTAGATCAGCGGGTTCAGCAGGGCAATCTGGATGAACACCAGGCACAGCAGGGCGCCGGTCACCGCGAACATCAGATGGAAGGGCAGGCTGAGCACGCCGATCACGTTGTGCGCGTCCTGCCACATCTGCTTCAGGTTGCGGCCCGGCCGCAGCGCGAACAGGTCGCCCAGCAGTTTGGGCAGGTGGATGACCAGGCCGCTGAGCAGGGCCATGCCGTACAACAGGCTGACGATGCCCATCACGTACAGGCCCGCCACCGGCAGGCCCAGGCTGTAGTGCAGCTCGTTCACCAGCTCGGCCAGGCCGGTCTGCGGCGGCGTGGCGCTGCCGGCGGTGTGGCCCGGCCAGGCGTAGCGCCAGCTGCCATCGTCGGCCTGCCAGTACGCCAGCGGACGCGGGTGGTCGGCGCCGGGGAAGGTCATGCCGACGTGCCGCCGCGCCTCGGCGTGCTGGGCCAGCACGTCATCGAGCAGGTACTGCGCATCGTCCAGCCCGGCGGGCAGGGCAGAGGCGGCACCCGGCGTCTGCCACAGCGGCAGATCGTGGTGGAACAGGGTCAATGCGCCGGCATAGAAGGCCACGAACAGGCCGAAGCCGGCCACCAGGCCAACCCAGGTATGCAGCGTGGTGAAGGTGCGCAGGGTCTGCGAACTGAATTTCATGCGGGAAGTCTCACTGCACCGCGCCGGTCAGGCGCAGCAGCCACAGGGCAAGGAAGCCGGCGGCGGCGCACGCCGACAGTACCAGCCAGGCGCGGGTGGGCGAGCGGAAGCTGAAGGCCCACAACGCGGCCAGCATCCACAGCGGCACGAAGGCGATCAGGCCCGGAACCAGCGCGCGGGTCCACGGCCCGGGCGGCAGCCAGGTCAGCAGGCCGGTGGCCGCAGCGGCCAGGAGGAATCCGGCCAGCAGGCCGGCGAAGGCGCGCATCCACATCAGCGTGGCTCCCCGCCAGGCCGGTGCCAGGCGGCCAGCGCCGGCAGCAGCAGGGCCGTCAGCATCCACGTGCACAGCATCACCACCAGCCCGGTGGCGAAGCCCAGTTCGGCCATCCACAGCCACAGTGCGGCGGCGGCGGCCACCAGCCCGATCTGCCGCCCCAGGCGCCCGGCGCGGCGCAGGCGCGGCCAACGGCAGTGCGGCGAGGCGGCATAGAAGGCCAGCGTCGAGAACATCGAGGCCAGCAGGCCCAGGCTGCAGAAGCCCAGGCTGGACAGGGCCACCGTGATCATCGGCGGTTCCCGTGCTGGCGCCAGGCCATCGGCTGCGGGTCACGGGCGGGGCCGGCGGCGGCCGGTCGAGGCGGGTGGCGCATCACGGGGTCCTGGGCAAGCGGGCAGGCGGGCATCGGCTGCGCGGCCCGCACATGGTAATCATTGCTATTTCACCCCGCCAGCACGTCCCATTCAGTCGTGCGCGCAGGCGCTTGGGCTTTGCCGTGCGCTGGTTTAAGATCAGTGCCTGACCCTCTGGAACAAGGTGGCCCGCGCCGATGCGCCGGCCGAGCGTGCGACATGAGCACTACCACCGCCCATCGCTGATCTGCCCCCGAAGGCCCTTTTCCAGGCGCCCTCGTGGCGCTTTTTTATTGCCCGGGCGTCCGCCCGGGACTGCATTCCAGCCCGCAGCGCGGGCCCCGCACGAAGCCCTATCGATGATCAACATCACCCTTCCCGACGGCAGCCGCCGCGAATTTGAAAACCCCGTCAGCGTCATGGACGTCGCCCAGTCGATCGGCGCCGGCCTGGCCAAGGCCACCATCGCCGGTTCGGTCGATGGCGTGCTGGTCGATGCCAGCGACGTCATCAGCGAGGACGCATCGCTGCGCATCATCACTGCCAAGGACGAGGAGGGTGTGGAAATCATCCGCCACTCCTGCGCCCACCTGGTTGGCCATGCGGTCAAGCAGCTGTACCCGGACGTGAAGATGGTGATCGGCCCGGTCATTGCCGAGGGCTTCTATTACGACATCTATTCCGAGCGCCCGTTCACGCCGGAAGACATGGCCGCCATCGAAAAGCGCATGGGCGAACTGATTGCCCAGGACTACGACGTCATCAAGAAGGTGACCCCGCGCGCGGAAGTGATCGAGATCTTCAAGGCCCGCGGCGAGGACTACAAGCTGCGCCTGATCGAGGACATGTCCGACGATATCCAGGCCATGGGCATGTACTACCACCAGGAATACGTGGACATGTGCCGCGGCCCGCACGTGCCCAACACGCGCTTCCTGAAGGCCTTCAAGCTGACCCGCATCTCCGGCGCGTACTGGCGTGGCGACGCGCAGAACGAACAGCTGCAGCGCATCTATGGCACCGCCTGGGCCGACAAGAAGCAGCTTGAGGCCTACATCAAGCGCATCGAAGAAGCCGAAATGCGCGACCACCGCCGCATCGGCAAGCAGCAGGACCTGTTCCACCTGCAGGAAGAGGCGCCGGGCCTGGTGTTCTGGCACCCCAAGGGCTGGGCGCTGTGGCAGGTGGTCGAGCAGTACATGCGCAAGGTCTACCGCAGCAGCGGCTACGGCGAAGTGCGCTGCCCGCAGATCCTGGACGTGAGCCTGTGGAAGAAGTCCGGCCACTGGGACAACTACCAGGACAACATGTTCTTCACCGAATCGGAGAAGCGCACCTACGCGGTCAAGCCGATGAACTGCCCGGGACATGTGCAGGTGTTCAACCAGGGCCTGCACAGCTACCGCGATCTGCCGATCCGCTACGGTGAATTCGGTTCCTGCCACCGCAACGAGCCGTCCGGCGCGCTGCACGGCATCCTGCGCGTGCGTGGTTTCACCCAGGACGACGGCCATGTGTTCTGCACCGAAAGCCAGATCGAATCGGAAGTGACCGCGTTCCACCAGCAGGCGCTGGCGGTGTACCAGCACTTCGGCTTCGACGAGATCCAGATCAAGATCGCGCTGCGTCCGGAATCGCGCCTGGGCGACGATGCCACCTGGGACAAGGCCGAAGGCGCGCTGCGTTCGGCGCTGTCCAGCTGCGGCGTGGAATGGCAGGAGCTGCCGGGCGAGGGCGCCTTCTACGGCCCGAAGATCGAGTACCACCTGAAGGACGCCATCGGCCGTACCTGGCAGCTGGGCACCATGCAGGTCGATTTCATGATGCCTGGCCGCCTGGGCGCCGAGTACGTGGACGAGAACAGCCAGAAAAAGCACCCGGTCATGCTGCACCGGGCCATCGTCGGTTCGATGGAGCGCTTCCTGGGCATCCTGATCGAGCACCATGCCGGCCAGTTCCCGGCCTGGCTGGCGCCGACCCAGGTGGTGGTGGCCAATATCACCGACGCCCAAGCTGAATACGTCAAGGGCGTGACCCAAACCCTTGCGGAGCAAGGCTTCCGCGTCAGCTCGGATTTGCGTAACGAGAAAATCGGCTATAAAATCCGCGAGCATACGTTGCAGCGCGTGCCTTACCTGCTGGTCATTGGTGACCGCGAGAAGGAAAATGGGGCTGTGGCGGTGCGTACGCGTTCTGGCGAAGACCTGGGCAGCATGAGCCTGCAGGCCTTCATCGAACGGCTGCAGGCCGAGGGCGCGTAAGCAAAGGTCCGGTCCGGGGGCATAGGCACCCGGGCCGGTTCGATACCCTTGGGAGAACGTAATATCAGCACCCCTGACAACAAACAGAACCGCAGGAATCAGGAAATCCGTGTGCCGCGCGTCCGCGTGATCGGCAGTGACGGAGAAATGATCGGCGTGTTGTCGCGCGACGAAGCGCTGTCCATGGCCGAAGATGAAGGCCTGGACCTGGTCGAAATCCAGCCGCAGGCCGATCCGCCGGTCTGCAAGATCATGGACTTCGGCAAGTTCAAGTTCGAAGCGCAGAAGAAGGCCAGCGAGGCCAAGAAGAAGACCAAGCAGGTCGAGATCAAGGAAGTGAAGTTCCGTCCGGTCACGGACGAGGGCGACTACCAGATCAAGCTGCGCAAGATGCGCGGTTTCCTCGAAGACGGTGACAAGATCAAGGTCAACATCCGCTTCCGTGGCCGTGAAATGAGCCACCAGGAACTGGGTCGTGAGATGGCCAACCGGATCGAAACCGATCTGGGCGAAGACATCATCATTGAAAGCCGTCCGCGTCTGGAAGGCCGCCAGATGGTGATGATGATCGCGCCGAAGAAGAAGACCTGACGCCTGACGGGCCGCCCTTCGGGCGCCTGGCTGAACGGTTCAGTGTAAAGGGACGCCGTTGGCGTCCCTTTGCATTTGCGGATGTGCACGGAATGGGTCGAAAGGGCTGGTGACAGGGCGGTTTTGCCTGTATCATGCCCGGCTCGACCCACCCAGGACGGGTCGTACGCCGATCATGGCAGGACGGAAAGAGTGGCAATGGCCACCGCCAGATCAGTCAGAAACCAGGGTCACCCCCATCAAGGACATTGCAATGCCCAAGATCAAGACCAACCGGGCAGCGGCCAAGCGTTTCCGCAAGACCGCCTCGGGCAAGTACAAGTGCGGCCACGCCAACCGTAGCCACATCCTCACGAAGAAAGCGACCAAGCGTAAGCGTAACCTGCGTCAGACGAACCACGTCCGCGCAGAAGACGCCGGCCGTCTGGATCGTATGCTCCCTTACCTCTGAGGAACTGAAAAATGGCACGAGTTAAGCGTGGCGTACAGGCGCGTCGCCGCCACAAGAAGATTCTGGATCTCGCCAAGGGCTACTACAATGCCCGTCGCAAGGTCTTCCGCGTCGCCAAGCAGGCGGTCATCAAGGCACAGCAGTACGCCTACATCGGCCGTAAGCAGAAGAAGCGCAACTTCCGTTCGCTGTGGATCACCCGTATCAATGCGGCTGCCCGCATCAACGGTCTGAGCTACAGCCGCTTCATGAACGGCCTGCTGAAGGCCGGCATCACCCTGGACCGCAAGGTCCTGGCTGATATCGCCGTGCACGACGCAGCTGGTTTTGCTGCGCTGGCCGAAAAGGCCAAGGGCGCACTGGCGGCATAAGTCCTTCCCGATGCCGTTTCCGTTCACGGTGAACGGTGTCAGGTAGAGGCAATGCATGGGGAAGGGCGCAAGTCCTTCCCCATTCTTTTTTTTGGGTTCCGGCAATGCCGCAGGCGCGCGTTGCGGGGACCGGCGGTGGCGACAGGGGTCGGCCCTTCGCGCATCGCGATGGCAGACCGACTGGAGTTCCGGCCCCCCATGAGCGACATCCAATCCCTCACCACCCAGGCGCTGGCCGACGTGGCCGCCGCACAGAGCCCCGACGTGCTGGAACAGCTGCGCGTGGCCCTGCTCGGCAAGAGCGGCAGCATCACCGCGCAGCTGAAGCAGCTGGGCACCCTGCCAGCCGATGAGCGCAAGGCGGCCGGCGAAGCAATCAACCAGGCCCGTGACGCGCTGTCCAGCGCGCTGGGCGAGCGCAAGGCGCTGCTGGAAAATGCGGCGTTGGATGCACGCCTGGCCGCCGAGGCCATCGACATCACCCTGCCGGGCCGCAATGGCGACCGCGCGGGCCTGCACCCGATCACCCGCACCCTGGAGCGCATCACCGGCATTTTCGGCCGACTGGGCTACGAGCTGTCCGAGGGGCCGGAGATCGAGGATGACTGGCACAACTTCGAAGCGCTGAACTTCCCGCCGCACCATCCGGCGCGGGCCATGCACGACACCTTCTATTTCGGTGACGGCCGCCTGCTGCGCACGCATACCTCGGGTGTGCAGGTGCGCTACATGGGCGAGCACCAGCCGCCGCTGCGCATGATCGCCGCCGGCAAGGTATACCGCAGCGACAGCGACCAGACCCATTCGCCGATGTTCCACCAGGTGGAAGGCCTGCTGGTGGACGAGCATTCCACCTTCGCCGACCTGAAGGGCACGCTGGCCGAGTTCGTGCGCGCGTTCTTCGAGCGCGATTTCGAGATGCGCTTCCGCCCCAGCTACTTCCCGTTCGTGGAACCGGGCGCTGAAGTGGACATTGCCTGGCAGCAGCCCGACGGCAGCACGCGTTGGCTGGAAGTGCTGGGCTGCGGCATGGTGCACCCGAACGTGCTGCGCAACGTGGGCATCGACCCCGAGCGCTACACCGGCTTCGCCTTCGGCCTGGGCGTGGAGCGTTTTGCGATGCTGCGCTATGGCGTGAACGACCTGCGCGCGTTCTTCGAAAACGACGTGCGGTTCCTCAAGCAGTTCGCGTAAGCGCCGACCCGTAGAGTCGAGCTTGCTCGACGGTTCCTGAATCGACTGCTCCTAAATTCGCAGGCCCAGGCGCATGCGCCGGGCCCACCAGGGTGACACCATGAAATTCTCCGAAAACTGGCTGCGCAGCCACGTCCCGACCTCTGCCTCGCGCGATGAACTGAGCGCGGTGCTGACCGCCATCGGCCTGGAAGTGGAAGAGGTGACCGCGCTCGGCAACGGCCTGCAGCATGTGGTCGTGGCCCGCATCGTCGAGGCGGTGCGCCACCCCGAAGCCGATCGCCTGCAGGTGTGCAAGGTCGATGCAGGGCAGGGTGAACTGCTGCAGATCGTCTGCGGTGCGCCGAACGCGCGCCCCGGTCTGGTCGCACCGCTGGCCATGGTCGGCGCGCAGTTCGGCGACCTGAAGATCAAGCCGGCCAAGCTGCGCGGCGTGGAATCCAACGGCATGCTGTGCTCGGCCAAGGAACTGGGCCTGGACAACGATGCCTCGGGGCTGCTGGAACTGCCCGATGACGCGCCGGTCGGCCAGACCCTGGTCGAGTACCTGGGCCTGCCCGACGCCAGCATCGAGATCAAGCTGACCCCCAACCGCGCCGACTGCTTCAGCGTGCGCGGCATCGCCTACGACGTAGCCGCCGCCACCCGCAGCGAAGTGCTGGCGTTCGCCGCCGAGGCGATTCCCGCTGCCGGCAGCCGTGAACTGTCCATCCAGCTCGACGCCGGCGCTGAAGCGCCGCGTTACCTGGGTCGCGTCATCGAAGGCGTGAATGCCGCCGCGACGACGCCGCTGTGGATGGCCGAGCGCCTGCGCCGCAGTGGCGTGCGCCCGGTGTCGCTGCTGGTCGACATCACCCAGTACGTGATGCTGGAACTGGGTCAGCCGATGCACGCCTATGACCTGGGCACCCTGCAGGGCAGCATCAGCGTGCGCCGTTCGCGCGCCGGTGAAGCGATCAAGCTGCTGGACGGCCGCGATGCGGTGCTGGACGACAGCTTCCTGGTGGTGACCGATGCCGACCGTGCGGTCGGCCTGGCTGGCCTGATGGGCGGCTTTGACACCCGCGTGACCGATGACACCACCGCCGTGTTCCTGGAGGCTGCGCATTTCGCGCCGGCCGCCATCATGGGCCGTGGTCGCAAGCTGGGCCTGCACACCGATGCCGGCCACCGTTTCGAGCGTGGCGTCGACCCGGCGCTGCCGCGCACGGCGATCGAGTACGCCACCCGCCTGGTGCTGGACCTGGCCGGCGGTACCCCGGCGCCGGTGACCGAGGCGGTCAACCAGGCGGATCTGCCGCAGGCGGCAACGATCACCCTGCGCCGCGCGCGCATCACCCGCGTGCTGGGCATCACCATTGAAGACGCCGAAGTCGAGCGCATCCTGCGCGCGCTGGGCATGGGCGTGACCGCGACCGGCGAAGGCTGGCAGGTGACCGCGCCGAGCCGCCGCTTCGATATCGCCATCGAAGAAGACCTGATCGAGGAACTGGCCCGTATCCACGGTTACGAGCAGATTCCGACCACCCTGCCGGGCGGGGCGGCACGCGTGGCGATGCCGACCGAAACCCAGCTGGACGTGCTCAGCGTGCGCCGCCAGCTGATCGCCCGCGATCTGCAGGAAACCCTCAATTTCGCCTTCGTTGACGACGCCCTGCTGACCCAGTGGCAGCTGCGCGACCACCTGGTGCCGCTGGCCAACCCGCTGTCGGCCGAGCTGGCGGTGATGCGCCCGGCGCTGCTGCCGGGCCTGGTCGCCACCCTCGGCCGCAATGCGGCCCGTCAGCTGGGTCGCGTGCGTCTGTTCGAAGTGGGCCGGGTGTTCGCCCAGCAGGATGGCGAAGGCCAACCGGCACCGCTGGAAACCCCGCGCGTGGCGGCGGCCGTATGCGGCGACGCGCAGGCCGTGCAGTGGGGCATGCCGACCCGCAAGGTCGACTTCCATGACCTGAAGGGCGACCTGGAATCGCTGGCCGCGGCCAGTGGCGCGGTGCTGGAGTTCCGCCCGTCGCAGCGCCCGTTCGGCCATCCGGCCCGTTCGGCCGATATCTACCGTGACGGCGTGGCGATCGGCTGGATCGGCCAGATCCACCCGCGCCTGGCCAAGGCCATGGACATTGAAGTGGATGTCTATGCGTTCGAGCTGGACCTGGAGCCGCTCAGCGCCCGTGCACTGCCGCGTGCCGGCGAGCTGTCGCGGTTCCCGGCGGTGCGCCGTGACCTGGCCTTCCTGGTGCCCGAGCAGGTGGCCTGGAGCGACCTGGCCGCCACCATCCGCCAGGCCGCCGGTCCGCTGCTGCGCGAGCTGAACCTGTTCGACCGTTACGTCGGCCAAGGGGTCGAGCCGGGGTTCAAGAGTCTCGCTATGGGCTTGATTTTGCAGGACAAGTCGCGCACTCTGACGGACCGCGACGTGGAAGCGGTGGTGGCCGAGGCGGTCACTGCCATCGAGCGTGAACATCACGCCCGGATCCGCGGCTGAGCGGGCAGCACTCGGGGGTAGCAGGCAATGGCATTGACCAAGGCGGAGATGGCGGAAAAGCTGTTCGACGAAGTCGGTCTGAACAAGCGGGAAGCCAAGGAATTCGTCGACGCGTTTTTCGATGTGCTGCGTGAAGCATTGGAACAGGGACGTCAGGTGAAGCTGTCGGGCTTCGGTAATTTCGACCTGCGGCGCAAGAGTCAGCGCCCGGGTCGCAACCCCAAGACCGGCGAGGAAATTCCCATTTCCGCCCGTACGGTGGTCACCTTCCGTCCGGGCCAGAAGCTCAAGGAGAGGGTGGAAGCTTATGCTGGATCCGGGCAGTAACCGCGAACTTCCGCCGATTCCGGCCAAGCGCTACTTCACCATTGGTGAAGTCAGTGAGCTGTGCGACGTCAAGCCGCACGTGCTGCGCTACTGGGAAACCGAATTTCCCAGCCTTGAGCCGGCCAAGCGCCGTGGCAACCGTCGCTACTACCAGCGCCACGATGTGCTGATGGTGCGGCAGATCCGCAGCCTGCTGTACGAACAGGGCTACACCATCGGCGGCGCGCGCCTGCGCCTGGACGGTCCGGATGCGCGCGAAGAATCGGCGCTGAGCAACCAGATCATCAAGCAGGTGCGGATGGAACTGGAAGAAGTGCTGCAACTACTGCGTCGCTGAACCTTTTTTCCAAGGAATCCGCTATACTTCACGGCCCGCCACAGCGGCGGGCACATTGCAGCATCAGTCGGGGCGTAGCGCAGCCTGGTAGCGCATCTGCCTGGGGGGCAGAGGGTCGTCGGTTCGAATCCGGCCGTCCCGACCATTACTGCAATGAACCGAAAAGCCCGCGCATCACTGCGTGGGCTTTTTTGTTGCGCCAGTGTATGCTGCGCGCCACTCGTATCACCGCGGCTGCTGAACCCGGTCCTTACGAGAACATTTCATGCACCATCCCCGAACCCGCGCCTGGCGTCGTGCCGCGGCGCGCCTGCATGGCGGCGATCGCGCAACGCGCGTGGCGTCGATCAAGCCCGAAAAGAACTGGAAGCTGATGTACCTGCGCAGCGCGAAGCTTGCGCGTGCACGGCAACTGGGCTTCGTCTATCCCATCCAGAGTGCGAGCCAGCAACGGGAGCAGTCGTGATCCATCTGCTCTTCGTCTGCAGCCGCAACCAACTGCGCAGCCCGACCGCCGAAGCCCTGTGGCGACGGCGGCCGGGCTTCAGCGCACGCTCCGCTGGCACCAGTCCGCACGCACGGCGGCCGATCAGCGTGCAGGACCTGCGCTGGGCCGATGTGATCTTCGTGATGGAAGCCAAGCACCAGCAGCGCCTGCAGGCGCAGTTCCCGCGACTGCTGCTGCACACGCCGCTGCACTGCCTGGACATTCCCGATGATTACGCCTGCATGGACCCCGCCTTGATGACGCTGCTGGAAAGTCGCGTGCACGCGTGCCTGGGCGCGGGCGTCGCCGACGCCTGACGCCGTGGCGGTACGGAGCGCTGCCGTTCAGCCTGCGGACCCATACGCCAGGGTACTTCCCGTATCATCGGCCGCACATCCGATCGCATCGGTGTTCCCTCGCGTTTTTCACCGCGCCAGCGGGCAGGAGCTTGTGCCTGCCCCGGGTTGCGGCGTAGTACGTGCGGGCGGTGTGCGGACCACGACGACCACAGGGGGTTGCGTTGATCAGCAGTATCGTCATTCATCGTTCGGCGGGCGAAGGCAGCGCCGTTGTGCAGGTCCTGGACACGACGTTCAAGGGCAAGCGCGTGTTCGTGTCCTGGGGCCTGCGCGGGGTCGAGTTGAGCCGCGAGGCAGAACCGCCCGATACCGTGGCCGCGCGCCGGGCGCTGCAGCACCTGTCACGCCAGGTGGAAGGCCCGCGCAGCGGCGAAGTGTTCATTGCCAGCCAGTCCGGCGTGGCCATCAGCGTCTATCGTCTGTTGACCGAAGCCCGCAGCGGCGATGCGCTGTTTTTCCTGTGCGATTCACCCGCCGTGGTCGACTGGCTGGAAACGGCGCTGGAAATCCAGCCCGGCTGATCCTGCGCTGTACCCACCGTAGTGCCGCCTGGCTGTATGTACCGGCGCGCTCGGCGCGCGCCTATGCTGGTCGGTCCCGCGTGTGAGTCTGCCGATGTCCCTGTCTACCTGGTGGTGGTTCCTGGCCACCGTGTTCGTGCTGTGTGGTACGCCCGGGCCGAACATGCTGCATATCCTGGGCCGCAGTGTCGGGCTGGGCTTCCGCCGCAGCGTACCGGCCATGGCCGGTTGCCTGCTGGCCATGCTGCTGGTGCTGGCGGCGTCGGCAGCGGGCCTGAGTGCGGTGCTGCGCTCATCGCCGCGGGTGTTCGACGTGCTGCGCTATCTGGGCGTGGCCTACCTGGCCTGGCTGGGCATCAAGGCCTGGCGCGACAGTCTGCAGGTGACTGCGGCCAGCACCGCGGCGCCGTTGCCGGCCGCCGTGCACGGCACGCTGGCGGTGTTCCGTGGTGGCCTGCTGGTGGGCCTGAGCAATCCCAAGCTGCTGCTGTTCGCGGCGGCATTCCTGCCGCAGTTCATCGATCCGGCGCGTGCGCAGAGCATGCAGTACGCGGTGCTGGTGGCCACGTTCGCCGGCTGCGAGCTGTTCTGGTATGTCATGTACGCCGCCGGCGGCCACGGCCTGCGGCGCTGGCTGGCCAGGCCTTTCGCGCAACGCTGGTTCGAGCGTCTGGTGGGCACGGTGTTCCTGGCGTTCGCCGTCGCGTTGCTGCGCTTCCGGCCGCGCTGAGCGGCAATGCTTTCACGCTGCAGGCGCAGCCTGTTCACGGACCTGGCATCGGCGTTTGCCTAGCCTGATCACACCAATGAACGCCCCGCAGGGGAAAGGATTGACATGATCAAGTGGGCCATCATTTTCGCCATCATCGGCCTGATTGCCGGCGTGCTCGGCTTTGGCGGCATCGCCGGCGCCGCCGTGGGCATCGCCAAGTTCCTGTTCTGGGCCGGCATCATCATTGCCGTGATCCTGTTCGTGCTGGGCATGAAGGTGGCCAAGAAGGTCGCCTAGGCGGCCATCGGTGTGCTCGACGGCAGGGGGCGGCACAGCTTCAGGGCCTCGTCGGCCATGGCCAGGGCCGTGTGCCGTTCCTGCTCGTTGAGCGGTTGGCCGTAAGCCGTGGCCCAGTAACCATCGGCCGCGCAGCGCGCCGCGTACAGGCGCGCATCGCAGGCCTCGGCAGGGAACTCGCCCAACAGCCGCCGCATCCACTGCCGCCAGTGCGCCAGCAGTGCAGGTTCAAGCAGGTTCGCCAGGGTCAGCCCGATGTCATGAGCCTGCTCCTGCTGCAGCAGGTGATCGAAGCAGGCACGCACATAGGCGCGGCTGAAGCGCCCGTACTCGTCCTCGTCCTGTTCAAGCAGGTAGCGGACGTGGACCTCGAAATCCTCGGTGAGCGCGGCCAGGGCCGCCTCGACCAACGCCTGCTTGCTGGGGAAGTGGTGGAACAGGGCGCCCTTGCTGACGCCGGCAGCGTCGGCCACGTCCTGCACTTTCAGGGCGGCCAGGCCCTGCTGGGCGATCAGGCGCGCGGTGCACAACAGCAGCGCCTGGCGCACGCTGTCCGGGGCCTTGCGGCGGACACGGGGAGAAGGGGCAGACATGCAGAAGAAACCGACTGGGCGGTTTGTATGATACCGCGCTCGGCAGCGGCTCAGTCGAAGTAGACCGCCAGACCGGTGCCCACCTGCAGATCGGGGCTGTCTTTGTCCAGGCCGGCGTCGAACGAGGCGTCCAGCTGCACGCGCGGGCGCAGCATCCAGGTCACGCCGGCGCCGGCCACGCGCTGATACGGTTCGCCGCGCGCATGGGTCAGCCCGGCTTCGACGAACAGGCTCAGCCGGTCGCTGGCGGCCACGGACAGACTGGGTGACCACGTTGTGCTGCGCTGGCCGTCGCCGCGCTGGTGGCTGGCATACAGCGCCGCGCTCCAGCGTTCGCCCAGCGCCTGTTCCACACTGAGGGCGAGCGCGTACTGCCGGCCCTCACTGAAGTCGGCGTTGCCGCGGGCGACGACCGCGCTCGCCAGCAGGGCCCACGCGGTCCGGTCCGTGCTGCCGGGACCGGCCCATTTCAGCGCAAGCTGGGTGTCGCCACTGCCATGCTGGCGCTCGGTCGGCCGGTCAGCACTGCGAACGCTCTGGCGTTGCCACGGGGTCGTGGCAAGCTGCAGTTCCAGATGTTCGCTGAGGCCTGTACGCAGCAGCACATCGCCGGCCAGCGCGCGGGTGCGCACTCCCTCGCGATCGCGGTCGCGTTCCCAGGTGGGCAGGCCCAGCTCCACGGCCAGCGCTCCGCGCGGCACGGTGTCGGTGCCAAAGCCCAGCCCCGGTCGATCAAAGGCGGGCAGATCTTCGGCACAGGCCGGCGCGGCCAGCAGCGACAGGCAGAGGCAGAAGGGCAGGCGACTGCGCATGGAGGCGATCCGTCAGGGCGTCGCGCGCAGCATGCGACGCCCGGATGTGCGCATTGCGTGAGCGCGGGGCGATCAGTCGCCGATGCGGGCGAAGCGCGGCTGCAGCCCGTCCGGGCCGGGCACCTGTTCGACGAACATCGGGTACGGGCGCACCCACAGCCCGCCTTCACCGTACAGGGCGCGGTACAGCACCATCGGCTGCAGCGTCTCGCTGCTGCGGACGATATCGACCACCTGGTACAGGCCGCCCTTGAAATGGCGGTAGCGGCCCGGAAGCAGCGCGGGCAGGGGAGACAGTTCGGTCATGCGGAATCTCGTGCTAGGGGCGGGCAGGGCGCGCCGGTTGCGCGCACCAGGCGTCGATCGCTTCAGGCGTGTTGGCCAGCCCCTGCGCCTGGGCCAGCTCCCACGGCCGTTCGCAGCGATCGGTGCGCGCGCACCACTGGTAACCGGCCGAGCCGATGCAGCCGTGCGCGTCACGATCGCCGCCGACGCGCGCCGGTGCCGGTGGCGCGGCCGCGGTGTCGGCCGGGGTGGTGGACGCAGGCGTGCATGCTGCCAGCAGCGCGCACAGGATGGGCATCAGCAAGGCGGTACGCATGGCAACGACCCTTGGCTTGAAAGCGACATTTTCAGGCGCTTTCAAGCCGGTCGGCAAGCACTTACGTCAACGAAGCGCGCAGCACTTCTTCGATCAGCACGACGTAGCAGGCTACGAAATAGAACTTCAGCAGCGTCGAGCGCTGGGTGGAAAGCAAGGTGCGCATGTGGAAGGGGCCCCTGTTGGTGACGATAGTGTGAAACCACAGCGACTTCGTGACAAGGGTCACGGAAATTCTTCACTAAACGTCCTCAGGGATGTGATGACGACCACGGTCCGCGCTTGGCGGACGGATTTTTCGGACAAATCTGATAGGCGCCCCCGGAAGCCGTGGCTACCGTGTCTCCCATAACGTCGGTCGGGGTTTCCCGACCCGGAATTCTCAACTGCAGGAGCACGACATGGTCATTACTGTCCAATGCGACGCCCAGCGCTGGTCGGTCATCGATCCCCGTTCGCAGCACGTGCAAGCGTTCGACAGCGGCGCGGTGGCCTTCGACACGGCCGCTGCCCAGGCCAGCGAGCATCATCACCGTACCGGCCAGCGCAGCACGGTCCGGGTGGCGGCACTGGGCAGTACCGTAGACGCGCTGCGCTTCGGTCATTGACCGCGCGCGGGCGCTCAGGCCACGTTCGGTTGCTTGAACGAAATGGGAACCGCCGCAGCGGGCCCTCTGTGCGTACCGTTCTGAATCCCGGATGCTTGCCTCCATCGTATTCAGGTGGAGAGCGGTGGATGGGCATGGAACTGCGTGGTGTGACCTTGGGCGTGCTGCTGCCGCTGCTGGCGCTGGCCGGCACGGCGCAGGCCCAGCGCTATGGCTATGACGAGCGTTACGACGATCGCGGCAGCAGTGGCATCGTGCGCTGCGAGTCGGTGAAGGGGCGCAGCCACGAATGCCGGCTGGACGGGCGGGCGCGGTTGATCCGCCAGTTGTCCGGTTCGCCCTGCGTGGAAGGTGACACCTGGGGCCAGTCCCGTTCCGGTGTCTGGGTGACCCGCGGCTGCCGTGCCGAGTTCATCGGTGAGTCCCGTGGCGGTTGGGGCGGTGGCCATGGCTGGGGCGGCGGCAACGGCGGTGGCCAGGTGATTGCCTGCCATTCCAACGATCACCGCCAGCAGTACTGCGACGCGCGGGTGCGCCGTGGCGTGCGCCTGGTGCGGCAGGAATCGCGCAGCGCGTGCATCGAAGGCCGCAGCTGGGGCTGGGACCGCCGCGGGGTGTGGGTCAGCGACGGCTGCCGGGCACAGTTCCAGGTGAACTGAGCGGGGCCGTCGCTGCATCGCGAATCAGAAAAATCTGATAGCGATCACAGTTTTTTCATCGTATTGTCGGCAACCGGGGCGTCATGGACGTCCCGGCCCGCACCGCTGCCCGGCCCAGGAAGGGCTCGCCTTCGATGCGGCTCCATACGCTGTTCCAAGGAGTGAGCAACGCATGTTGATCCGTCTGCAATGCGAGCAGCGCCAGTGGCGCGTGCTGCACCCCGATCGGCCCGAACCGATCGGCTTCCGCGACGGCGTTCGCGCCTTTGATTTCGCCGAAACCCTGGCACGTCTGCATTTCGCCGACACCGGCCAGCGCGCCGCGGTGCGCGTTGAAGCCAGCGGCGCATTTGTCGAGGCGATCAGCTACGGCTGAAGGCGGCCATCCACGCATGGCGTGGATCTACCGGGGCGTCGAGGTTGGGGTCAGAGCCCTTTCCTGCGGAAAGGGATCCGACCCCTTATCCACGCATGGCGTGGATCTACTCAGCTGGCCGCGCTCAGCGGCGCCGAACCATTGGCCAACTGCGGCCAGCGCTTGAGCACGGCGGCGCGGATGCCGGCCGCATCGATGCCGGCTTCGGCCAGCAGGTCTTCGCGGCTGGCATGGTGCTGGAACGCGTCGGGCAGGCCCAGGTGCAGGATCGGGCGCAACACGCCTTCGGCATTGAGCAGTTCGCCCACGGCCGAACCGGCACCGCCAGCTACGACATTGTCTTCCACGGTCACCAGGCCTTCGTGCTGGGCGGCCATGGCCAGCACCAGCTCGCGGTCCAGCGGCTTGATGAAGCGCATGTTGACCACGCTCAGGCCCAGTTCGCGGCCGATCTGTTCGGCGGCGGTGACCGTGCTGCCGAAGGCGAGCAGGGCGATGCGGCTGCCCTGCACGCGCAGTTCGCCCTTGCCGATCGGCAGCGTGGCCAGATCGGTGCCGGCGGCAATGCCGGTGCCGCTGCCGCGCGGGTAGCGCACGGCGGCCGGGCCCGGGTGCTGCAGGCCGGTGCTGAGCATCTTCCGGCATTCGGCTTCGTCCGAGGGCGCCATCACCACCATGTTCGGCACGCAGCGCAGGAAGCTCAGGTCCAGGTTGCCGGCATGGGTGGCGCCGTCCGGACCGACCACGCCGGCGCGGTCGATGGCGAACAGCACGTCCAGATCCTGGATGGCGACGTCGTGCACCAGCTGGTCGTAGGCGCGCTGCAGGAACGTGGAATAGATCGCCACGACCGGCTTGCCGCCCTGGGTAGCCATGCCCGCGGCCAGGGTGACCGCGTGCTGTTCGGCAATGGCCACGTCGAAGTAGCGCTGCGGATATTCCTTGCTGAAGCGCACCAGGCCCGAGCCCTCTCGCATGGCCGGGGTAATGCCGTACAGGCGCGGCTCGGCGGCGGCGGCATCGCACAGCCAGTCGCTGAACACGTCGGTGTAGGTCGGCTTCTTGGCGCCGGTCTTGGCCACCAGGCCCTTGTCCGGATCGAACGGACCCACGGCGTGGTAGCCGATCTGGTCGCCCTCGGCCGGCTCGTAGCCCTTGCCCTTGGTGGTCATCACGTGCAGCAGCTTCGGCCCCTTGGAGGCACGCAGCGTCTTCAGCGTGGACAGCAGGGCCGGCATGTCATGGCCATCGATCGGGCCGGTGTAGTGGAAGCCCATTTCCTCGAACATCGTGGAGGGCACGAACATGCCCTTCCAATGTTCTTCCCAGCGCTTCACGAAGCGCGCGGGGTTGTTCTTCTTGTCACCCAGGATCTTCTTGCCGCCTTCGCGCAGTGCGTTCAGCGTGCGGCTGCCGGTGGCCCGGCCGAGCATCTTGGTCAGCCCGCCGACGGCCTCGGAGATCGACATGTTGTTGTCGTTGAGGATCACCAGCAGGTTCGGTTCGGGATCCATGCCGCCGGCATGCATCAGCGCTTCGAACGCCATGCCGGCGGTCATTGCACCATCGCCGATCACCGCCACCACCTGGCGTTCATCGCCGGCGGCCTGGCGGGCGATGGCCATGCCCAGCGCAGCCGAGATGGAGGTGGACGAGTGGCCGACCCCGAAGGTGTCGTACTCGCTTTCCTCGCGCTTGGGGAACGGCGCTACGCCATCCTTCTGCTTGACGGTGTGGATGTCGTCGCGACGGCCGGTCAGGATCTTGTGCGGGTAGGTCTGGTGGCCCACGTCCCAGACCAGCTGGTCGTGCGGGGTCTGGTACAGGTAATGCAGCGCCACGGTGAGTTCGATCACGCCCAGGCCAGCGGCAAAGTGGCCACCGCTCTTGCCCACCGATTCGATCAGGTAGGCGCGCAGTTCGTCGGCAACCGCCCTCAGTTCGGATTCTTCGAACGTGCGCAGGTCATCCGGGGTGCGGATGCGCGCGAGGCGGGGATAGCGGGCAGAGTCGATCATCGTGTTCGCACTTGTTCTGAACGCCCATTTTCGCCCTCAAACGGGGGTGGGGCAAGCAAACGCTGCCGCCCGTGACAGAACGGTGACGGTTGCCGATGGCGGTGTTCAGGTGCTGAGCTTGGAACGCTTGGGCAACTGCGCCTTCAGGAAGGCCATCTGGTCGGCGAGGATGTTGCGGTTGGACAGGATCAGGTGTTCGATCCAGCTGGGCCGGTAGGGCACGGCCAGCAACGGCATGCTGGCCTGTTGCGGGGTGCGGTCGCTCTTGCGCGAATTGCACTGGAAGCACGCAGTGACCACGTTTTCCCAACAGTCCAGGCCGCCCTTGGACAGCGGGATGACGTGGTCGCGGGTAAGGGTGGGGCGGTTGAACTGCTGGCCGCAGTACAGGCACAGATGTGCATCGCGGGCGAACAGCGCCGGATTGGTCAGGTTCGGGGTGGGATCGATGGCGCGCGAGCGCGCATGGCCGCGGGCGGCGATGATCGGGTGCAGGTCCATGCCGCTCTGCATGCCGCTGAGCCGGTTGGTGCCACCGTGGATGTGCAGGCAGGGATCGCCCAGGGTCCAGGCGACGGCATCGCGGGCGTAGAGACAGGCTGCGTCCTGCCAGGTGATCCAGTCCAGTACACGGCCGTGCGCGTCGAGGGACAGCAGGCGGACCGTTCCGGGGCGATGCAGGGTGCCGGCATTGGGCGATGCTTCGGCGCCCGGAGCAGAAAACGAGGCTCCGGCTTCGATCAGACCCAAGCGTGTAGTGTCTGTCTCCATCGGGAAAACAGCTTATACCCGAATCATTGCGATTTGGATATCGCCCTGTGGGCGATATCCAAATCGCAGGATTCGGGTCCGCGCATTCCTCCTATCCCCCGCGCCGTTGGCGCGCCCCCCTTAACAAAGGGGGGCTCTCCTCCAGACAGAAGGTCGGGGGCTGCCGGGCTGGGGTCGGATCCCTTTCCGCAGGAAAGGGCTCTGACCCCTCATCCACGCGTGGCGTGGATCTACTGGCGGGGTCGGATCCCTTTTCACAGGAAAGGGCTCTGACCCCTCATCCACGCGTGGCGTGGATCTACTGGCGGGGTCGGATCCCTTTCCGCAGGAAAGGGCTCTGACCCCAGATCCAACCGCCGCGGGGCGCGGTCGGGGTCAGAGCCCATTCCCGTAGGGAAAGGGATCCGACCCCGGGGCTCACGCTCAGGCGCCGAAGCGTTCGTCGTCCATGGCCATCAGCGGGGCGGCGCCGGCCTGGATGGCGGCGGCGTGGCTGAGGGTGCGCGGCAGCACGCGGGCGAAGTAGAAGCGCGCGGTTTCGCGCTTGCCCTGGGCGAAGGCGGCGCCGTGTGCGCTGGCATCGGCGGCTGCCACGCTGCGCGCCCACCAGTAGGCCAGCACCACGTAGCCGGAATAGAACAGGTAGTCGTAGCTGGCCGCGCCGAGTTCGTCCGGGTTGCCGGCCGCGCGCTGCAGCACGTCCACGGTCAGCTTGCCCCATTCGGCGGCCTTGGCGCGCAGCGGGCCGATGAACTCGGCCAGCGCTTCGTTGCCCTCGTGTTCCTTGGCGAAGGCTTCGATCTCGGCCAGCATCAGCTTCAGGCCGGCGCCCTGGCTGGAGGCGGTCTTGCGGCCGATCAGGTCCAGCGCCTGGATGCCGGTGGTGCCTTCGTACAACGTGGTGATGCGGGCGTCGCGCGCCAGCTGTTCCATGCCGTGTTCGCGGATGTAGCCGTGGCCACCGAAGCACTGCAGGGCGTTGTAGGTGTTCTCGATGCCCCATTCGGTCTGGCAGGCCTTCGAGATCGGGGTGAGGAAGCTGACCAGGGTGTCGGCGCGCTCGCGCTCGGCCGCATCGTCGGCGCTGTGCGCTACGTCGATCAGGGTGGCTGCGTGCAGGGCCAGCAGGCGGCTGCCTTCGACCAGCGACTTGATGGTCAGCAGCATGCGACGCACGTCGGGGTGCACCAGGATCGGATCGGCGGCCTTGTCCGGGAACTTCGCCCCGCTCAGGGCGCGCGACTGCAGGCGCTCGCGGCTGTACTTCAGCGCGTTCTGGTAGGCGCGCTCGGACAGGCCGATGCCCTGCAGGCCGACGCCCAGGCGTGCGGTGTTCATCATGGTGAACATGGCCTGCAGGCCCTTGTGCGGCTGGCCGACCAGGTAGCCCTGCGCGCCGTCGAAGTTCATCACGCAGGTGACCGACCCCTTGATGCCCATCTTGTGCTCGATCGAGCCACAGCGCAGTGTATTGCGCTCGCCGACGTTGCCGTCGCGGTCGACCTTGAACTTGGGGGTGACGAACAGCGAGATGCCCTTGGCACCGGCCGGTGCGCCGGGCAGCTTGGCCAGCACCAGGTGCACGATGTTTTCGGTCAGGTCGTGTTCGCCGGCGGTGATGAAGATCTTGGTGCCGGTGATCGCGTAGCTGCCGTCGGCGTTCGGCTCGGCCTTGGTCTTCAGCAGGCCCAGATCGGTGCCGCAATGCGGTTCGGTCAGGCACATGGTGCCGGTCCAGCGGCCTTCGATCAGGGGCTTGAGGAAGGCGTCGTGCTGCCAGGCCTCGCCGTGCTGCTTCAGCGCTTCGATGGCGCCGTGCGAGAGCAGCGGGAAGTTGCCCCAGGCCAGGTTGGCGGCATTGATCATTTCGTTCAGCGGCACGCCCAGGGTGTGCGGCAGGCCCTGGCCACCCAGTTCCGGGGCGGCGGTCAGGCCGGTCCAGCCGCCTTCCACGAACTGGTCGTAAGCCTGCTTGAAACCGGGCGGGGTGGTCACTTCGCCGCTGGCCTGGTCGAGCACGCAGCCGATCTCATCGCCCACGCTGTTCAGCGGCGCCAGCACGCTGGCACTGAAGCGGCCGGCTTCTTCCAGCACGGCATCGACCACGTCGGCGGTGGCGTCGGTGAAGCCCAGGCGGGCGAACAGCGGTTCCACCTTGAGCACGTCGTGCAGGGCGAAACGGAGGTCGGAAAGCGGTGCGGTATAGCTGCTCATCGGGTACGTCTCGATCAGGGAACGGGGAGCGGCGACGGGCGCCGCGGCAGGGAAGTCCTCAGCGCAGCACGCCAGGCAGGCCGGGGGCCTGGTTCAGGGTGCTGCGGCCGGAAATGTCGAAGCTGCGCTGCTTCTTGTCCTCGGGCGTGGCCGCGACCGTGCCCTTCAGGGCGTAGGCCAGGGTGCGGTTGCCAGCCAGCGCGTCGGCCACCACCAGGCGTGCGGCGGGGCTGGGGGTGAATTCAAGGGTGACCACGTCGGCCGACACCCCGCCGATGGACATGGCCGGGCGGGCCTGCAGCGTGCCGGCTTCGGCGTCGCCGACGGTCAGCGCCAGGGCGACGTCATCGAAGGTCATGGGCATGGAGCTGAAGTTCTGCAGGCGCAGGGCCACGGTCCAGCCCCCATCGGCGCGCACGGTCAGCTGCTGCAGGCTGGCGGCCGGTTCCGAAACACGCTTGACGATGCCATCGCCGCAGGCGGCCAGGGCCAGGGTGCACAGGATGATCAAGGCGATACGGAAGCGACGGAACATGGGCGCAGGTCCTCTGGGGGCAGTGCGTGGAGTAAGCATACTACGGCGTATGGTCGAATGGATCGCCATGGGCGACCTTCACAAGGGTAGCGTGTGAAGATGGCGCGCAGCGGTCACCGCGCGGCTCAGGGCGAGGCGGTCTCGACCAGCGGCGCCATCGTCCGCAGCGGTGCCAGGTCGTAGCCCATCTGCTCGGCGCGCGCCTTCAACTGCTCGAACAGGGCGCGGTCCATGCTCGGCTCGCGCGACAGGATCCACAGGTACTTGCGGTCCGGTTCGCCGACCACGGCCCATTGATAGTCCGGGTCCAGGGCGATCACCCAGTAATCGGCCCAGACCAGCGGCACCCAGCTCAGCCAGTCGGGGGCGAAGCGCACTTCCAGTTGCCCCGGCTGGCCGGCGACGGGCCGGGCCACACCGTCTGCCTGCAGATAGTCGCCTTCGCCGGTGCGGCAGCGGTTGCGCACGCTGATGCGGCCGTCCTGGCGCAGGCCGTAGGTGGCGGTGATGTCGGCCACGCACTTCTTCTGGAACGACACCGGCAGGTGGGCGATTTCGTGCCATTGGCCGGCATAACGGTCGATATCCAGGGCAGCGACCGCGCGCACCGGTTCGGCCGCATGCGTGGAAACGGTGGCGGTCAGCAGCAGGCAGGCAAGCAGGGCAGGGCGCAGGTACATCGGCATGGAAGACTCCGGGCGTGAACCCCGAGCGTAGGCGGCGCGATGCACGGCGGTGTAAATGTTTCGTCAACCGCGCGCGGGCAAAAAAAAGACCTGCATTTCTGCAGGTCTTCATACATGGTGGCCGAGGACGGAATCGAACCGCCGACACGGGGATTTTCAATCCCCTGCTCTACCAACTGAGCTACTCGGCCCTGTATCTGGAAAAAAAAGACCTGCATTTCTGCAGGCCTTCGAAAGTGGTGGCCGAGGACGGAATCGAACCGCCGACACGGGGATTTTCAATCCCCTGCTCTACCAACTGAGCTACTCGGCCACTTGTTTCGTTGCAGCGAGGTCGCTGCCGAGGACGCGCATGTTACGGAGGTAGACCGCATTCGGCAAGCGTTTTGGCAAAAAACCTTCACATTGCCGTCTGCGCGCGCGCAAGTGCTTGATCCTGCGTGCGCGGCGGAACGCAGGCCACCGGTGGGCGGGGGATGCCGGCTTCGGCCTGCTGCAGGGGCGCAACTTCCGCAAGCAGAGGTCCAAATCAAGCGCCCGCGGTGCGCTGCCAGGCGTGCTCACGGTGCGAAACGCACCTGTCGTGGATCGCTGACGCTGATCTGCGTCTGGTAGTAGTACTTGCCGCTGGGCTGGCCGCTGGCATTGATGAAGTCGATGCGGACCCGGCGCGCGGTGCCGCCCACCAGCAGGCGGCGGTTCTGCAGGTAGTCCAGCTTGAGGCCCAGCGCTTCTTCCAGCGCGGGGCGCAGCGCGGCATCCATGCTGAGGGTGATGTTCAGCGGGTGCCGGTAGTCGCGTTCGCTGTTGAGGTAGATGCGGCCATCGTCGCTGCCGACGGCCTGCACGCTGATGGCGAAGGTGCCGGAAATGCCGCGCGCTGGATCATCCTGCGCGGCACGTACGGCTTCGTAGTTGCCGATGTAGCCGGGCACCGGCTGCGGCGCGGCAGCCAGGCGATGGGCGCAGCCGGTCGTCAGCACCAGCGGGACCAGCAGTGAGGCCAACAGGGTGGGGCGATTCATGGCGCTTCCTTGTGCGTCGGTGGATGTGCCGATTGTGGCCGCGCGTGCATTGCAGCCACAAGCGCGCTGTCCAATCGGCCCGATGATGGGGCATGCTGGGCCGCGTAGCACATCGACCAAGGAAGGACATGCCGAGGACCGCCGACGTTCATGCCATCGATTGGGGCACGCTGCAGTGTGCCTATGGCGACGCCTCTGAAGCGGGTGCACTGCTGGCCGCGCTGATGGACCCGCAGCACCAGCAGGACTGGAACGACATCTGGTCGCATCTATGCCACCAGGGCACGGTCTACCCTGCCAGCCACGCCGCGCTGCCGGTACTGTTGTCAATCGCGCGGCAGACCGGGCGCAGCGACGGTGATGATGCGCTGCTGCTGGCTGGTGCGATCGTCGCCGGCTCGGACGTGGGCGACCCGGGGCTGGCGCCGCACGGCGATGTCATCCAGGCGCTGCGCAGCAAGGTGCAGAAGCGTCTGCAGGGCAGTGGCCGGGAGGCGGTGCCGCTGTCCGAGGATGGGCATGGCCAGCGTGGCTGGCTGCGCCAGGCGTGGCTGGGGTTGAGTGGTGAAAAAGCCTGGTCGCAGCACCTGGACCGGCTTGTCGAGGGCGAGCTCGTGGGGGAGTGCGTGGCCTGTTCGGCCGACCTGTACTGCACGCTGGATGTTGAAGCCCCGTATGTCTGCCATGAGGATCCGGTGTTCGGTGCCCCGTCGGCGACGTCTGCGCTGCTGCGCGGTGAACCGGTCGGCGTGGCCGAGGAGTGGCTGATGCAGCAGGTGCGCGGCGATGGCGATATCCGCGCCGAGCAGCTGCTGGAACTGGCCTTCGGTCATTCCGAATGCAGTGCCTGCGGACATCCGTTCGCGGTGCGCGAGTGCGTGCAGGCCTGAGCCGTAGGCGCCCTGCACGCGGCGGGCGGTGCCCCGCACCTGCAGGCGGCGGTTGGGCAGTTGTTCCAGACGCAGGCCCAGGGCCTGCTCCAGCGCCGCGCACAGCCTGGCGTCCACGACCACGGTGACGTTCAGCGGGTGCCGGTAGTCGCGCTCGCAGTTGGCGCGATTGTGGGCACGGAACGATGAACGTCACAAGCGCGCCTTCCCGACCGGTGGATTACATCGCGCGCTGCAGCGCCTGCAGCAGGGTGTCGTAGTCCCAGTTGTCATCGTGGCGCACGCCGTTGATGAAGAAGCACGGCGTGCCGTTCACGCCACTGCGCACGCCGCCCATGAAATCGGCCTCAATGCGCGCATCGTCGGCGCCGGCCAGTGCCGCGCGCACCCGCTCGGCCGGCAGGCGCAGCAGTTCGCCGTAGCGCTGCAGGTCATGCGGCGCCAGCGCGCCCTGGCGTTCGTACAGCAGATCGTGCGCGGTCCAGAAATGCCCGCTGTCGGCAGCGGCTTCGGCCAGGCGTGCGGCGTTCAAGGCGTCCGGGTGCATTTCGCTGAGGGGGAAGTTGCGGAATACCAGGCGCAGCGAGTCGCCCAAGGCCTGCTGCAGGGCCTTCACGATGGGGTAGGCCTGGCCGCAGTAGGGGCACTGGTAGTCGCCGTATTCGACCAGGGTGACGGCCGCATCGGCCGGGCCGCTGGCGTGGTCGCTGGCGCTGACGGGCACGGAAAGGCGGCTCATGGGGTCACCTCCGCCGGCGCCGAGTGCGGCAGGCGTGACAGCGCATCGAGAATGCCATCGGCACCGGGATTGATGCCCAGCGGTGACAGGTAGCTCCAGCGCACGATGCCCTGTGCGTCGATCACGAACAGCGCACGTTCGCAGACGCCGTCGTGTTCGCGATAGGCACCGAACTGCCGGGCGACGGCGCCCTTGGGTTCGAAATCAGCCAGCAGCGGGAAGTGCAGGTGGCGTTGTTCGGCGAATGCGGCGTGGCACCAGACGCCATCGACGGAGATGCCGATCAACTGTGCACCCTGTCGCTGGAACTCGGGCAGCAGCTGGTTGTACAGGGCCATCTGGTCGCCGCAGACCGGGCTCCAGTCGGCGGGATAGAAGGCCAGGATGACCGGGCGGCCGCGCAGCTCATCCAGGGTGACGGTCTGGTCGGGCGTGGCGGGCAGGCGGAAGGCGGGGGCCGGTGTTCCTGGTGGCAAGGGGGCGTGCGCAGGGTCGGGGCGGGGCAGGGTGGACATGGCGGGCTCCTGGCGGGGTGGGATGGCGCGCGGTGGAATCTGCATCGGCAGGGCCATCGTCGACCGGCGCCGCCAGGTTGCCCATTGCGCCTTGGTTTCCGCCGCTCATACCAGGGTATGCACGCGCCACTCGCAGCAGCGCGACCACGGACTCACGGCCGCGCCGCTAGCGTGGTCGTGCAAGCCCGGCACGGTGCCGGTGCGGAGCCCGCCATGACTACTCCCCGCACGCCTTCGCCTGCCGAAAAGGATGCCGGTACCCAGGAAAGCCGCCAGGACCAGCACCAGGACGACGTGGCCAAGCGCCGCCCTGGCCAGCACGATCAGAAGGTGCATGACGACAATACGCGGCGACCGCAACGCAAGGATGGAAGCCAGGAGCCGGGTTGAGCCGGTGATGGGCAGGTCGAGGTCCCGTCGGCCGAGGTCATGCCGACGGCGGCGTCTGCGCGGCGCGGGCCACCTCGGCGAACCAGCCGGCGAGTTCGTGCATGTCGATCTGCTGGATCAGCGCAGGATTGATGGGATCGGTGGGGGCGGTCGGCAGGATGGCGGCCGCGACCTCGATCGCGCAGTACCCCGTGCCGTCCCACAGGCCTGCCAGATAGGAGGGAAGAGGGGCGCCCTGCCACAGCGGAGCGGTTGATGGCCATGGCTGCTGGTGTTGCATCGGGCGCCAACGACCGTAGGGGCGCACCTCGCTCCTGCGCTGTGCAAGCCATTGGATTGCAGCGTCCTTGGCCACGCCCGCTGCGTCTTTCAGTTCCTGGTGCCCGGACACGATCCTGATCTTCTCCCACATGCCGTCGTAGGATAGTTCGCGAAGGCGCAGGACGACGAGCCACTGACTTCCCCGCAATCGCGCCTGTTCAAGACCAAGCCCATGGGCGACGTCAGCGACGTAGCGGGGAATGTACTGACCCTTCCAGCCGGGAATGAGGGTTGAAAGCGGGATCAGAGGTGGATCGGGTATCGCGGCATGGTCCATGGGAGCCCTTCCTGCATGTGGCGCTCCGCGCCGCGGGTACCCTCATCCTATCGGTCGCGGACGCCCGTGCCCAAAGAAAAAGCCCGCAGATCACGGGGATCTACGGGCTTCTCTGAAAATGGTGGAGCCAAGGAGGATCGAACTCCTGACCTCGTCATTGCGAACGACGCGCTCTCCCAGCTGAGCTATGGCCCCACGGCGCGCCCAGTGTAGCGCCGCCGCCGGGGGCTTGCCAAGCCGAGTGGGCGGCAGTCGTGGCAGGCTGGACGCCTTGACTGCCGAAAGACGCCCTATGACCGACTACCGCCCCATCGAATGCGATCTGCACGATGTGTTGGAAATCGCCTGCCTGCACCGCGCACGCCTGCAGGTGGAACTGACGGATGGCCGCACCTTCGTGGCCCGCGCGCGGACCACGTTGAGCACGCCGGGCAAGGAGGAATTCCTGGTGCTGGACGCGGAGGACGGCGAGCACCGCATCCGCCTGGACCATCTGCGGGCGGTGGCCACGCTGGGCGCCGATGGCCTGCCCGGGCCGCGTACCGTGTTGGCCGTTCCGCGCCCCGATGAACCTGAACAGGGTTTGTGAATCAAGGGCTTGGCGCTGTCAATAGCCTGAAGCGGCTAGGCCGGGTGGCGTAAAGAGGACCAGAACGGTGCCGTTAAGAGGGGGCGCTTCGCGCGCTCCCTTCCACGGATATTCCCTCTGATGATGACCCCGGCTGCCTCCCGATTTTCCGCCTCGCCGCCGAAGCGGACCCTGACCATTGCAACCCGCCTGGCGCTGCTGATGGTGGCGATCACCACGGTGGCCTTTGCCGCGCTGGCGATCCTGATCTACCGCGATACCGCCGACAGCTACCAGCAACGCGTCGCTGCGGGGCTGGATACCAGCACGGTGCTCATGCGCGATTCGGTGCAGCTGTACGACCGCAGCCTGGGCGAAAGCACCCAGCGCATTGCGGGTACCTTCCGCGCGATGCTGCCGCAGGGCGAGGCGCTGGCCGATGCCACCACGCCCATCGACGTGGTGGGCCGCAGTGTGCCGACCCTGCGCCTGGGCACGCAGGCGATCGGCCCGGCATCGACCGAGGTTGATCGCTTCGCCGAGGCGACCGGCGGCGTTGCCACCGTGTTCGTGCGTGACGGCGACGACTTCGTCCGCGTAGCGACTTCGTTGCGCAATGCGCAGGGCGAACGCGTGCTGGGGACCGTGCTGGACCACGCCAACCCGGCCTACGCGCGGGTGCGCGCGGGGCAGGGCTACACGGGGCCGGCACACCTGTTCGGCACCGATTACATGACCCACTACATGCCGATCCCGGCGGCCGATGGCAGCGTGGCGGGCATCGCGTTCGTGGGGCAGGATTACTCGCAGGGCCTGGCCGCGCTGAAGACGCGCCTGCGTGAGGCGACGCTGGGCCGCGAGGGACGCTTCATCGTCGTCGATACCCGCCAGGGCAAGGAGCGCGGCCGCGTGCTGGCCGCCGCCGATGGCGAAGGGGGCCTGCTGCAGGAACGCGTGGCCGTAGCGGATCTGCCGAACGTGCAGGCCCTGTTGGATGGCCGCAGCACGCAGGCGCGTCTGCGTCTGCGCCCGGCCGCGGGTGGCCCCGAGCAGGCCTGGTTCGCGACGGCGCAGCGCTATGGCGCCTGGCAGTGGCTGGTGATCGGCCTGGAGCCGG
The DNA here is from genome assembly GCF_056393165.1 of Stenotrophomonas sp. Steno-C17. NCBI lineage: Bacteria > Pseudomonadati > Pseudomonadota > Gammaproteobacteria > Lysobacterales > Lysobacteraceae > Stenotrophomonas > Stenotrophomonas sp. Steno-C17. The sequence goes on from NZ_JBWJPD010000014.1 coordinate 72,134, forward strand.
AGTCGGTGCTGGCAGAGGTACTGAACGGCCTGATGCTGCGCATCGCACTGATTTCCGCGCTGGCCCTGGCCACGGTGGTTGTGCTGATCGTGCTGGTGGTGCGGCGCCTGCTGGGGCGTCCGCTGGCCACGGCGGCGCAGGTCGCCCGCGATGTGGCCAGCGGGCGCCTTGACCGCGACATCGATGCCGGCCGCGATGATGAAGTCGGCCGTCTGCTCGGCTCGCTGCAGCAGATGCGCGCCAAACTGCGCGAGATCCTGCAGGCGCAGTCCACGATGAGCGAACGCCATGCAGCGGGCGCGGTCAGCCACCGGATCGACGAGCAGGCGTTCGAGGGTGAGTTCCGCACCATGGTGGCCGGCACCAACGCGCTGGTGTCGGCGCACCTGCAGACCCAGCAGCGCATGGTGGCCCTGGTCCAGCGCTACGCCGAAGGCGATCTGCAGCAGACCATGGACGTGCTGCCGGGCGAACAGGTGGCGATCACGCAGGCGCTGAACGGCGTGCGCGGCAAGCTGCAGGGCATCAATGGCGAGATCAAGCGGCTGGTTGCTGCGGCGGCCGCCGGTGATTTCAGCGTGCGCGGCGATGCGCAGGCCTTCGCCAATGACTTCCAGCAGATGGTGCACGGCCTGAACAGCGTGATGGCCACTGCCGATGACAACCTGCTGGCGCTGTCGGGTCTGCTGCGCAAGCTGGCTGCAGGCGATCTGCGGGACCGCATTGAAGGACAGTCGCAGGGGGTGTTCGCGCGCATGCGCGAGGACGCCAATGCAACGGTGGGGTCGCTGGCCGGCATCGTCGGCCGCATCCAGCAGGCCGCCGCTGCGGTCAGCACGGCCGCTGCGGAAATCGCTGCCGGCAACGATGATCTGTCCCGACGTACCGAACAGCAGGCTGCCAACCTGGAAGAGTCCGCCGCCTCGATCGAGGAGATGACCTCGGCCGTGCGGCAGAACGCCGATCACGCACGCCGCGCAGACCGCCTGGCGACCGAGGCGGCGCAGGTGGCCGGGCGCGGAGGCGTGGCCATGGCCGAGATGGAAGCGACGATGGGCCAGATCGATGCCGCCTCGCGGCGCATCGCCGAGATCATCTCGGTGATCGATGGCATCGCTTTCCAGACCAATATCCTGGCGCTGAATGCCGCCGTGGAAGCGGCACGTGCCGGCGAGGAAGGCCGCGGCTTCGCGGTGGTCGCCAGCGAGGTGCGCGCGCTGGCGCAGCGCTCGACGCTGGCGGCAGCGGAGATCAAGGGGCTGATCGAGGAATCGGTGGCCCGCGTGGCCGAAGGCAACGTGCTGGCCGGCGATGCCGGGCGCACCATCCAGGACGTGGTCGCCTCGGTGACCGAACTGGGCGGGCTGGTGGGCGAGATCGCCCATGCCTGCCAGGAACAGGCGGCCGGCATTGAACTGGTCAACCAGAGCATCGTGCAGATGGATGGCGTGACCCAGCAGAATGCCGCGCTGGTGGAAGAAGCCTCCGCTTCGGCCCGTTCGATGAGCGAACAGGCGCACGCATTGCAGGACGCGGCCGGCCGTTTCGTGCTGCAGCGGCGTCCGGAACTGGCCACGGCGTAAGGGCAGCAGGGCCCGGGAGGCGGTAGCGCAGGCTGCCGCCTGCCACCTGCGCACTTTGCCGCAGCGGGCGGGACGCGGACTGCGACGGCGTGCGCAACGAAATCGTAACAATTCGGGCGATAATGGGCGCTTGCGCAGTGGTTCCCCCTCTACCGCCCGGCTTGCGCAGGCCGCCCGGACGTCTCCCAAGAGCTTTCGATGCCTTCCCATATCGCTTCCCGTCGTTCGACGGGCATGTCGTCTTCCTCGCTTTCCTTCCGCCGCCACCCGCTGGCCCTGGCCTGTGCCGGCCTGGCCCTGGCCGTCAGCTTCGGCGCTGCCGCGCAGGACAGCGCACCGACCCCGACCGGCCTGGACACGATCACCGTGACCGCCGAGCACCGTGAGCAGAACCTGCAGGAAGTGCCGGTGTCGGTGGGCGTGGTGCAGGGCGATCGCATGCGCGATTTCACCGCCGGCGGCGATGACACGCTGCTGGCACTGTCCGGCCGCGTGCCCAGCCTGTATGCGGAAACCACCACCGGCCGCATCTTCCCGCGCTTCTACATCCGCGGCCTGGGCAACATCGACTTCTACCTGGGTGCCTCGCAGCCGGTGTCGATCATCCAGGACGACGTGGTGCTGGAACACGTGGTGCTGAAGTCCAACCCGGTCTACGACGTGGACCAGGTGGAAGTGCTGCGCGGCCCGCAGGGCTCGCTGTTCGGCCGCAACACCACCGCCGGCATCGTCAAGTTCGACACCCTGAAGCCGACGGACGAGTACACCGGCCGGGTCAGTGCCAGCTATGCCACCTACAACAGCGTGTCGGTCGATGGCGGCTTCGGTGGCCCGATCAATGACATCGCTTCGTTCCGCGTGTCGGCGCTGTACCAGCACCGCGATGACTACGTGGACAACACCTACCGTGGCCCCAGCGCCGACGGCACGGTCAGCCCGAAGAAGAACGCCATGGGCGGCTTCGATGACCGCAACGTGCGTGCGCAGCTGCTGCTCAAGCCCAGCGACCAGTTCTCGATCCTGGCCTCGGCCCACGCCCGCGATTACGACGGCACCTCGACCCTGTTCCTGCGCGGTGCGCTGACCAAGGGTTCGAACCAGACCGACGTGCCGCGCGACAAGGTCGCCTATGACGAAGCCGACAACAACCCGCAGGCCTACAAGACCTACGGCGGTTCGGTGAAGGCGATCTACGATTTCGGCGCGGTCGATTTCACCTCCATCACCGCCTACGAAACCACCTCCGGCTACAGCCGTGGCGACACCGACGGCGGTGCAGCGGCGGACTTCCCGTTCAATGGCGTGGCCAACGGCTACGGCCAGTCGATGGGTCAGATCCGTGACCTGGACCAGTGGACCCAGGAGTTCCGCCTGGCCAGCCACGATGACAGCGCCCTGCAGTGGCAGGCCGGCGCGTTCTATTTCAACGGCAGCGATACCACCGATTTCTACCAGCGCGGCTGGTTCCTGCAGGGCGCCGCGCGCAACCCGAACAACTGGGTGCGCCTGCGCAACAAGAACACCTCGTGGGCCGGTTTTGGCCAGATCAGCTACGCCTTCACCGACAAGTTCAGCGTGACCGCGGGCCTGCGCCAGACCCGCGACGAGAAGCACACGCGCCTGCTGAAGACCGCCGACACCGCCGCCGGTGTGGTGACCTACAAGGGCCGTACGGACGTGAAGATGTCCGATACCACCCCGAGCTGGGACATCAGCGCGATGTACCAGTTCAACCCGAACGTGAGCGTCTACGCGAAGGTGGCACGCGGTTTCCGTGGCCCGACCATCCAGGGCCGTTCGGCGGTGTTCAACGCTGATTTCACCACCGCCGATTCGGAGACCATCCTGTCCTGGGAAGCGGGCGTGAAGAGCAGCCTGTGGGACAACCGCCTGCGCCTGAATGCCACCGCGTTCACCTACACGGTCAACGACATCCAGCTCAACGGCAACGATTCGGATGGCAACGGCGTGCTGTTCAACGCTGACAAGGCCAAGGCCTACGGCTTCGAGGCGGACATGGAACTGCGTCCGATCCCGAACCTGACCCTGAGCGCTGGCGTCAGCCTGCTGCACAGCGAGATCCAGGACAAGCGCGTATACGCGCAGGTCTGTGGCCTGAACGGCCAGGTGGTGTGCACGGTGAACGACCCGACCATCAAGGTCGGCGCCAACACCTTCGCGCAGATCGATGGCAACCCGCTGCCGAATGCGCCGAAGTACAACATCAACTTCGCCGCGCGCTACGACATGCCGGTCAGCGATGCAGGCACGATGTTCGTGTCCACCGACTGGAACAAGCAGGGCTACACCAGCTTCGTGCTGTATGACAGCCAGGAGTTCAATTCGAAGGGCGACTTCGAAGGTGGCCTGAAGCTGGGCTATTCGGGCAATTACGGCGCGTACGAAGTGGCGCTGTTTGCACGCAACATCACCAACGAGAAGAACCTGAAGGGTGTGATCGAAAACTACATGGCGGCGGTGTACAACGAACCGCGTACCGTGGGTGTGTCGCTGAACATGAACTGGTAAGGCCTGTCTGATCCGGTAACGAGAACGGCGCTCATCGAGCGCCGTTTTTCTTTGCAGGCGCCATCGATACGCTTGCCGATGTGCACGCGGACCTGTCCAATAGCGGCCCCGCTCTTGTTGGATGGCTGTAGATGACGAATGGAATGGCGAAGGATGGCCTGTCGGCGGAAGATCTGGCATGGCGCGCGCAGGCGCGCAGCGCACTGCAGGCGCAGGACCATGCCGCGCTGGACGCCTTGCTGGCGCCGCACGAGCTGGCATGGCTGGATGGCGCCAAGCGCCTGCCCGGCATCCGCTGGCGCCTGCGCAACGTGCATGATGCAACGCTCAGCCTGGATCAGCGCCTGCAGCAGGCGCAGCAGTGGGTGGCCGCCGCGCCCGGCAGCTACTACGCGCACCTTCGCCTCGGCGCGTGCTGGGAGTCTGCCGCCGGTGCGCTGCGCAGTGCCGACGTAGCCGCGCTGGTGGAGGACAGCCAGTGGCTGGCCGCGCAGCTGGCCCGCGACCACGCCGTGCACGCCTACCTGCAGGCGATCCCGTTGTCACCGCGCCCGGCACTGGCGCTGGATGGCATCAAGCGGATCACCAGCTACCTGCGTGAGCCGAACTGGTTGCTGGCGCTGCAGGCGGGCCGACCCGCCGAGTCCGATGCGCAAGCACTGGCCGAACACTATCCGCAGGCCTGGCCACAGGCGCTGCAGCTGCTGTCGCGCTTCGGCACGCCGCTGTCGTCGCTGCCGAGCGAACTGCCCGCCGTGCTGCGCGGGCGCAGCGAAGACGATTTCGCTGCCCCGCTGGCGTACTGGATGCGCCTGGTGCTGGAACAGCGGCCCGATGACCTGAGCACGCTGGAAGACACGCTCTACTACCTGTACCCGCGCTGGGGCGGCAGCCACGAAGCGATGGAGGATTTCATCGAGGGCGGCTGGTGCCACGGCCTGGAGCTGGCGCAGCGCAACGCGTTGCGCTGGTGCAAGGAACAGGACTGGATGGGCGAGTTGCCGCGCCGCGATGATGCCGAGGCGATCGCTGCGCATGAGCGGGCCTATGAACAGATCCTCGACTGGCACCTGGAGCGCTCGGTGCGGGCACAGGTGCTGGCACAGCGTGCATCATTGCGCTACCGGCGGGGCCGCAGCGAGGACGACAGCGGCGATGTGCATTGGGACGCCACGCACATGCAGGCGGTGCTGGACGACCTGCAGCAGGCGTGGACGCTGGACCGTGACGTGGTCCTGCACGAAGGCTTCAGCAACCTGGAAGCCTGCGCGTGGTTCGCCCACGTGGAAGGTGCGCAGGCCCTGTTCGCGCAGGTCGTGGAATACGCCGCGCGCGAAGGTGATTCGGCGCTTGGCCTGCTCTGGGCCGCCAGTGCGATCGAGCACGGCCTGCTGGGGCTGACCGCCGATCCGCTGCGTGCACAGCCGCTGCTGCAGCGCGGCTTGCTGCTGGCAGCACAGCAGGACACGTCGACGGTCACCTTTGCGTCCAATCTGTTCTGTGATGTTTCCCAGCGCGCCGGACTTTCGCTGCTGCAGCGCATGGCCGAGGACGGTGACGCCGGTGCGATGGCCGCGCTGTGCGACCTGTACAAGGGGCGCCTGGGCGGCCGCGAGCAGCCGGAATTCGTCGATGCGGAAAAAGCGTTGCACTGGCAGGAGCGCGCGGTGGAAGGCGGCGATCTGATCGCGCTCTACAACCTGGGCGTGCGCCTGGTTGCAGCCGGTGGCGCCGCGAACCAGGCGCGTGCGCGCGAGGTGTACCTGCGCTGCCTGGCTGAGGCCGAGCCTGGCGAACGCGTGTGGGGCCCGACCTGCCGCAACCTGGCCTGCCTGGTCCTGGATGGCCAGAACGATGCCCACAAGCGCGAAGCGGTGGAACGCGCGCTGATCCCGCTGTGGTGGCGCGGCGACGCGCAGGACAGGCTGTGGGGCGCCGGCTACCTGGCCGATATCTACCATTTCGGCAACGGTGTGCCGGCCAACGCATTCCTGGCACTCACCTGGCTGCAGCGTGCCCGTGAGATCGATCCGGAGTACGTGGACGTGGTGCGCATGGCGCCGCTGATCAATGGCGAAGGCCGCTGGTTCGGTGCCAGCCGTGCGCGCCGGCAGCAGGAGCAGGATCGCCAGCAGGTGGACAGCGCGACCTGGGCCCTGACCTTTGGTCAGCGCGACCAGGACAGCGACCTTACCGCGGTCTGAAGCGCGACGAGGGTGGCCCGGACCAGCGGGCCGCCCTGGTCATGACGGCTGCGGGAGCGGGGGCTCAGGGCGTGGCGCTGACGCCCAGTCCCAGTGCCGGGTCGGGCGCTGCGCTGGGGCCCAGCACCTGCAGCTGCATCGCTTCCATGCGCTCGAGCACCTTGCGTTGCTTCGCGCTGAGCCCCTGCGAGGTGATCGCGATGTGCTTGCGCGCGGCGTCCAGCGGGGCCGGCTGGTAATGCACGGTGAAGCGCCGCAGCGCACACCCGGTCACGTTCTGCACGAGCGCGCAGTCGCCTGCATTGAAATCGACATCGCCATCGGCGGCAACGATGAAGGGGCTGAGCAGGATCTGCCCTTCGCGCGCGGTGAAGGCCAGCGGCGCATGGGCCTTGGCGATGACCGCCTGGATGCGCACGGCAGGGATGGTATCGGGGACGATCCGGTCTTCCCAGAACCCTTCCCTGGCTTCGGAGGTCTGGTAGTTCTGCGTGCCCCAGGACATGCAGTTGCCGGACGCAACGTGCACCGAGGTACACACCTGCCGGGAGTGCTGGTCGGTTGCGGTGTAGGGCGGCACCCAGACCTTCTTCCACGAATAGAAGCGGTAGTCGACGTCGGCCAGGCGGGTGGCGCCGATGTCCTTGGAGACCTCGTCCTTGGCGCCCAGCGGCTTCAGCTTGGCCACCCGGGTGTTCAGGCGATAGTTTTCCGCGCCATTGAGCAGGTACGTGCCCGGCGGAATGAGATGGACTTCGAACACGTCCATCAGCACCGTGCGCTGTGGGCCGGTCTCCAGTTCGTTGGTGTTGAACAGCTGTACGTAGCCCTGCGAGGGAATGTCCTTGTGCTGCCACGACACCCGCGCCGAGAAGCCGGGCAGGTCGGTCGAGCGGCGGCCCAGATGGAAGCCGGTGATGGGCGAGCCGACGCCCGGTCCACCGCTGTGCACGACATACGGGGCCGGCACCAGCACGGCGACCAGGCCGTCGCGGGTCGCACCGTCAATGATGTCCACCAGCTTGGCCCTGTTTTCCTTTTCCTGCTCGTAGGTGGGCCGCGTCGCGGGGCTGGCCATGGCGGGCGATGCCAGCAGCAGGGCACACGCTGCCGCGGTTTTCAGGGGGTTCATCGACGTCTCCTTGTCTGCACGGCGCCACCCTAGCACGGCCCTCGCGCAGCGGCGGTGCAGGGCGCCGCTGCATGCTAGGCTGGCGCGCTGTGTTGAACGGACCTCGACCATGATCCAGACGCTGTACCAGCAGTACGCCGACAGCCGCGCCGCCACGGCGCTGATCGAACAATGCCGGGCCCTGGTGGTGAGCTGGCGCTGGGCCAGCGGCGATATGGCGCACGACGCGCCGTTCACGGCTGAAAAGTATAGCTTCCGCCGCAGCCGCTGGCTGGAGGATGCCAAGGCGGACCCGGACGCGCATGTGCATCACGGGTTCGACGCGCAGGGGCGCATCGTGATGGCCGTAGCTGACAACGGCGCCAGGACGACGGTGTGGCTGCACGGCGTCGAGCAGCGGCACTGCGTGAGCTTTTATCGTGGCGGAAGCATTGCCTCGGCCCGCACCCTGCATGAACCGCAGGGGCGCCTGCAGTACAGTGAATTGACGGTGGGCCAGCGCGGCTACGACAGCACGTTCCATTGGGCGGGCGAGGTGCTGCAGCGCGTGGTGAAGCGAAACTGGCAGGAAGGCAACCCGACGTGGTGGTGCCAGGACGTGTACAGCTACGATGACGCAGGCGCGCTGGACCGCATCGAACTGCAGTATCTGCACGAGGACGGCACCCCGACCGGCAACCAGCGCCTGGAGTACCAGCGCCCGCGCCGCGGCGAATCCGTGGCCGCCGCCGCGGCCGATGTCGAACGCTTGCTGATGCAGGCCATTTCCGCCCAGCTGCCGCAGATTCCCCGCGGGGAGCCGCTGTATTGCCTGCTGCTGTGCTTCACCGATGGCGACTTCAGTTCGGCCTGGCCTCCGTTCATCACCTGGGGCCGCCAGTCCTACCGCGAGGCGGTGCTCGAGCGCGGGGAGGACATTGCGTACTACCTGTGGGCACCGGACGAAATGCGTGCCGGGCAGCGCGACGAGGATGAATGCTGGTTCGAGGAGCCGGCACTGCTGGACGCATGCAAGCGGCATGGCCGGCTGATGGAACTGCGCGGCAGCACGACCTCCGCCATGCGCCTGCTCGCGCGGGTGGCGGCCTGGCTGGACGCGCCGGAACAGCGTGCATTGCTGCACACCACCGACGATTTCGTGGTCGCGGTGGCCGACAACACCGGTTCGGTGGACCCACTGCCGGCGATGCGCAAGGCGATCGGCCGGCAGCGCTGGGCGCAGCTGAAGGCGCGCGGCTACGTCTGATCCTGGGCGCCGGGCCCGGTCGGCCCGGCGCGATGCCGTGCTACGCCGGCAGCAAGGCCTGCAGCCGGGCTTCCAGTTCCTGCTGGCGCCAGCCGGCCAGCGCCGCCGGCCACTGGCGGCGCTCCAGGTAGCTTTCCAGATGTTTGCGCGAGGCCAGCACACCATCGGCCAGGCCCAGCTCGCGGCTGCGTTCGGCGACCGCGTCCTGCAGCTTCTTGATGGTCTTCTTGTCGGCATCGCTGGCCTGTACCGCCAGCGGCGCCTCAGCCTCGTCGGCCAGTGGGGTCTGCAGCGCCTGCCAGACAGCGCCGGCCAACTTGCGCGGGGCCTTCGGGAACTGCTCGAACAGCTTGCCCAGCGCGGCAGCATCGGCCGGCGGGGTGCGCGCCAGGGTGGCGGCCAGTTCATTGTCCAGGATCCAGCTGCGCGGGCGGTCGCTGCTGCGGGCCTGGGTATCGCGCCAGCGCAGCAGGCGCAGCAGGCGATGCTGTGCGGCGGCGTCGAGGAACTGCGCCGCGCGCATGCCCAGGTGCGGCCAGCGGTCTTCGTCGTTGGCAGCGTTGGCCAGCAGGCGCTCGGCATCGTCCTGCAGCCACTGGCGCCGGCCCAGCGCCTGCAGCTTGGCCTCGATCGCATCATGCAGGGCGAACAGGTGTTCGACGTCGTCGGCGGCGTACTGCAGCTGCGATTCGGAAAGCGGGCGGCGCATCCAGTCCGAGCGCGTTTCGCCCTTGGCCAACGCCACCCCGGTGATCTCCTGCACCAGCTTCTGGTAGCCCATGCCGCCGCCGATACCGGCCAGCGCCGCGCCGATCTGGGTGTCGAACAGGGGACGGGGCAGCACGCCACAGGTCCACTTGAAGGCGACCAGGTCTTCGCTGGCGCTGTGCATGACCTTGACGATCGATTCGTCGGTCAGCCACGGCGCCAGCGCTTCGGGCATGCCCGGAATCAGCGGGTCGATCAACAGGATGTCGCTGCCCACGGCCATCTGCACCAGGGCCAGCTGCGGCCAGAAGGTGCGCTCGCGGATGAATTCGGTGTCCAGGCCGATACGGGCCGGGCGCTGCTGGCGGTACGCGTCCAGCTCGGCGGGGGTGGTGATCCAGATTGCCACGGGTCGGGGCCTGCTACTCGGGTTTGCTCAGGCAGGGGAGAATAGCCTAACGTCGGTGCGCGTCCGTACCGAAGGAGCCTCCGTTTGCGTTTTCCGCTGCCGATCGCGCTGTGTACTGCCCTGGCACTGGGGCTGGCCGCGTGTACGCCATCGCCGCCTGCGCCCTCGTCGGCGCAGGAACCGGAACGGCCGCGGCCCAAGGCAAATGAGGCCGCCGCCGCAGCGGCCACGGGCACGGTAACCATTGCCGGTGAAGACGCAAGTGAGGATGTGCAGCGCTGGACGCCGCCGCGGGTGGATCGGCAAGGGCGGACGCTGGCGCAGTTGCGGCGTGCCGCCGAACAGGCCCATGCCGCCGGCCACCTGTACGAAGACAGTGATGCGGCCATTCCGCTGTGGTTGGCGGTGCAGGAGGAAGCGCCGGACGACCGTGCTGCCCGTGCCGGCCTGGTGCGGGCCCGGCAGCGCCTGCAGCAGCAGGTCGACGCGCTGCTGGCGCGGCCGCTGCAGCAGCGCGAGGCGCTGGCCGAGGCCGGGCGACAAGCACTGGTGCTGCTGACCCTGGCCCCCAATGACCCGAAGGTGCGCGCGCTGCAGGGGCGGGTCGAGACCGCGCAACGCGTGGTGGCCTACAACCGGTCGGGTGAGGACGATCTGCGCGCGGGCCGTATCGGCGAGGACGGCGATGGCGCCATTCCGGCCTTCCGTGAAGCGCTGGCGCTGGATGCGGACAACCGCCGTGCCCGGCAGGGCCTGGCGGCCGCAGAGAGTGCGTTGATCCGGCGTGCCGAGGATGCCGCGCGCATCCGCGATTTTGCTTCGGCCGGCGCCTGGCTGGCCGAAGCCAGCAAGGTGCGTGATTCCTCGCCCACCATTGCCGACGCGTTCGAGCGCATCGAGCAGATCCGCGCGGCGGCACTGGTCCAGCTGCGCGACAGCGGCCTGCAGGATTTGGCCACGCCGCAGGGCCTGAAGCCGGCGCGGGAGAAACTGGCTGAGGCGCTGCGCATTGCGCTGCCCGGTGATGCGGTGGTGGCACAGTTGCGCGAGCGCATCGATCTGGCGACCCACTACGGCAGCTTCCGTCCGGGGCAGGTGTTCAGTGATGCACTGCGCGACGGCGGGCGTGGCCCGCAGATGATCGTGGTGCCGCACGGCGGCTTCCAGATGGGGGCCGGTGACACCGAGCCCGGCGCCACGGACGCCGAGCGCCCGTCGCACTACGTGCGCTTCGAGCGTGGCTTCGCCATGGCGATCACCGAGGTGACCGTCGCTGATTTCGAGCGTTTCGTGAAGGCCACCAACGCGCGCCCGCGTGCGACGCGGCGCGGCCATTCGGTGGTGTACGACGAGCGCAGCGGCAATTTCATCCGCCGCAGCGGCGTGGACTGGCGTTCGGACTACGACGGCAGCCGCGCCATGGGCAATTCGCCGGTGATGCACGTGAGCGTGCGCGACGCGGAAAACTACGCCACCTGGCTGTCCGAGCAGACCGGCCGGTCGTACCGCCTGCCCAGCGAAGCCGAGTTCGAGTACGCGCTGCGCGCGGGCGGCAGTGGACGCTACGCCTGGGGCGATGCCGGCCTGCCGCCGCCGGGCAGCGGCAACTACACCGGCAGCCAGGACGTTTCCCCCTCGGGCCGGCACTGGCACAACGCCTTCGTGGGATATGGCGATGGCTGGTGGGGGCCGGCGCTGGTGGGCAGCTTCCAGGCCAATGCCTTCGGCCTGCATGACATGGGCGGCAACCTGAGCGAATGGGTCGCCGACTGCTGGCACGCCAGCTACCGCCGCGCCCCGGCCGACGGCGTGGCCTGGTACAACCCGGGCTGCCGTGCGCGGGTGATCCGTGGCGGCAACTGGGCCAACGCCCCCGAGCAGACCCGTGCGGCGTGGCGGCAGTCGCAGGATTCGGATACGACCAACGCCCGCATCGGCTTCCGCCTGGTCCGCGGCATCTGATGCGGCCGCTTCACCCCGCGCAGGCAGCGGCGCACTAAGATTGCAGCGTGCCCGCCGGCCGGCGGGGTCCGCCGGAAGCCCTGCCGATGCGCAACGATCCCTTCTCCCGCTCGCCGCAACAGGGCTCGCCCCGGCGCGGACTGTTCGGCAACATCCGTTGGTGGGTGCTGCTGCTGGCTGCCGGGTATGCGGCGTTCTACTGGTTCTCCAACCGCACGGTGGACCCGTACACGGGCGAGAAGGTGCTGATCGACAGCAGCCTGGACGCCAGCGAGGAGCGCGCACTGGGCCTGCAGGCCTACCAGCAGATCCTGGCGCAGGAGCGGCCACTGGACCCCAACGCGCAGATCTCGCGTGATATCCGCGACATTGCCCAGCGCCTGATTGCCAAGGTGGATGTGGTGGAAACCGCATTGGCGCAGGAGCATGGCCTGCAGCCAGCGCATTTCTCCCGCGATTTCGAGTGGGAGGTGAACGTCATTCCCAGTGACCAGGCCAATGCGTTCTGTCTGCCCGGTGGCAAGATGGCCGTGTATACCGGGCTGGTGCCGGTGGCGCGCACCACCGACGCGATGGCGGTGGTGATGGGCCACGAGATCGCGCATGCGCTGCTGCGTCATGGTGCGCAGCGCATGGCGCAGCAGAAGCTGACCCAGATCGGGCAGATGGCTGGCGCGGCCAGCGGCATGGATGCGCAGCAGCAACAGATGATGATGTCGGCGATGGGCTATGGCTATCTGCTGCCGTATGCGCGCAGCCACGAGACGCAGGCCGACGAAGTGGGTCTGATGCTGGCCGCGGCCGCGTGCTTCGATCCGCGCGAGGCGATTCCGCTGTGGCAGCGCATGGGTCAGGCCAGCGGCGGTCAGTCGCCGCCGGAGTTCTCTTCAACCCACCCCAATCCGGGTACGCGCATCCAGAACCTGCAGGCGTTGATGCCGAAGGCACTGGAGTACCGGCAGAAATTCTGCGAGCAGGCGCAGTAGGGGGGGGTGGCAGGGCTTGCAGCCCTGCACCTGCTTGGGGCAACGGCAACGTCAAAAGCGGATTTCATGAGGATGGCGGGGCGGTGTCGGAGTGCGGGGACGCCGCAAGTACGTCCTTGTAGGCTTGGCAGCCGCATCCATGCGGCTGACACCCCGCACTCCGACACCGCCCCGCCTCTGACAGTTTCCCGCGATCTGTCGGAACGGCGTTCTGCTCTGGTGGGTGTCGACCTTGGTCGACACTGTAGATCCACGCCATGCGTGGATGAATCTGTCAGACATCGAAAAGAATTCCGGGGTCAGAGCCCGTTGCGCAGCAACGGGATCCGACCCCGGGCCGTTCCCGCAGCCGCGTGAATCTGTCGAAGGTGGGGCGGTGTGGGTGGGCAGGACCGCAGGCGCCATGGATGGCGCCTACGAGCCCCCATGGATGGGTTTACGGCGTGTCCTGCCCACCCACACCGCCCCGCCAACCAGGGACAGCCCGCTGTTGCTTTTGACGTTGACGTTGACGTTGACGTTGACATTGATTCGGCAGGTGCAGGGCGCAGCCCTGCCGAACAACCCCTACTTGACCTGCACGTCGATCACGCCGTCGCCGACGCGGGCCTGCAGCGCATCGCCTGGCTGCACCTGGCCGGTGTGGCGCACCAGCGCGCCATCTTCGGCACGGGTCAGGATGCTGTAGCCACGCGCCACCGTGGCGAGGGGACTGACCGCTTCCAGCGAGCGTGCCAGCCCGCGCAGGCGCAGGGCGTCGCGTTCCAGCAGCCGCTGCATCGCCGCCTGTGGGCGCCCACGCAGGGTGAGCAGGCGCCGTTGCATTTCGTCCAGCTGGCGCTGTGGGTGGTGCGCACGCAGCACGGCCGCCGCATGGCGCACGCGGGCAGCGCGCCGTTCCTGCTGTTGCTGGAAGGCGGCCTGCAGACGCCGGCCCAGGTCCAGCTGGCGCCGACGCAGCAGATCCAGGCGGGCCTGCGGGCTCTGCGCGTTCAGCCGCAGCAACGCACGGTCGGCGCGTTGCATGGCCTGCTGCATCGTATGCCGCTGCAGCTGCACCATGCGCGCCGCGCTGCGGCGCAGGCGAACGGTCAGTTCGCGCTGGTCCGGCACCAGCAGTTCGGCCGCGACCGACGGCGTGGGCGCGCGCAGGTCGGCGGCGAAATCGCTGAGGCTGAAGTCGGTTTCGTGGCCGACGGCCGACACCACCGGCGTGGCGCTGGCGGCGATCGCACGGGCCAGGGCTTCGTCATTGAAGGCCCAGAGGTCTTCCAGTGAACCACCACCACGGGTGAGCAGGATCACGTCGTAGCGCCCGCTGGCGTCGGCGGCCTGCAGCAGGCGGGTGATCTGCGCGGCGGCGGTGCTGCCCTGTACCAGGGTCGGCAGCAGGTCCACTTCCAGCAGCGGGAAACGCCGCGCCAGGACGCTCAGGACGTCGCGCACCGCGGCACCGGTGGGTGAGGTGATCACCGCCAGGCGCTGCACGTGTGCCGGCAGGGCGCGCTTGCGCGCGGGATCGAACAGCCCCTCGGCCTGCAGGCGTGCCTTCAGTTCCTCGAAGGCGCGGCGCAGGGCGCCTTCGCCGGCTTCTTCCATGTGGTCGAGCACCATCTGGTACTCGCCGCGGGCGTCATACAGCGTCACCTTGCCGCGCACCAGCACGCGCATGCCTTCGCGCGGCACGAACTTCAGGTACTGCGCCTTCATCCGGAACATCGCCGCACGCAGCTGGGCGCGCGCATCCTTCAGGGTGAAGTACAGGTGCCCGGAGGCGGGCCGGGCCACGCTGCCCAGTTCCGCTTCCAGCCAGATGGCGGGGAAACTGCCTTCCAGCAGGTCGCGGGCCAGGGTGTTCAGCTGGCTGGGGGTGAGAATGTCGTTGTTGCGTGGCTGCATGGGTACGGCGTGCGGCAGGTGGAGCGGGCGCTCAGGATCGCACGTCAGGCCGCACCGTGCTGGGCCAGGGCCCATTGCACGTGTTCGCGCACCAGTGGCGAGGGATCATCCCGTCGCGTCTGCAGGGCGGCCAGTGCTTCGGCCGATGCCGGCGCATTGCCCAGCGCCACGGCGATATTGCGCAGCCAGCGCTCGTGGCCGCTGCGACGGATCGGGCTGCCTTCGGTACGGCGCAGGAACTCGGCTTCATCCCAGGCGAACAGCTGGTCCAGGCGCGCGGTATCGAGGTTGTTGCGCGCACGGAAATCGGCTTCGTCGGTGCGCTTGGCGAACTTGTTCCACGGGCAGACCAGCTGGCAGTCATCGCAGCCATAGATGCGGTTGCCGATCAGCGGGCGCATGTCTTCGGGAATGGCGCCGTCGTGCTCGATGGTCAGGTAGGAAATGCAGCGCCGTGCATCCAGCCGCTGCGGCGCGGTGATCGCCTGGGTCGGGCAGACATCGATGCAGCGGGTACAGGTGCCGCAGTGCGCGGTGGCCGGGGCGTCGATCGGCAGCGGAATGTCGATGTAGATCTCGCCGATGAAGAACCAGGAACCGCCATGGCGGTCGATCAGGCAGGTGTGCTTGCCGATCCAGCCCAGCCCGGCGTTGCGCGCCAGCGCGCGTTCCAGCACGGGCGCCGAATCGACGAACACGCGGTAGCCCAGCGGTGCCACTTCGTCGTTGATCTGCGTGGCCAGCTTCTGCAGGCGGTTGCGCATCAGCTTGTGGTAGTCGCGGCCCAGCGCGTAGCGCGCCACGTAGGCGCGGCCGGGGTCAGCCAGGGTGGCCCAGGCCTCGGTGTCATCCTTGTGGCTGTAGTCCATGCCGACCGAGATCACCCGCACCGTGCCGGGCAGCAGTTCAGCAGGGCGTGCACGCAGGGTGCCGTGGCGCGCCATCCAGTCCATGGTGCCGTACAGGCCCTGGCCCAGCCAGTCGGCCAGGTGCGCTTCGTCCTCGCCCAGCTCGATGCCGGCAATGCCGCAGCGCTGGAAGCCGTGCGCGCGCGCCAGATCGCGGATGCGCTGCACGGCCAGGGCCGGATCGAGGGGGGCAGGAACAGGGGACATGCGCACCAGTATAAAATCTCCGCATGGCCAACCTTGCCGATCTGTTCGATTCCGCTGCTGCGCGTGCGCTCGATGCGCAGGCGTCGGCGCTCGCCGGCGATGGCGGCTGGGAACTGATGGCCCAGGCTGGGCTGGCGGCCTGGCAACGCCTGTTGCGGCACTGGCCGCAGGCGCTGCACGTGGGCGTGGTGGTGGGCAGCGGCAACAACGGTGGCGATGGCCTGGTACTGGCCCGCCATGCGCAGCTGGCCGGGCGCCGGGTGAGCGTGCTGACCCTGCCCGGAAAGCCGCCGGCCACCGCGCTGGCACGGCGCGCCGCGGCGGATTTCAAGTCCGTTGGCGGGGCGCTGGCCGCGTTCGATGGAACGCTGCCCGACGCCGATGTCTGGGTGGACGCCCTGTTCGGCCTCGGCTTTGACCGCGCGCCGGAAGGCGAGGCGAGGGCGGTGATCGAAGCGCTGAACGCGCAGGGCGCCCCGCTGTTGGCCCTGGACGTGCCCAGCGGCGTCGATGCCGACCGCGGCAGTGCGCCCGGGGTGGCGGTGCGTGCGGCGCTGACGCTGCAGTTCATCGTGCCGCATCGCGGCCTGTATACCGGCGACGCGCTGGAGCATGCAGGCCAACACGCGCTGGCGGCGCTGCAGCTGCCCAAGGCCGCCTGGCAGGGCGTGAAGGCGGCCGCCGAATGCTGGGCCGGTGATCGCCTGGTCGCGCTGCTGCCGCCGCGGCGGGCCAACACCCACAAGGGGGAATCCGGCCACGTGCTGTGCGTGGGCGGCAACCACGGCAGTGGCGGTGCCATCGCACTGGCGGCCGAAGCGGCACTGCGCGCGGGTGCTGGCCTGCTGAGCATCGGCACCCGCCGCGATCACGTCGGCCCCTTGCTGGCCCGCTTGCCCGAAGCCATGGCGCACGCGCTGGAGGACGGTGACGCACTGCCGGCGTTGCTGGCCAAGGCCGGCGTGGTGGCGATCGGTCCGGGGCTGGGCCAGGACGACTGGGCGCGGGCGCTGTTTGCGCGGGTCACCACCTGCGGCAAACCGCTGGTGATCGACGCCGACGCGCTGAACCTGCTGGCCCAGGACCCGCACACCATCGCCGATGCCATCCTGACCCCGCACCCGGGCGAAGCGGCGCGTCTGCTGGACACCACCACCGCCGCCATCCAGGCCGATCGTGCCGGCAGTGCGCAGGCGCTGGCGCAGCGCTATCACGCCGTGGTGGTGCTGAAAGGCGCCGGCAGCATCGTCGCTGCGCCGGGGCAGACGCCGCGCCTGATCGCCGCAGGCAACCCCGGCATGGCCGTGGGCGGCATGGGCGACCTGTTGACCGGCATCATTGCCAGCCTGCGCGCGCAGGGCCTGTCGGCCTTCGATGCGGCCGCCGCGGGTGCGTTGCTGCACGCCCTGGCTGGAGACGCCGCCGCGGCCGATGGCGCACGCGGCCTGCTTCCTACTGATCTGCTGGCGCCCCTGCGGCGGCTGGCCAACCCGGAATGACCCCGATGACCGAATTTTTCCTTGCCGACCCCGAGGCCACTGAACTGCTCGGCCAGTGGCTGGCGGCCACCCGTCCGCCGCAGGCGGTGGTTGAACTGCGTGGCGACCTGGGCGCTGGCAAATCCACCACCGCCCGTGCGCTGCTGCGCGCGCTGGGCGTGCAGGGGGCCATCCGCAGCCCGACCTACACCCTGGTCGAGCGCTATCCGCTGGCCAGCGGCGGCGAGGCCTGGCACCTGGACCTGTACCGCATCGGCCAGGCCGGTGAGCTGGATTTCCTGGGGTTGGACGAGGGCAGTGCGGTGCTGTGGCTGGTGGAATGGCCCGAGCGCGGCGCCGGTGCGCTGCCGCCCACGGACCTGGTGGTGGCGCTGGAGATCGAGGGCCAGGGTCGACGCGTGCGTCTCACCGGGGCCAGCGACGCTGGACGTGAATGGCTGACTCGTCTACCCGACGGGGGCGACTTGCAGGCCATTTCTGTCGCCTGACGAGAACAAACACCGGCAGGTTACGGATTATTAAGGAAAAAGGTGTTGCATTCCGTTCAGCGCGGTGATTGAATCCTGAGCCATGCGCCTGGGGAACCGTCTCATCGCCATCTGTGCCGCCGTCGGACTGGGTCTGACGAGCGCGGCTGCGTGGGCGGGTGAAGTACGCCAGGTGGTGCTGAATACCGGCTCGACCGGCACCCGCGCGGAAATCGCGCTGGTCGGCAGTGGCGGCTACAAGACCCTGTCACTGTCGTCGCCGAACCGGCTGGTGGTCGATTTCCCCGACTCCAGCGCGGTGCGCAACCTGAAGATGCCGGCGGCGCAGGGCGTAGTGACGGCCGTGCGTACCGGTCAGCCGGTGCCCGGCACCTTCCGCGTGGTGTTCGACCTGGCCGAATCGTTTGCGCCGTTCCGCCCGCAGATGCAGCGCGACGGCAATGCATCCACCCTGGTGATCGAATGGCCGGGCGATGGTCCGGCGCCGGTGGCCAGTGCCCCCGCCGCGCAGGCGCCTGTCGCTGGCCCCGCGGCGGCGCCCACGGCTGCGGCGCAGAGCGCGCAGACCCGCGGCGATGCGGCGCGTGCCACGGCATTGTTGACCGCACAGGTGCAGCAGCAGGCCAGTGCCAGTGCGGCTGCGCCGGTGGCGCCGGCACCGGCCCCGACCACGACGCCCGCGCAGGTGGCCGCTGCCGGCACCGTGGCGGCCAGTGCTCCGGCTGCCGGTTCCCCGGCCGCCATTCTGGCCGGTCAGCCGACCAAGGCCGTGGTCAGCACGCCTGCCGCGCCGGCCCCGACGCCGGCCGCCCCGACCCCGGCGCCGCGCCCGGCCATGCCCAGCGATGCCTCGCGCATCCGCATGCAGCCCGGCATGCGCCACCTGGTGGTGGCGATCGATCCCGGGCATGGCGGACAGGATCCGGGTGCGATCGGCCCGACCGGCAAGCGCGAGAAGGACGTGACCCTGGCGGTTGCGCGTGAGCTGGCGCGTCAGGTCAACGCCACGCCGGGCCTGAAGGCCTTCCTGACCCGCGACAGCGACGTCTTCATCCCGCTGCCGATGCGTGCGCAGAAGGCGCGTGCGAACAAGGCCGACATCTTCATTTCGATCCATGCCGACGCCGCGGAAAACCGCTCGGCCACCGGTTCTTCGGTGTACGTGCTGTCCACCAAGGGCGCTTCGTCGCAGCGCGCGCGCTGGCTGGCGGACAAGGAAAACGCGGCCGACCTCGTCGGTGGCGTGCGCCTGCAGCAGACCGAAGGCACTCTGGCCAGCGTGCTGCTGGACCTGGCCCAGAGCGGCTACATGAAGGCGTCCGAAGATGCGGCCGGGCACGTGCTGGGCGGCTTGAAGCGGATCGGCAACAACCACAAGCCGAACATCGAGCGGGCAAACTTCGCGGTGCTGCGCACCTCGGATATGCCGGCCATGCTGGTGGAAACGGCGTTCATCTCCAACCCGGACGAAGAGCGTCGCCTGACCGACCCGGCCTACCAGCGCAAGGTGGCGGGTGCCGTGCTGGATGGCGTGCACACCTTCTTCAGCCGCCAGCCGCCCCCGGGCACGTTGTATGCCGCCCGCGCCCAGGCGGAGATCGACGCGGCGGCCACCATGGCCGGCGGCAGCAAGTAACCCCCTGCCGGTAGAGTCGACCGTTGGTCGACTACGCGCGCAGCGCGGGGTTTTCGCGCCAGGCCAGGGGCAGTCGACTGACAGTCGACTCTACCGCGCGCAGCGCGGGCATGGCCGGCGGCAGCAAGTGTAGAGTCGACCGTTGGTCGACTGCGCGCGCAGCGCGGGGGTTTCGCGCCCGGCCAGGGGCAGTCGACTGACAGTCGACTCTACCGAGCGCAGCGCGGGGTTTTCGCGCCCGACCAGGGGCAGTCGACTGACAGTCCACAAGCAGTCGACTGACAGTCGACTCTACCGCGGGTCGCTCCGTTATCATCGCTGGATGAAGTCTGATGCCCATCCGCGCCCGATCCGGCCGTTGCCGGAAATCCTGATCAACCAGATCGCCGCCGGCGAGGTGGTCGAGCGCCCCGCGTCGGTGGTCAAGGAGCTGGTCGAGAACGCCATCGATGCCGGCGCCAGCCGCGTCGATATCGAGCTGGAGGAAGGCGGTGTGCGCCTGATCCGGATCCGCGACAACGGCAGCGGCATCGCGCCGGAGCAGTTACCGTTGGCAGTGTCCCGCCATGCCACCAGCAAGATCGCCGATCTGGACGATCTGGAATCGGTGGCCACGCTGGGCTTCCGCGGCGAAGCGCTGCCGTCGATCGCCTCGGTCAGTCGTTTCACCCTGGCCTCGCGCCGCGCCCACGACGAGCACGGCTCGGCGCTGCAGATCGAGGGCGGCAAGATCGGTGAGGTGACCCCGCGCGCGCATGCGCCGGGCACCACGGTGGAAGTGCGCGAACTGTTCTACAACGTGCCGGCACGACGCAAGTTCCTGCGCGCCGAACGCACCGAACTGGGCCACATCGAAGAGTGGCTGCGTTCGCTGGCGCTGGCGCGGCCCGACGTCGAGCTGCGCGTTTCGCACAACGGCAAGGCATCGCGGCGCTACAAGCCCGGTGATCTGTACTCCGATACGCGGTTGGCGGAAACGCTGGGCGAGGATTTCGCCACCCAGGCCGTGCGCGTGGACCACACGGGTGCGGGCCTGCGCCTGCATGGCTGGATCGCGCAGCCGCACTACTCGCGGGCCAGTGCCGACCAGCAGTACCTGTACGTGAACGGCCGGTCGGTGCGTGACCGCAGCGTGGCCCATGCAGTGAAGATGGCCTACGGCGATGTGCTGTACCACGGGCGGCAACCGGCGTATGTGCTGTTCCTGGAACTGGACCCGACGCGGGTGGACGTGAACGTGCACCCGGCCAAGCATGAGGTGCGTTTCCGTGATTCGCGGCTGGTGCATGACTTCGTCTACCGCACGCTGAAGGACGCGCTGGCCGATACCCGCGCCGGTGTGTCCGCGCAGGAGATTGGTGCCGGCCCGGCCCACCCCGTGGACGCAGGTGGCGCGCCGATGGTGTCCAGTGCCGGGGCGTCGGGCTTCGGCCTGGTGCGCGGCCCCGCGCCCGGTTCGGGAAGCGGCGGCGGGGGTGGTTTTTCCGGCTGGCGCCCGCAGCAGCCGCTGGGCCTGCAGGTGGCCGATGCGCCGGCCGCCTACGCCGCGCTGTATGCCGCACCCGCTGCGGGCGAGCGCAGCGGCGCGCTGCCGCCCATGCCGAGCGAGAACGGCCTGCCGGTAACCAGTGCCGATGCCGGCGTGCCGCCGCTGGGCTACGCCATCGCCCAGTTGCACGGCATCTACATCCTGGCCGAGAACGCCGAAGGCCTGATCGTGGTGGACATGCATGCCGCCCACGAGCGCATTGGTTACGAACGCCTGAAGAACGCCCACGATGGCATCGGCCTGCAGTCGCAGCCGTTGCTGGTGCCGATCACCCTGGCTGTCGGCGAGCGCGAAGCCGATACCGCCGAGACCGAAGCGGACACGCTGGCCGCACTGGGCTTTGAAGTGACCCGTGCCGGCCCGGGCGCACTCCATGTGCGCAGCATTCCGGCGCTGCTGGCCAATGCCGAGCCGGAAGGCCTGCTGCGCGACGTGCTGACCGACCTGCGCGAACACGGCCAGAGCCGGCGCATTGCTACGGCCCGGGACGAACTGCTGTCGACCATGGCCTGCCACGGCGCCGTGCGCGCCAACCGTCGCCTGACCGTGCCGGAAATGAACGCGCTGCTGCGCGACATGGAAATCACCGAGCGGTCCGGCCAGTGCAACCACGGTCGACCGACCTGGGCCCGTTTCTCGCTGGCGGAGATCGACCGCTGGTTCCTGCGCGGCCGTTGAGCAGCGCCACGTTGAGGGGAGCATCGATGCGTTACCGGGGAGCGGGCGGCCTGCTGGTCGCCCTGGCGCTGGCAGCCTGCAGTCCGGCCCCTGCGCCGGTGCCGGCGCAGGTCGAGGATCCAGCCTATGCGGCGCAGCAACAGCAATGGCGCGTGCAGCGCTACCAGGATCTGGTGCGGCCCGATGGCTGGACGGCGCTGGTGGGCCTGCATTGGCTGCAGAACAAATCGCACTTCATCGGCAGTGGCGCCACCAGTGGCATCCGTCTTGCCGTGGGCCCGGCCAAGCTGGGCCTGCTGCGCCGTGAAGGCACGCAATGGTGGTTCACCCCCGAAGCGGGCACCGATGTGACCCATGACGGGCAACCCGTGCGGGGCCGGATCCGGATGGACACCGACAAGGATGCGCAGCCGACCTTGCTGGCGTTCGATGGTGGCAAGGGCCAGCTGAGCCTGATCCGCCGGGGACCGCGCGATGCGCTGCGGGTAAAGCACGCCGATGCGCCCGCCCGGCGCGATTTCGCCGGCCTGCAGTACTGGCCCGGCGGTGCACAGTGGCAGGTGCCGGCGCGCTTCATTCCTCACCCGGCAGGCAAGACCCTGCCGATCGTCGACATCACCGGCCTGACCACCGACATGCCCAATGCGGGTGCGGTGGAGTTCGAGCGCGACGGGCGCCCGTGGCGGTTGGAGGCCATCGGTGAGCCTGGCCAGCCGTTGTTCCTGATCTTCGCCGACCGCACCAGCGGCCATGGCAGTTATCCGGCCGGTCGCTACCTGGATACCGCCGCGCCCGCCGCAGACGGCACGCTGACCCTGGACTTCAACCACGCCTACAACCCGCCCTGCGCATTCACCGCCTATGCGACCTGCCCGCTGTCGCCGCCGGAGAACCGGATCGACCTGCGCGTGGACGCGGGCGAAAAGGCCTACCACCTGCCCCCTGGAGAAGGCTGACCATGCCGATCAGAACCCTGTTGCGCAGTGCCGCGTTGCTGCTGGCCGTCGCGCTCGCACCGCTGGCCGCTGCACGCGGCGCCCCGGCCGATACCGCTGCCAGCAAGCCGCCGGTGCCGCTGCTGTGGAAAGTGACCGGGGCCGGGGACGCGCGCGTTTACCTGCTGGGTTCCTTCCACCTGCTGACCGCACAGGACTACCCGCTGTCGGCCGATGTTGAAAAGGCCTTCGACGCCTCGCAGCGCGTGGTGTTCGAACTGTCGCCGGAAGACATGCAGTCGCCCGAGCTGTCCAGCCGCATGGTGCAGGCAGCCACCCGCACCGATGGCAGCGAACTCAAGCGCGATCTGGACGAAGCGACCTGGCAGAAGCTGCAGGCCTTCGCTGCCAGCAACAACCTGCCGCTGGCGCAGTTGCAGGGCATGAAGGCCTGGTTCGTGGGCCTGACCATTTCGGTCGGGCAGATGCAGAAAATGGGCCTGGACCCGGCACTGGGGCTGGACCGGCATTTCATGGAACGCGCGCAGAAGACCGGGCGCAGGACCGCCGGACTGGAAGATATTGATACGCAGATCAGCATGCTCGATGGCATGAGTGCCACCGAACAGCGGCAGATGCTGGCCGAAGCGCTGGACGAGGTGGACAAGGGCGATGCGCAGGCCCGCCAGCTGCACGACGCCTGGCGCCGCGGCGATGATCGCCTGCTGTGGAACAAGATGGCCGTGGAGATGCGCCAGCAGTACCCGCAGCTCTACCAGCGCATCAACACCGGGCGCAACAAGGCCTGGGTGCCGAAGCTGGTGCCGTACCTGCAGGCCGGGCAGGGTGGCACCCTGGTGGTGGTGGGCGGGCTGCACGTGCTGGGCAGCGATGGGCTGGTGGAAAAGCTCAAGGCCAAGGGCTACAAGGTCGAGCGCGTCTGCACGGGGTGCAAGCGGTAGATCCACCCCACGCGTGGATGACGCGGCAACGACGGCTGCAACAGAAAACGGCGCGCCAGGGGCGCGCCGTTTTCGTGTCGTGCGGCGAAGCGCAGGCGCTCAGCGCCGGGTCTTGCCGCCGGTACCGGTCCCCACGTTGCTGTCGCTGGGCTTGTTGCCGGTTCCGGTGCCGCCCGGGCGCGGGCCGCCGAAGCCGGCGCCCATGTTGCGCTGGAACTCCTGCCACAACTCCAGGTTGCGTTCGGTCAGCTGGTTCATCATCGCCCACGGGGTCTGCCCCAGCAGGTTGCCCATCTGCTGGCGGAACTGCTGCTGCTGGTCCAGGAAGACCTGCATGCTGCGCTCCAGGTAGTTGCCCATGAAGCCCTGCAGGGAATCGCCATAGAAGCGGATCAGCTGGCTGAGCAGCTGGGTGGACAGCATCGGCTCGCCGTCCTGTTCCTGGTCGGCAATGATCTGCAGCAGCACCGAGCGGGTCAGGTCGTCGCCGCTCTTGGCGTCGCGGACCTCGAAGTCCTCGCCGTCCAGGATCAGCTGGCGCACGTCCTCGATGGTGATGTAGCTGGAAATCTCGGTGTCGTACAGACGACGATTCGGATACTTCTTGATGATGCGGGTCGCAGCCATGAAGCGGTACTCGTCACAGTAGATGCGCAGCATGGCGCAGTGCACAAGCCTTGGCAACCGCCCCAGCCCGCGCCGGGCTTGGGTTTGCACGCCGATCATGTTGCGCAGCAAGGGTTTGCGTGCTGCGCAGCATGGCCACTGGGTGGCGGCGAAGATGCGTTGCCGCCACCGCCGCTGCGCGGCTTACCAGCCCATGTGGTGGCCGCCGTTGATGTCCAGGTTGCTGCCGGTGATCCACGCGGCCTCATCGGCCACCAGGAAGGACACGCCATAGGCGATTTCCTCCGGCTTGCCCAGGCGCCCGGTGGGGATGTCGGCAATGATCTTGGCGCGGACTTCTTCCGGCACGGCCATCACCATGTCGGTGGCGACATAGCCCGGCGAAATGGTGTTCACGGTGATGCCGAAGCCGGCGTTCTCGCGCGCAAGCGAGATGGTGAAGCCGTGCATGCCGGCCTTGGCCGCGGCGTAGTTGGCCTGGCCGTACTGGCCCTTCAGGCCGTTGATGGAGCTGATCTGGATGACCCGGCCCCAGCCACGGCGGCGCATGCCTTCGATCACCGGGCGGGTGACGTTGAACACCGAATTGAGGTTGGTGTTGATCACATCGTGCCACTGCTCGGCGCGCATGCGATGGAAGGTGGTGTCACGGGTGATGCCGGCATTGTTGACCAGGATCTCGACCGGGCCCAGTTCGGCCTCCACCGCGCGCACCATGGCCTCGGCGCTGGCCGGGTCGGAGACGTCGCCGGGGAAGATCGACACGCTGTAACCGCGCGCGGTCATCGCCTGCTGCCAGGCGCGGGCCTTGGTCTCGTCGCGGTAGTTGGTGGCGACCCGGTGGCCCTGGTCGGCCAGGCGTTGGCAGATGGCGGTACCGATGCCGCCGGTTCCGCCGGTGACCAGTGCGACGCGAGATGTCATGGAATGCTGTCCGGGTTTCAGGTGGGGGAAGGGGGATTCTGCAACATCGGCGCGGAAAGTGCGCCGTCGGCCAGCAGGATGTCCTGGCGCGGCAGGCGGGCCGGATCGAAGGCGTGCTGCGCGGCCTGCAGCAGGGCGTGCAGGTCGTCGCCACCGTCCAGGGCCGACGGGTCCTGGCCCAGCAGCGCCCACAGCCAGCGCAGCACCGGCAGCGGCCGGGCACTGTCCACCGGCCGCGCGGCCAGCGATTTGGACAGTTTGTGACCCGGGGCATCCAGCAGCAGCGGCAGGTGCCAATAGTGCGGTAGGGCCAGCCCCAGAGCCTGCTGCAGCAGGATCTGGCGGGCGGTGGAATCCAGAAGGTCGGCGCCGCGCACCACCTCGGTCACGCCCTGCGCGGCATCGTCCACCACCACCGCCAACTGGTAGGCCCAGCAGCCATCGGCGCGGCGCAGCACGAAATCGCCGACCTCGGCGTGCACGTCCTGTTGCTGCGGGCCGCGCAGGCCATCGACGAACTGGACCACGCTGCCCGGCGGCACGCGGAAGCGGACGGCTGGGTCCGGTCGCGGTGGCCGGTCCACGCAGCGGTGATGGATGCCGCCGCTGGCCGCCAGGTCGCTGCGGCTGCAGTGGCAGACGAAGGCCTGGTCGCTGGCCAGGAGTACGTCCAGCGCGGCCTGGTAGGCCGCGTTGCGCTCGCTCTGCCACAGTACCGGGCCATCGTGGGCCAGGCCGAAACCGGCCAGCGTGCGCAGCTGTTCGTGCGCGGCACCGGGCACCGTGCGCGGCGGATCCACGTCTTCGATACGCAGCCGCCACAGGCCGCCGTGATGGCGCGCAAGCAGCCAGCTGCCGAAGGCGGCAAGCAGGGAACCGGGGTGGAGCAGGCCGGTGGGCGAGGGCGCAAAGCGGCCGCAGGGGATGGGGGAGGTCATGCTGGCTGAATCGTCGGTCAGGTTGGCGCTTGAATTCAAGCTGACTGCACCGCAAATTGGCAGATATCGACCCCTTCCGAGCCGGAATTTCCCATGTTTACCCGCATCGCACTCTTTCTAGCCACGAACTTTGCCGTGCTTATCCTGGCCAGCATCGTGATGTCGCTGCTGGGGGTCAATCCCAGCCAGATGAGCGGCCTGCTGGTGATGGCCGCGATCTTCGGTTTCGGCGGTTCCTTCATTTCGTTGCTGCTGTCCAAGTGGATGGCCAAGCGCTCCACCGGCGCGGTGGTCATCACCGAGCCGCGCAACCCCACCGAGCGCTGGCTGCTGGCTACGGTGGAACGCCAGGCCAAGGCGGCCGGTATCGGCATGCCGGAGGTGGCCGTGTATGACGGCCCGGAAATCAATGCGTTCGCCACCGGCGCCAACCGCAACAATGCGCTGGTGGCGGTGTCCACCGGCCTGCTGCACAACATGAGCGAAGACGAGGCCGAGGCAGTGCTGGGCCACGAGATCGCCCACGTGGCCAACGGTGACATGATCACCATGGCGCTGCTGCAGGGTGTGCTGAACACCTTCGTGATCGTGCTGGCGCGCGTGGTCGGCGGCGTGATCGACAGCGCGCTGTCGGGCAACCGCGAAGGCGGCGGCCGTGGTTTCGCGTACTACATCATCGTGTTCGTGCTGGAGATGGTGTTCGGCCTGTTCGCCACCATGATCTCGATGTGGTTCTCGCGCCACCGCGAATTCCGCGCCGATGCCGGCGGTGCCTCGCTGGCCGGCCGCCAGAAGATGATTGCCGCGCTGGAACGCCTGCAGCTGAACCATGGCCAGAGCACGCTGCCCAGCCAGATTGCCGCTTTCGGTATTGCCGGTTCGACCGCCAAGAAGCTGTTCATGAGCCACCCGCCGCTGGAAGAGCGCATTGCCGCCCTGCGGGCTTCGACGGTGGCGTAAGCCTCCGCTTTCAAGGTAGTGCGGAAACGCCTGGCCTCGCGCCGGGCGTTTTTGTTTGCGGTGATATATGCGTCGGTGATCCCACAGCTGCACTCGGTAGATCCACGCCACGCGTGGATGCTGTTGCTGTTGCTGTTGCTGTTGATCTTGACCTTCCAGTCCGCCTTGAGCGAGCCGAGCATCGCAGGTGAAGCAGGGGCGAAGAGGCGCCGGTGTTTGAGCGCAGCGAGTTCGGCGCCGTCCCCTGATTCGCCGAGAAGCGCAGGGCACCGGCGTGCGCAGCACGTCGGCTCGCGGTCGGCGGAGCGTTTCTTTGGTTACTTTCTTTGCGCGCAAAGAAAGTGACACCCCTCCGCGGTCGCGGAAACCAATCTCCGGGCGCACAAACGAAAACGGCACCTTCGCAGGTGCCGTTTCAGTGAATCGCGTTACGTGGACGCTCAGAACTTGGCGTCGAACTCGGCGGCGTAGGCGGTGTTCACCAGCACCTTCTGCAGCGACTCGGCCACCTTCAGGTTGCCGGCCACGATCTGGTGGGTGTCCGGGCCGCGGTTGTCCATGCGGCCCAGGGTGGCGCCCTTGAAGTCGCAGACCTTGCCGCCGGCTTCGCGCACCAGCAGCAGGCCAGCGGCGACGTCCCAGGCCTTCACGCCGGCTTCGAAGTAGGCATCGGCGCGGCCGCAGGCCACGTAGGCCAGGTCCAGCGCGGCCGAGCCGGTGCGACGCACGTCTTCGGCGTGTACCAGCAGGGCGTCCAGGGCCTTCAGCTGTGCGCTGGCGCGGCTGCGCTCACGCGGCGCGAAACCGGTGTGGATCATCGTGCCTTCCAGGTCCTTGCGGTCGGCCACGCGGATGCGACGGTCGTTGAGCACCGCGCCGGCACCGCGGCTGGCGGTGAACAGTTCGTTGCGCAGCGGGTCGAAGATCACCGCGTCAGTCGGTTCGCCGTTTTCCACCAGGGCGATGGACACGCAGTAGTGCGGCACGCCACGCAGGTAGTTGCTGGTGCCATCGAGCGGATCGATGACCCACATCTGGCGACGCTCGCCCTGCACGCCGCCTTCTTCACCGAAGATGCCGTAGTCGGGGTAGGCGCGCTTGAGTTCCTTGACGATCACCTTTTCCGCATCGGCATCGACTTCGCTGGCGTAGTCCATGCGGCCCTTCTGCACCACATTCAGCGCCTCGAGCTTGTTGATGTTGCGCAACAGGACGTTGCCGGCGAGGCGGGCGGCCTTGACCATGACGGTGACGGCGGGTTTCTGCATGGCGTGGGCTCCCGGAAAGGCAGAAGAGAAGGGCTGGCGGGGGAAAAGAGCGGGTCCGGCGCAGTGGCCGGCCGCACAGTTTACCATTGGTCTTCGTCCAGCTCGACCTTTTCCCTGTTCATGTCCCAGTTTCCTGCCGCCACCCGTATCCGTTTCGTCCTTGTTGGTACCCAGCACCCCGGCAACATGGGGGCCGCCGCGCGTGCCCTGAAGACCATGGGCCTGGCCCGGCTGGTGCTGGTCGCCCCGGAAAAACCGCTGGACGAGGAGGCCTTCCGCCGCTCGGCCGGCGCCGAAGACGTACTGGGCGACGCGCCGGTGGTGGCGACCCTGGCCGAGGCCGTGGCCGACTGCACCCTGGTGCTGGGCTGCACCGCGCGTGCGCGCCGCGTGCAGTTGGAGGAATTCCTGCCGGCCGACGCGGCCGCCCGTGCGGTGGACAAGGCCGGGCAGGGCGCCGAGGTGGCGCTGGTGTTCGGTCGCGAGCGTACCGGCCTGACCAATGAAGAGCTGCAGCTGTGCCACGCCGCCGTGCATATTCCGTCCGATCCGGCGTTCAGTTCGCTCAACCTGGCGGCAGCGGTGCAGGTCCTGGCCTATGAAACCCGCATGCGCCTGCTGGGCCAGCAGCCGGTGGCCCCGGCCGAAGACGGCGTGCGTGAGCAGGCCGCCAGCCACGAACAGCTGGAGAGCTTCTTTGGCCAGCTCGGCCAGACCCTGGACGAGATCGATTTCCACAAGGGGCGCGCGCCCGAATCGGCCATGCGCAAGCTGCGCCGCCTGTTCCTGCGGGCCGAGCCCAGCGAACAGGAAGTGCGTCTGTTGCGCGGCATCCTGGCCGATGCCCAGCGCATGGCGCGGCTGGCGCAGCCCAAGGACGGCCAGGGCTGACGAAGTTCTCATTTTTTCAGGTAGTCTGTCGCGATTACCTGGGGGATGAAACGTGTTGTCGGGTCTGCGAAAGGCAATGCAGGGGGGACTGCTGAGCCTGGCCTGGGGCCTGCTGGCCGGGATGGCGCATGCTGCGCCGGCGCCCGACCCGGTCCTGGTGCTGGGGCGGATCAGTGATGATCCCAAGGTGCACTACGAACAACTACAGCCGCTGTTGGATTATGTGGTCGCGCGCATGCACGACGTCGGCATCCGCGAAGGCCGGATCCTGATGGCCCGCGACCCGCAGCAGATGGCCAGCTACCTGCGCCGCGGGCGGGTCGACTGGGTCACGGAAACGGCCGGCACGGCCGTTGCGCTGGGCCTGCGCAGTGGCGCCCGTCCGTTGCTGCTGACCGAGCGCAGCGGCGTACGCGAATACCACACGGTGTTCTTCGTGCGCCGCGACAGTGCACTGCAGCGTGTGGAAGACCTGCGCGGGCATCGCCTGGCCCTGCAGAACACGGCCTCCACCAGCGCCTATCTGGTGCCGGTGATGACCCTGCTGGACCATGGCTTGAGCCCGCAGATCCTGGCCGGCAGCTGGGACCTGCCGGGGCCCGATGCGGTGGGCTACGTGTTCGCCCGCAGCGAGCTGAACGTGGCCACCTTCGTGCACAAGGGGCTGGCCGATGGCGGTGCGGTCAGCAGTGTGGACTGGGACGATGAACGGCGGGTGCCGGCGGCGTTCCGCCGCGACTTCCGCGTCCTGCTGCGCACCGAGCCGTATCCGCGCGCGTTGGAGGTGGTACGGGCCGACCTCGACCCGCGGGTGCGCGAACGGCTGCAGCAGGTGCTGCTGCAGGCGGCGGCCGACCCACGCGCGCAGGTGGCGTTGCAACGGTTTTTTGGGACTTCCGGGTTCCACCGCGTCGATGCGCATGCGCAGCAGCGGTTGGACGAACTGAAACAAGGGTTGATGCGCGTGCGGATGGACGTTGAATGAAGTGGCTCGGCTCCGGGATGCAGGCCCGATTCCTGCTCGCCATGGGCGGGGCGATGCTGGTGGTGATTGCGATCCTGGCCGTGCTGCTGGGGCGCCAGGCGTCGATGCAGAGCGAGGTGAAGACCCTCAGCGGCGGCGTGATCCATGAACTGTTCGACCGCAGCGTGCGCAGCCGCGGCGAGGCGTTGGCGCGTGAGCTGTCCGATTCGCTGGCCAACCCGCTGTACTACAACGACCTGGACCAGGTCGGCGCGCTGGTGCGCGGCACGGCGCGGCAGCCGGTAGTGCGCTACGTGCTGGTGTTCGATGAGCATGGGCGCCTGGTCCACGACGGCTCGGTCGACGTTGCCGGCTTCGGCCGGGCGATGGACGATCCCCTGGCGCGTGGCGCCGTGGCGGCGCAGGGCCTGGTCGTGCAGCAGTCGCCGACGGTGCTGGACAACGCCATGCCGATCACCGTGGGCAAGCAGCGTATCGGCGGTGTGCGCGTGGGCATGGCCCTGGACGAGGTGCATGAGCGCGAAGTGGCGGCCAACGCGACGCTGGGGCAGCGCCTGCAGCAGGTCGGCAGCCGCCACCTGGGCTGGCTGCTGCTGATGCTGGGCCTGCTGGTGGTGATCGGCGTGGTGGTCATCATGTACGTGCAGCGCACGCTGGTGACGCCCATCCGTGAACTGGCCGCCGCGGCACGCCGCATCGAGGCAGGTGATTACCAGGCGCCGCTGGCCGAAAACACCCGCGACGATGAAGTGGGTGAGCTGGTGCGCGGCTTCGCCCGCATGCGCGATGCCATTGCGCGCCATGACCGCGAAGTGCGGCACATGGCCTACACCGATGCGCTCACCGGGCTGACCAACCGGTTGGCGTTCCGCGAGGCGCTGGACCATCGCCTGATGGCCGCGCGCGCCTCCGGGCACCGGCTGGGGCTGCTGTTCGCCGACATCGATGATTTCAAGCGGGTCAACGACACGCTGGGCCACGAGGCCGGTGACGAAGCACTGCTGCAGTTCGCCCAGCGCATCACCCGCGCGGTGGCCGAAGCCGGTGGCGATGAGGCGCTGCTGGCGCGGTTCGGCGGCGATGAATTCGTGATCCTGGTCGGCGATGGTGACGTGGCGGCCAACGCGCGCCTGCTGGCCGAAGTGCTGGTGCGCGAGCTGGGCAAGCCGCTGGTGGTGCAGGGCCGTGAGCTGTTCCTGGGCACCTCGATCGGCGTGACCCTGTTCCCCGACGATGCGGCCGATGCGACCACGCTGCTGAAGAACGGCGACATCGCCATGTACCAGGCGAAGATGGCCGGCAAGAACTGCTTCCGCTATTACAGCCGGGCCATGGACCACGCGGTCGAGCGCCGCGTGCACATGGAACAGGAGCTGCGCGGGGCCTGGGAGCGCGGCGAACTGCGCCTGGCTTACCAGCCGATCTTCCGCATGCGTGACCGCCGCCTGGTGGGCGTGGAAGTGCTGCTGCGCTGGCAGCACCCCACGCTGGGCACCATTCCGCCGTCGGTGTTCATTGAAGTGGCCGAGCAGAGTGGGCTGATCGAGGTCATCGGGCCGAAGGTGCTGCGCGCCGCCTGCATGGAGGCCTCGCAATGGCCGCGCGGCATGGCTGGCGATGAACTGTTCGTGTCGGTGAACGTGTCGCCGCGGCAGTTGCGCGGCGGTGAGCTGCCCGCGCTGGTGGCGCAGTGCCTGCACGAGTCTGGTCTGCCCGCGTCACGCCTGCACCTGGAACTGACCGAAACGGCGGTGATCGGCGATGAAATGGTTGCGGCCCAGCTGCTGGACAAGCTGCACCGGACCGGTGTGAAGGTGTGGCTGGATGACTTCGGTACCGGCTTCTCCGGCCTTAGCCACCTGCGCCAGGTGCCGGTGGACGGGGTCAAGATCGACAAGAGCTTCGTGGCCGACATGCAGCGCGACCCGGATGATCTGGCCCTGACCACGGCCATCATCGCCATGGCCCATGCGCTGGGCATCACCGTGGTGGCCGAGGGCATCGAGCAGGAAGCGCAGTTCGAGCTGCTGGCCCAGCGCGGTTGCGACCTGGGCCAGGGCTACCGGTTGAGCCACCCGGTAACCGCCACCGAAGTGGTGCGGATGATCGAATCGGGGCTTTGACAACCCGATGTCCTGGGGTCAGATCCCTCTCGCACGAAAAGGGCTCTGACCCCAGCCCAGGCCTTACACCGGGCGCTTGCTGGGGTCGCCGGGCAGTTCGCGCACCAGCTTGGGGACCAGGTAACCGGACAGCCGCGCGGTCAGGCCGCCCACCAGGGCCTTGGCCTGGACATCGTCCACCTCGAAGTGGGCCACGCCTTCCACCCGGTCCAACTGGTGCAGGTAATACGGCAGCACGCCGGCGGCGAAGCTGCGCTCGCTCAGGTCCTGCAGGGCCTGCACGCTGTCGTTCACCCCGCGCAGCAGCACGGCCTGGTTCAGCAGTTGCGCACCGGTGCCGCGCAGGCGCGCCATGGCGGCATCGACGTTGGCGTCGAATTCGTTGGCATGGTTGGCGTGGACCACGATGGCCAGCGGCCAGGGCAGGCTGCCCAGCCAGGCCAGCAGTTCATCGTCCACCCGTTCGGGCAGCACGATGGGCAGGCGGGTATGGATGCGCAGGCGGCGCACGTGCGGAATCTGCCGCAGCGCATCGGTCAGTTCCACCAGCTTGTGGGTGGCCAGTGACAGCGGGTCGCCGCCGGACAGGATCACCTCGTCGATGTCCGCATCGTCGGCGATGGCCTGCACCGCCTCCTGCCAGCCGCCCTTGGCCGCGTTTTCCGCGCCGTAGTCGAAGTGCCGGCGGAAGCAGTAGCGGCAGTTGATCGCGCAGCTGCCGGTGGCCACCAGCAGGGCACGGCCACGGTACTTCTGGATG
Organism: Stenotrophomonas sp. Steno-C17; assembly: GCF_056393165.1. NCBI lineage: Bacteria > Pseudomonadati > Pseudomonadota > Gammaproteobacteria > Lysobacterales > Lysobacteraceae > Stenotrophomonas > Stenotrophomonas sp. Steno-C17. The sequence goes on from NZ_JBWJPD010000014.1 coordinate 105,130, forward strand.
ACCCCGGTGGCCTTTTTGGCTGCTCCATCGCCCACCGCATCAAAGCTGAACCCAGGGACCACCTGCATTTCCGCGTCGATCGGCAGGACCTGGCGCAACAGGGGGTCATGGGCATCGCCGTGGCGCATGCGGGCGACGAACCCCTGCGGCACGCGCAGCGCGAACTGCGCCATGGCGGCCTCGGACACCCCCAGTGCGGCCGGGTCCAGACCCAGCTGGGCCAGCAGTTGCTGCGGGTCACGCAGTGCCTGCCGCCAGAGCTGCTGCCAGCGCGCGGGCGCGCCCGCTGACTGGGTGCGGGGGAAGGCGGAAAGCTGCATGGAGAGGGGGCCTGCGGTTATCATGGGGGCATAAATCAGTTGCCCACCGGGGTTCCGGTGGGCTTTCCATTCTATCCGGCTCGCCGCACCCGCGGCGGTTTTGCCATTTGAGGAGCTTGAGCATGGCCACTGTGGGCATGAATGACGTCAAGAACGGGATGAAGATCCTGGTCAACAACGAACCGGCGGTCATCACGGATACCGAATATGTGAAGCCGGGCAAGGGCCAGGCCTTCACCCGCGTGAAGTACCGCTTCATCCGTTCGGGCCGCGTGGTGGAACTGACCATGAAGGCGACCGACGATCTGGAAGTGGCCGACGTTGTCGACACCGACATGAACTACATGTACAGCGATGGCGAGTACTGGCACTTCATGGACCCGGAAACCTTCGAGCAGGTGCAGGCCGACAAGGCCGGCATGGGCGGCGCCGAAAAGTGGCTGAAGGGCGAAGAAGCCTGCATCGTGACCCTGTTCAACGGCGCGCCGATCTTCGTGCAGCCGCCGAACTTCGTTGAACTGAAGATCACCGAAACCGATCCGGGCGTGCGTGGTGACACCTCGGGCGGCGGCGGCAAGCCGGCCACCCTGGAAACCGGTGCCGTGGTGCGCGTGCCGCTGTTCGTCAACCAAGATGAAATCATCAAGGTTGATACCCGCTCGGGTGAATACTCCTCGCGCGTTAAGTAATCCGGCGTAGCCGGATTACCTGTAGAGCCGAGCCATGCTCGGCTTTCCGGGCACCGCCCGGAACCCGTTGCCGGCGCCCATGGCGCCGCAACGGACAGCCGCCGGGCATGGCCCGGCGCTACCGCCTCCCGCCAGGCCCTTCTCCAATAGCCAGTGAGCCCGCATGAGCGATAGCCCGCATCTCCCCGAAGCCTGCGACCTGCTCATCGAAGCCGGTTATGTCGTTCCGATCGAGCCGCATGCGGTGGTGCTGGAAGACCACGCTGTGGCCGTGCGTGGCAGCGAAATCGTCGCCATCCTGCCGCGTGCCGAGGCGCGCGCGCGCTTCCGTGCCGCGCAGGTGGTCAGCCGTCCCGACGCGGCGCTGATGCCGGGGCTGGTGAACGCGCACACGCATAACCCGATGACCCTGCTGCGCGGCGTGGCCGACGATCTGCCGTTGATGACCTGGCTGCAGCAGCACATCTGGCCGGTGGAAGCGGCGGTGATCGGCCCCGAGTTCGTGGCCGACGGCACCACCCTGGCCATTGCCGAAATGCTGCGCGGTGGCACCACCTGTGCCAACGAAAACTACTTCTTCGGTGACGTGCAGGCTGCGGTCTACAAGAAACACGGTTTCCGCGCGCTGGTGGGCGCGGTCATCATCGATTTCCCCACCGCCTGGGCCAAGACCGATGACGAGTACTTCGCCAAGGCCGGCGAACTGCATGACCAGTGGCGCAGCGATCCGCTGATCGGCACGGCGTTCGCGCCGCATGCGCCGTACACCGTGAACGACGCCAATTTCGAGCGCGTGCGCATGCTGTCCGATCAGTTGGACATGCAGGTGCACCTGCACACCCATGAAACCGCGCAGGAAATCACCGATTCGATCAAGCTGTACGGCCAGCGCCCGCTGGCGCGGCTGGATCGGTTGGGCCTGGTCAACGACCGCCTGATCGCGGTGCACATGACCCAGCTGACCGATGCCGAAATCCACCTGTGCGCCGAGCGTGGCGTCAGCGTGGTGCACTGCCCGGAATCGAACCTGAAGCTGGCGTCGGGCTTCTGCCCGGCCTGCGCCCTGCAGCGCGCCGGGGTGAACCTGGCGATCGGCACCGACGGCTGCGCCAGCAATAACGACCTGGACATGTTCAGCGAGAACCGCACCGCGGCGATCCTGGCCAAGGCCGTGGCCGACGATGCCACCGCGCTGGACGCGGCCACCACGCTGCGCGCCTCCACCCTGGGTGGCGCGCGCGCGCTGGGCTTCGGCGAGCGCATCGGTTCGATCGAAGTAGGCAAGCAGGCCGACCTGGTCTGCGTCGACCTGTCCGCGCTGGAAACCCAGCCGCTGCACAACGTGCTGTCGCAGCTGGTGTACGCCACCGGCCGCCAGCAGGTCAGCGACGTCTGGATCGCCGGCAAGCCGAAGCTGGTGCAGCGCGAGCTGGTCGGCATGGACCTGCCGGGCATCATCGCCAATGCGCGCCAGTGGCGCGAGCGCATCCGCCATATCCGCGCCTGACCGACGGCGCCGCAAGGACTTCCCCATGACCGCCCCCCACGCATCCTCCAATTTCGATCAGGCCGAGCTGGACAAGTTCGCCGCGCTCGCCAACCGCTGGTGGGACGCCGATGGTCCGCAGAAGCCGCTGCATGCACTGAACCCGGTGCGCCTGCAGTACGTGGCCGACCGCGTGCCGCTGCGCGGCGCGCGCGTGCTGGATATCGGCTGCGGTGGCGGCCTGCTGAGCGAGGCGCTGGCCCAGGCCGGCGCTGACGTGACCGCGATCGACCTGGCCCCCGAGCTGGTGAAGGTGGCCCGCCTGCACGCGCTGGAAAGCGGTGCCAAGGTGGACTACCGGGTGCAGGCCGCCGAAGATCTGGCCGCCGAACAGCCGGGCAGCTTCGATGTGGTCACCTGCATGGAAATGCTCGAGCACGTGCCCGACCCGGGCGCGATCATCGAGGCCTGCAAGCGCCTGCTGAAGCCGGGCGGCCACCTGTTCCTGTCCACCATCAATCGCACCGCTGCTGCCTTCGCGGTGGCCATTGTCGGCGCCGAGTACGTGGCGCGGCTGCTGCCCAAGGGCACCCATCACTACCAGGAATTCATCAAGCCGGCCGAGCTGGCACGCTGGCTGCGCGAGGCCGACGTGCAGCTGGTCGATGTCAGCGGCATGGCCTACGAGCCGTGGCGCAATCATGCCCGCCTGAGCAGCCGCACCGACATCAACTACCTGGCCTACGCGGTCAAGCCGGAATGAGCGGCGCCTCGTTCCCGCGCGCGGTGCTGTTCGACCTGGACGGCACCCTGCTGGACAGTGCGCCGGACTTCGTCGCCACCTGCGATGCGATGCTGGCCGAACGTGGCCGCGCGCCGGTCGATCCGGCGCAGCTGCGCCCGGTGGTATCCAAGGGGTCGCGGGCGATGGTGGGCGCCGCCTTCCCGGATCTGGATGATGCGGCGCGTGATGCGCTGATTCCCGAGTTCCTGCAGCGCTACGAGGCCTTGATCGGCCAGCACGCGGTGCTGTTCGACGGCGTGGCCGGCATGCTGGCGGCGCTGGATACAGCTGGCGCCGTGTGGGGCATCGTTACCAACAAGCCCGAATACCTGGCCCGCCTGGTCCTGCCGCAGCACGGCTGGCAACAGCGCTGCGCGGTGCTGGTGGGCGGCGATACGCTGGCCGAACGGAAACCGCACCCGTTGCCGCTGCTGCACGCCGCGCAGGCGATCGGGGTGGCCGCCGCAGACTGCGTGTACGTGGGCGACGACGAGCGTGACATCATCGCGGCGCGTGCGGCCGGCATGCCATCGGTGGCGGCGCTGTGGGGCTACCGCCTGCACAGCGACGATCCGCTGGCCTGGCAGGCCGACGTGCTGGTGGAGAACGCCGAACTTCTGCAACTGGCCAGCCTGTGGCCGACCCGGCCGGCAGACCCGGCCCAGCCGTAAGGAACGATGTAGTGAGCAGTACCGCGTTGGAAAGCTTCCTCGACAAGTGGCGCAGCCGCTGGCCGGAATGGTCGGTGGCCGCGCCGTTCGTGGCCGAACCGCACCGCGATCTTGCGGTGGCGTGGTTTGCGCTGCTGCAGGAATTCGACGACATGCTCAACACCAGCGGCGACCCGCTGCCGGCCGACGCCAAGCTGGCGTGGTGGGGCGAGGAGCTGCGCAGTTGGGCCGGGCAACGCTCGCGCCACCCGCTGGGGCGCCTGCTGGAGCCGGTGCGCGCGCCGTGGGCCCAGCTGGCCGAGGCGCTGCCGGATCTGGTCGAGGCGCGCACGGTCGCCCTGGATGCTGCCGGCGCCGAGCGCGCGCTGGCCAACTACGCTGACGCCGTGGCTGCGGTGGAAGCAGTGCTGTTCAACGACACCCTGCGCAAGGGGGCGGGCCGTGCCGTGCAGCTGCAGACCCTGGCCCAGCGCCTGCAGGACGCCGGCGTGGCCGGTGTGCCCCGCAGCCTGCTGGACGAGGACGCCAGCAACGCCAGCCAGCGCTGGGCGCAGCATCTGCTGAAGGGGTGGGGAACCCGCGTACCCGGCCCGCGCCCGCGCCGGATCTGGTCCAGCCTGGCCCGCGCCCGAGTCGCCGCACAGGCGGCAGGCAAGCCGATCGAAGCGACCCCGGTACGCACGCTGCTGCGCGTGTGGTGGGCCGCGCGCGGCTGATCGCTTCTGGTAGGTGCGGACCTTGGTCCGCACGCTCTGCGGGATTGTGCCGACCAAGGTCGGCACCTACCCAATCGCATTGCAGTAGATCCACGCCATGCGTGGATGAATGCCAGGTCCGCACGCGCTGCGGGATTGTGCCGACCAAGGTCGGCACCTACCAAATCGCATTGCAGTAGATCCACGCCATGCGTGGATGAATGTCGGGTCCGCACGCGCTGCGGAATGGTGCCGACCAAGGTCGGCACCTACCAAGGTCGGCGCCGCTCACGCGCATTGCGCGCGTTACTTCCGTTCCAGCACCAGCAACGGGTCGATGCGGGTGTCGAACCAGTTCATGCCCCAGTGCAGGTGCGGGCCGGTAGCGCGGCCGGTAGCACCCACAGCGGCAATCACCTGGCCCTGCTCGACACGATCGCCCACCTTTACGTCGATGCGTGACAGGTGCAGGAAGTTCGAACTGATGCCGTAGCCATGGTCGATCAGCAGCGTGCCGCCGGTCAGGTACAGGTCCGGGCCGGCGAAGGTGACCACGCCGGCCGCCGGCGCTTTGACCGGGGTGCCGGTGGGCACCGCGATATCCATGCCGGAATGGCCCGCACCCGGTTGGCCGTTGTACACGCGGGCATTGCCGAAGCGGCCGCTGATGCGGCCCTGCACCGGCCAGATGAAGGTCTGGGTGAAGTCGGTGCGGTTGTCATCGCGGGCGCGCGCTGCCGTTACCTGTGCCTGTTCGCGCTTGATGCGCTCGGCAATCGCCGGCGGTGGATTGACCGTCTTCGGCGGTACGCCGTTCACCCGTTCGGTGGGCCAGTCGCGCGGGGTGACGGTGATCGTGGCGGTCTCGCTGCCGCCATCCGGGCGCTGCACCTGCACCTGCAGCGGCCCCTTTTCATCGCGCCCGATGCCGAACACCACGCTGCCATAGTTGCTCACGCGCAGGTCGCGTCCGGCATAACGTACGCGGCTGCCGGCCGGCACCTTGCCGATCACCATGGCGCCCTGCGAGGCGCTGGCCGGGAACACCACGCGGCTGTCGATCAGGCTGCCGATGCCATCCTGCGCCTGTGCCGGTGGCGCGTGGAACAGGGGCGCGGCCAGCAGCAGCGCCCCCAACAGAAGTGCCGAACGCATCAGCGGTCGTAGGTCATGCGCTGGCCGGCCGGTTCGCCCACCAGGTTGCTGCCGTCCCACACCAGCTGCCCGTTGACCCAGGTCGAGGCCACGCGCGAGCGGAACGTGGTGCCTTCGAACGGCGACCAGCCGCACTTGGACAGCACGTCCTCGCGCTTGACGGTGAACGGCACGTCCTCGACCAGCACCAGATCGGCAAAGTAGCCTTCGCGCAGGAAGCCGCGTTCTTCCACGTCGAACAGCTGCGCCGGGGCGTGGGCGAACTTCTGCACCACCTGCTCGCGGGTCAGCTTGCCTTCGTGCACGCGCTCCAGTGCGGCCACCAGTGCGTACTGCACCAGCGGCAGGCCCGACGGCGCCTGCGCATAGGGCTTCTGCTTCTCTTCCCAGGTATGCGGGGCATGGTCGGTGGCCAGCACGTCCAGCACATCGTCAGCCAGCGCGGCGGTGATCGCCTCGCGGTCGGACACTTCCTTGATGGCCGGGTTGCACTTGATCAGGTTGCCCTTGGTCGCGTAATCCGGGCGCGCGAAGTGCAGGAAGTGCACGCAGGTTTCGGCGGTGATCTGCTTGCGGCTGCCGTCGGCGCGGATCAGCGGACCCTTCTCGAACAGCGCCAGTTCGTCGGCGGTGGAAATGTGCAGCACGTGCAGGCGGGTGCCGTGCTTGCGTGCCAGCGACATGGCCAGGCGGGTGGACTTGATGCAGGCCTCGCGCGAACGGATGTCCGGGTGCATGTCCGGGGTCAGCGCGTCGCCGTACTTTTCCTGGAAGGCCTTCAGGTTGGCATCGATCATCGGCGTGTCTTCGCAGTGCGTGATGATCGGGGTGGGGCACTCGCGGAAGATCGCATCCAGCGTGTCCGGGTCGTCCACCAGCATGTTGCCGGTGGACGCGCCCATGAACACCTTCACGCCCGGCGCCTTCTTCGGGTCCAGGGCGCGGATCGCTTCCAGGTTGTCATTGCTGGCGCCGTGGTAGAAACCATAATTGGCCCAGGCGCGGCCGCGGGCCAGTTCGTACTTGGCTTCCAGGATGGTCGAATCCAGCGTGGGCGGATTGGTGTTGGGCATGTCCATGAAGCTGGTCAGGCCGCCGGCCACGGCCGCCGCCGATTCGCTGGCGATGTCGCCCTTGTGGGTCAGGCCCGGCTCGCGGAAATGCACCTGGTCATCGATCATGCCCGGCAGCAGCCAGCGACCGGCCGCGTCCACCACCTGTTCGCCGTCGCGCGGGGCCAGCCCACTGCCGATCTGCGCGATGCGGCCGTTCTCGATGCGCAGGTCGCCGTCGAAGGTGCGGCCTTCGTTGACCATGCGGGCATTGGTGATGAGGGTGGAGGACATGTCAGTGTTTTCCTGTGCAGCGGCAAGAGGGGGCGTGGGAAGACTCGGGCACTGGATCGAAGCCGCCGGGATGGAACGGGTGGCAGCGGCCCAGGCGGCGTGCGGCCAGCCAGCTGCCGCGCAGCGCGCCGTGGCGGCCGATGGCCTCCATTGCGTATTCAGAACAACTGGGCACGAAACGGCAGCGCGGCCCCAGCAGGGGGCTGATGAAGCGCTTGTAGAAGCGCAGCAGGGCGATGAGCAGGCGCGAGATCACCCAGTCATCTTATGCCAGTTGGCATGAAGGCCGCATTTGTGCAGGATGGGCTGTTGGTCGCATGTCGCCGATGGCCTGCGACCGGTGCCGGTACCCTTGCAGGTGCTGGCCAGGTTCCGCACCGTGCAGGGCGGTCAGCTTGTTCGGACCGCCACGTTGGGCCCGCTGGCTCCAGGACTGAATGGAGCAGGCCCCCAAGGTTGCTGCTGCCGGTCGGGTAGGCTATAAAGGCCCGCTTTCCCGGGCCCCGGGGAATCCAAGGAAGAGCGTTTCGTGGCTGCTAAAAAAACTGCAAAGAAGGCCGTCAAGGCCGCCAAGAAAACCGCCAAGCCTGTTGTGAAGAAGTTGGCGGCCAAGCCCGTTGCCCCGAAGTCGGCCAGCAAGCCGGCGGCGAAGGCGGCATCCTCGCAACCGGCGGCCAGGAAGGCCACCGCAAAGAAAGCCCCGGCCAAGGCCAGCAAGCCCGCAGTTGCCAAGAAGGCGGCGCCGGCCAAGGCCAAGCCTGCAGCCGCGGCAAAGAAGGCACCGGTGGCGAAGAAGACCGCCGCCAAGGCTGCCCCGGTAAAGAAGGCCGCTGCCAAGCCGGCGCCCAAACCGGTCGCCAAAAAGGCCGCGCCCAAGCCGGCACCGAAGCCGGTGGCCAGCAAGGGGGCTGCCAAGCCCGCCGTAAAGCCCGCCGCGAAGAAGGCGGCTGCCGCTAAACCGGCGCCCGCACCTGCCGCTGTAAAGAAAGCCACGAAGAATGTTGCCACGCCGGCTGCCAAGCCGGCCCCGGCCCCCGTAGTGAAGTCCGCACCGAAGCCTGCCGCCAAGCCGGCTCCGGCCAAGCCTGTCCCGGCCAAGACCGCCCCCGCGGTGGCTGCCCCTCCGGCTCCCAAGCCGGCCACGGCCGCCGCCCCGGTTGCATCGAAGGCCCCGCAATCCAAGAATCCCGTGCCCGTTTCGAAATCGCCTGCCAAGACCGCCGTGAAATCTGCCGTGAATCCTGATACCGCTCCGAAGACCGTGTCGCGCCCCGTCGGCAAGGTTGCCGTGGCTGTGACCGCCCGTTCGGCGGCGCCGGCCCCGCGCAGCAAGTACAAGGTCATCGAATACAAGACCGACGAGGCCACTGGCCGCCCGATCCTGCCGGCTGGCTACAAGCCGTCCTCGGAAGAGGAATACATGAGCTCGCTGCAGCAGGAGTACTTCCGTCAGCGCCTGCAGAACTGGCGTGGTGACCTGGTGGAAGAATCCAAGCAGACCATCGAGAACCTGCGTGAGGAAGTGCGTGACATCGGCGACGAAGCCGAGCGTGCGACCCGCGAGACCGAGAACTCGCTGGAACTGCGCACCCGTGACCGCTACCGCAAGCTGATCGGCAAGATCGACAGCACCCTCAAGCGCCTGGAAGCCGGTGATTACGGCTACTGCGTGGACACCGGTGAAGAAATCGGCCTGGAGCGCCTGGAAGCGCGCCTGACCGCCGAGCGCACCATCGACGCCCAGGAGCGTTGGGAGCACCTGCAGAAGCAGCAGGGCGACTGATTCCAGATCGTTGTGTGGTCATGCGAAAAACCCGGCCTTGGCCGGGTTTTTTGTCTGTAGCGTCGAGCCATGCTCGGCTGCCTGGCTCTTGTAGAGTCGAGCCATGCTCGACTGCCTGGTTCTTGTAGAGTCGAGCCATGCTCGACTGGCGCTTCTGAAAAGCAGTCGAGCATGGCTCGACTCTACAAAAGCGCGCTCATTGCAGGTCGCGCAGATTCAGCTTGCGCAGCGTCGGGTTTTTCCACGCGGTGATGCCGGCCACGCCGAGCACCGCGCAGCCGCCCAGCACCACCGCGGGCACCAGGCCGAGCAGCTTGGCCATCGTGCCGGCATAGAACGCGCCCAGTTCATTGGACGAACTGATGAAGATCCCGTTGATGGAAGACACCCGCCCGCGCATTTCCTCGGGCGTGGCCAACTGCAGGATGGTCGAGCGCACCACCACCGACACGCCGTCGAAGGCCCCGTAGAACAGCAGGATCAGCGCCGACAGCCAGAAGTGCTGGGACAGGCCGAAGCTGACCACGCACAGGCCGAACCCGGCCACGGCGAACAGCAGCACACGCCCGGCGTTCTTCTGCAGCGGGTGGCGGGCCAGCCACAGGCCCACCGCGATCGACCCCAGTGCCGGTGCCGCGCGCAGGATGCCCAGCCCTTCCGGGCCGTGGTGCAGGATCTCCTGCAGGAAGGCCGGCAGCATCGCCACCACGCCGCCCAGCAGTACCGAGAACATGTCCAGCGCCATCGCGCCAACCATGATGCGGTTGCCGACCACGAAGCGGGCACCTTCGGCGATGCTCTTGAAGATCGGCGCGGCCGGGCCGTCATGCACCGGTTCGCTCACTTTCAGCGTGGCCAGGCAGCCCAGCGCGACCAGCGCGAAGCCGGTGGCCACGGCATAGGACAGGCCTTTGCCGCCCCAGCCGACCAGGATGCCGCCCAGCGCAGGGCCCACCACCATGCCCGACTGGAACACCACGCTGCCCAGTCCGGCGCCGCGCGCGAACTGCTCGCGGGCCAGCACGCGCGCGAACAGCGCGTTGTAGATGGGGGACAGGAAGGCGCGCACCATGCCGGTCAGGGCGATGGCCGCATAGATCGGCCAGACGCCGTGGAAGGGCAGCCAGCCCTTCGCCACGCAGGTCAGCACGATGGCCGTGGCCACCAGCCCGGCGCAGGCGACCATGCCCAGCCGACGGCGCGGCAGGTGGTCGACCAGGTAACCGGCAAACGGCGCCACGCAGAAGAACGGCAGCACCTCGGCCAGGCCGACCAGGCCCAGCGAGAACGGGTTGCGGGTGACTTCGTAGATGTGCCACCCGACGGTGACGGCCACCACCTGGTAGGACAGCATGGCGAAGATGCGGTAGGCCAGCAGCTTGGCAAAGCCGGGCCGGCCCAGCAGGGCCAGCGCGCCTTCGTCTGCGGTGGTGGCCGCGCTCACGACGGGTCGCGCTGCAGCTGGGCCTGCGCGGTCTCGCGGATGAAGGCCAGCATCGCCGCCACGCCGTTGCTGCGGGTGGGCGAGAGGTGGCGGGCCAGGCCGATGTCCTGGATGTAGCTGGGTTCGGTGGCCAGGATTTCCTGCGCCGAGCGGCCCGAGTACACGCGCAGGGCCAGGAAGATCAGGCCCGACACGATGGCCGAATCACTGATGGCGTGGAAGCGCAACGACTGCGCATTGCCTTCCGGCACGATCCACACCATCGACTGGCAGCCCAGCAGGCGGTGTTCTTCGGTCTTCCATTCTTCCGGGAAGGTCGGCAGCTTGCGGCCCAGGTCGATCAGGTACTGGTAGCGTTCGGACCAGTCGCCGAAGAAGGCGAACTCTTCGGCAATGGCGCTCTGCGCCTCGGCGGCGGTGGGTTCAAGCGGGAACGGGGAGTCGGTCACAACGGTCTCTGCAGTGGGGGCGTGGCCGGGGGCGCCGGCCACGGGGCAGGGCGGTCAGGCGCGCTTGCGCACCCAGCGCACGCCCTGCGGGGTGTCTTCCAGCACGATGCCTTCGGCGGCCAGCTGGTCGCGGATGGCGTCGGAACGGGCGAAATCACGGGCCTGCTTGGCAGCGGCACGCTCGTCGATCAGGCCCTGGATGCGCGCATCGTCGTCACCTTCGCTGGCGGCGGTGCCGAACCACTGCGCCGGGTCGGCCTGCAGCAGGCCCAGCGCCAGGCCCGCACCCAGCAGCTCGCTCTTCAGGCGTGCGCGCTCGGACGGGTCGGTGGCGCGGCGCGCCTCGCCGGCAATGCGGGCCACTTCGGCCAGGGCCTGCGGGGTGTTCAGGTCATCATCCAGCGTGGCTTCGACCGCCGCCGGGATCGACGCGGCGGCGTCCACGTCGACCAGGTCGCGCAGGGTGCCGTACAGGCGGTCCAGGGTGCGCGCGGACTGTTCGATCAGCGCATCGGACCAGTCCAGCGGCTGCCGGTAGTGCGCCGACAGCAGGGCCAGGCGCAGCGCTTCGGGCGGGTGCTGGCGCACCAGGTCGTGCACGCGCTCGATGTTGCCCAGCGACTTGCTCATCTTGGCGCCGCCGAAGTTGAGCATGCCGTTGTGCAGCCAGAAGCGGGCGAAGATCTTGCCGCCGTGGGCGCATTCGCTCTGCGCGATCTCGTTTTCATGGTGCGGGAACTGCAGGTCCACGCCGCCGGCGTGGATGTCGATGGTCTCGCCCAGGTGGGCGGCGGCCATCGCCGAGCATTCGATGTGCCAGCCCGGGCGACCGCGGCCCCACGGCGATTCCCAGCCGGGCAGGTCGTCGCTGGACGGCTTCCACAGCACGAAATCGCCGGCATCGCGCTTGTACGGGGCCACCTCGACGCGGGCGCCCGCCAGCATTTCCTCCGGATCGCGGCGCGAGAGCTTGCCGTAGCCGTCGAAGCTGGCCACCGCGAACAGCACGTGGCCCTCGGCGGCATAGGCATGGCCGTTTTCGATCAGCTGCTCGATCATGCTGATGATCTGCGGCATGTGCGCGGTCACCTCCGGCTCGATGTCCGGCGGCACCACGCCCAGCGCGGCCATGTCTTCACGGTAGGCCGCTGCGAACTTGTCGGTGATGGTGCTGATCGGCACGCCCTGCTCGCGGGCGGCGGTGTTGATCTTGTCGTCCACGTCGGTGATGTTGCGGGCGTAGCGCAGGGCGCCGAAGCGGCGCCGCAGCAGGTCGGCCAGCACCCCGAACACCACCGGGCCACGGGCGTTGCCGATGTGCACGTAGTTGTAGACCGTCGGGCCGCACACATACAGGGTCGGACAGGCCGGGTCGATCGGGGTGAACGGTTCGAGCTGGCGAGTCAGGTTGTTGTGCAGGCGCAGGGTCATGGGGATCGGGGTGGGGGACAAGCGTGTGATTTTAGAACGTGTCGGGGCCCTTTGGGGGCGCCGGGGCCCACCGGCGGGCGGGGTGGGGTGGGCAGGAGCAGCGCGGACGGGTAATGTTCAGCCCCTTGCGGTCGTCACTGCCTACACTATTGCCGTGCCCTTCCTTCCGTCGCCAATGAAAACCACCGCGTTGCTGACCCTGGCCTGCCTGTCGGCGGCGCCGCTCGTGGTCCAGGCCCAGGAGGCCGAGCCGCGCAACCGGGTGGTGATCGTGGAGAACGTGAAGTTCGACTACGCGCAGGTGCTGAACGTCGAGCCGGTGTTCCAGACCCTGCGCGCCACCCGTACCGAAGAACACTGCGAACCCGTTTCCACCCGCACCCTGGCCCCGGTGAACGTGACCGGCGAGGAGCCGGTGGAGGACAAGGGCCGGATCGGCCGCTTCTGGGACTCGGTGCGCTCGATGTTCAAGCGCAGCGACGAGGAGGCCGCCGACGAGGTGGCCGCCGAGAACCCGGCCCCGGCGCCGGCCAACAATGGCCCCATGCTGACCCGCGACTGCCGCATCGTGCCGGTGGGCCGCGAGTTCCGCCGCCCCATCGCCTACGACGTGGATTACGTCTACAAGGGCACCAAGTACCGCTCGCGGCTGCCGGAAGACCCCGGCAACCGGCTGAAGATCCGGGTTTCGATCACCCCGTGGGTCGGCGCCGACCAGACCGCCGGGGCTTCGCCCTGATTCTGCGACGCCTGCCCCTTGCGCAGGCCCCCCGCCCATGCAAAGATGTTCGGCCATGAAGCTCACCGACTTCCAGCACGACAGCAGCGCCGCCCGCCAGGCCACTGGCATGACGTCGCGTGCCCGTCGACCGGAACCCCACATTTCCGCTGGGTAACCGGAGCTTTCTGCTGTTCGTCCGAAAAAAACCCAGCCCGCCGGCTGGGTTTTTTCGTTTCCGCGTCCTGAAAGCTTCATCTGCAACCATTCCGCACCACCCTGTTTGCCGGTTTTCCCTTCCACCGCGCCGCAGCCCGGCGCCGCCACGCAAGGAAAGATGATGTCCCCCAAGCACTTCCTGAACACCCAGGACTGGAGCCGCAGCGAGCTTGACGCCCTGCTGACCCAGGCCGAGCTGTTCAAGCGCAACAAGATCGGCGACCAGCTCAAGGGCAAGTCGATCGCGCTGGTGTTCTTCAACCCCTCCATGCGCACCCGCACCAGCTTTGAACTGGGCGCGTTCCAGCTGGGCGCGCACGCCGTGGTGCTGCAGCCGGGCAAGGATGCGTGGCCGATCGAGTTCAACCTCGGTACGGTGATGGATGGCGATACCGAAGAACACATCGCCGAAGTGGCCAAGGTGCTGGGCCGTTACTGCGACATCATCGCCGTGCGTGCGTTCCCCAAGTTCGTGGACTGGGCCTACGACCGCCAGGACATCGTCCTCAACAGCTTCGCCAAGTACTCGCCGGTGCCGGTCATCAACATGGAGACCATCACCCACCCGTGCCAGGAACTGGCCCACATCATGGCCCTGCAGGAGCACTTCGGCACGCAGGACCTGCGCGGCAAGAAGTACGTGCTGACCTGGACCTACCACCCCAAGCCGCTGAACACCGCCGTGGCCAACTCGGCGCTGACCATCGCCACGCGCATGGGCATGGACGTGACCCTGCTGTGCCCGACCGCCGACTACATCCTGGACGAGCGCTACATGGGCTGGGCCGAACAGAACGTGGCCGAGAGCGGCGGTTCGCTGAAGGTCAGCCATGACATCGACAGCGCCTACGCCGGTGCCGACGTGGTCTACGCCAAGAGCTGGGGCGCGCTGCCGTTCTTCGGCAACTGGGAGCCGGAAAAGCCGATCCGCGACCAGTACAAGCACTTCATCGTCGACGAACGCAAGATGGCGCTGACCAACAACGGTGTGTTCAGCCACTGCCTGCCGCTGCGCCGCAACGTGAAGGCCACCGATGGCGTGATGGATTCGCCGCAGTGCATCGCCATCAACGAAGCCGAGAACCGACTGCACGTGCAGAAGGCAATCATGGCCGCGGTTGCCGGTCGCTGAGAACAATCAGTCGAGCATGGCTCGACTCTACGAAGACGAAGTCGGGCATGGCCCGGCGCTACCCCACCTGATTGGACATTACCCCCATGAGCAACAAAGACGTCGTTCTCGCCTTCTCCGGCGGCCTGGATACCAGCTTCTGCGTGCCTTACCTGCAGGAGCGCGGCTACAACGTGCACACCGTGTTCGCCGATACCGGCGGCGTGGATGATGAAGAGCGCGATTTCATCGAAAAGCGTGCCGCCGAACTGGGCGTCACCAGCCACGTGACCGTCAACGGTGGCCCGGCCATCTGGGAAGGCTTCGTCAAGCCGTTCGTGTGGGCCGGCGAAGGCTACCAGGGCCAGTACCCGCTGCTGGTGTCCGACCGTTACCTGATTGTCGACGCCGCGCTGAAGCGTGCTGCCGAACTTGGCACCAACATCATCGCCCACGGCTGCACCGGCATGGGCAACGACCAGGTCCGCTTCGACCTGGCCGTGAAGGCCCTGGGTGACTACCAGATCATCGCGCCGATCCGCGAGATCCAGAAGGAGCACACCCAGACCCGCGCCTACGAGCAGAAGTACCTGGAAGAGCGCGGCTTCGGCGTGCGCGCCAAGCAGCAGGCCTACACCATCAACGAGAACCTGCTGGGCGTGACCATGTCCGGCGGCGAGATCGACCGTTGGGAAGCACCGGGCGAGGGCGCCCGTGGCTGGTGCTCGCCGCGCAGCGAGTGGCCGGAGCAGGCGCTGACCGTCACCCTGAAGTTCGTGGAAGGCGAAGCTGTCGAACTGAACGGCAAGGCCCTGCCGGGCGACCAGATCCTGGCCCAGCTGAACAAGCTGTTCGCCCCGTATGGTGTCGGCCGTGGCGTCTACACCGGCGACACCGTGATCGGCCTGAAGGGCCGCATCGTGTTCGAAGCCCCGGGCCTGGTCTCGCTGCTGGCCGCGCACCGCGCGCTGGAAGATGCCGTGCTGACCAAGCAGCAGAACCGCTTCAAGCCGGACGTGGCGCGCAAGTGGGTGGAGCTGGTGTACGAAGGCTTCTACCACGACCCGCTGAAGACCGACATCGAAGCGTTCCTGAAGTCCTCGCAGGCCAAGGTGAACGGCGAAGTGGTGCTGGAAACCCGCGGTGGCCGCGTCGACGCGGTGGCGGTGAAGTCGCCGCACCTGCTCAACACCAAGGGTGCCACCTACGCGCAGTCGGCCGACTGGGGCGTGGAAGAAGCCGAAGGCTTCATCAAGCTGTTCGGCATGAGCTCGACCTTGTATGCGCAGGTGAACCGCGGCTAAGCCGCGATCGATGCGCACGTGCGCCCTTCACTTCGAAGGGCGCGCTGCACCAGACGCGATTCGGTAGCGCCGGGCCATGCCCGGCGGAATTCCACAGGAACTGTTGATTCATGCTTGAACAGACGCTCAACCACCTGCAGGCCCTGGTGTCCTTCGACACCCGCAACCCGCCGCGTGCGATCACCACCGGTGGCATCTTCGATTACCTGCGCGACCATCTGCCCGGCTTCAATGTCGAGGTGATCGACCACGGCGCCGGTGCGGTCAGCCTGTACGCGGTGCGCGGTACGCCGAAGTACCTGTTCAACGTGCATCTGGATACCGTGCCCGATTCGCCGCACTGGAGTGCCGATCCGCACGTGATGCGCCGCCTGGACGACCGTGTGGTCGGTCTGGGCGTGTGCGATATCAAGGGCGCGGCCGCCGCGCTGGTGGCCGCGGCCAATGCCAGCGATGGCGATGCCGCGTTCCTGTTCTCCAGCGACGAAGAAGCCAACGATCCGCGCTGCATTGCCGCGTTCCTGGCCCGTGGGCTGCCCTACGAGGCGGTGCTGGTGGCCGAACCGACCATGAGCGAGGCGGTGCTGGCGCACCGTGGCATCAGCTCGGTGCTGATGCAGTTCGCCGGCCGCGCCGGCCATGCCTCGGGCAAGCAGGATGCCGCCGCCAGCGCGCTGCACCAGGCGATGCGCTGGGGCAACCGCGCGCTGGACCATGTGGAATCGCTGGCGTCGGCGCGCTTCGGTGGCCTGACCGGCCTGCGCTTCAATATCGGCCGCGTGGAAGGTGGCATCAAGGCCAACATGATCGCGCCGGCCGCCGAGGTGCGCTTTGGCTTCCGCCCGCTGCCGTCGATGGATATCGATGCGCTGCTGGCGACCTTCGCTGGTTTTGCCGAACCGGAGGCTGCGCTGTTCACCGAAACCTTCCGCGGCCCCAGCCTGCCGGCCGGCGATATTGCCGAAGCCGAGCACCGCCGCCTGCTGGCGCGCGACGTGGCCGATGCGCTGGACCTGCCGATCGGCAACGCGGTGGATTTCTGGACCGAAGCCTCGCTGTTCTCGGCCGGTGGCTACACCACGCTGGTGTTCGGCCCGGGTGACATCGCCCAGGCGCATACCGCCGATGAGTTCGTGACGCTGGACCAGCTGCAGCGCTATACCGACGCCGTGCACCGCATCATCGCCGCCGGCGCCTGATTCTTCCCTTTCCGACGAAACCGAAATGTCTCCTGCCCTCCAGCCCCACCGCCAGACCCGCCAGACCATCGTGCGCCTGCTTTCCAGCATGGCCAGCGCGAAGGAGATCAGCCAGTACCTCAAGCGCTTTTCGCAGTTGGATGCCAAGCGCTTCGCTGTGGTGAAGGTCGGCGGTGCCGTGCTGCGCGACGATCTTGAAGCACTGACGTCCTCGCTGTCCTTCCTGCAGGAAGTGGGCCTGACCCCGATCGTGCTGCACGGCGCCGGCCCGCAGCTGGACGCGGAACTGTCCGCCGCCGGCATCGAGAAGCAGACGGTCAACGGCCTGCGCGTGACCTCGCCGGAAGCCCTGGCCATCGTGCGCCGGGTGTTCCAGCAGTCCAACCTGCGCCTGGTCGAAGCCCTGCAGCAGAACGGTGCGCGTGCCACCTCCATCACCGGCGGCGTATTCGAGGCCGAGTACCTGGACCCGGACACCTACGGTCTGGTGGGCGAAGTGAAGAAGGTCAACCTGGCGCCGATCGAGGCCAGCCTGCGTGCCGGCTCCATTCCGGTTATCACCAGCCTGGGTGAGACCGCCGGTGGGCAGATCCTGAACGTCAACGCCGACTTCGCCGCCAACGAGCTGGTGCAGGAACTGCAGCCCTACAAGATCATCTTCCTGACCGGCACCGGCGGCCTGCTGGACGAGCAGGGCACGGTGATCGATTCGATCAACCTGTCCACCGAGTACGACCACCTGATCGCGCAACCGTGGATCCACGGTGGCATGAAGGTGAAGATCGAACAGATCAAGGACCTGCTGGATCGCCTGCCGCTGGAATCGTCGGTGTCGATCACCCGTCCGGCCGACCTGGCCAAGGAACTGTTCACCCACAAGGGCTCGGGCACGCTGGTGCGCAAGGGCGAAAAAGTGCTGCGCGCCACCGAATGGAGCGAGCTGGACCTGCCGCGCCTGAAGGGCCTGATCGAATCCAGCTTCGGTCGCACGTTGGTGCCCGATTACTTCCAGAAGACCCGCCTGCTGCGCGCCTATGTGAGCGAGAACTACCGCACCGCGGTCATCCTCACCGACGAGGCCGAGGGCGTGTACCTGGACAAGTTCGCCGTGCTGGACGATGCGCAGGGCGAAGGCCTGGGCCGCGCGGTGTGGAACGTGATGCTGGAAGAAACCCCGCAGCTGTTCTGGCGCTCGCGCCACGGCAACCCGATCAACCACTTCTATTACGCCGAATCCGACGGCTGCTACAAGCAGGACCAGTGGAAGGTGTTCTGGTTCGGTGCCGATGGCATCGACCGCATCAAGACCTATGTCGACCATTGCGCCCAGCGCACGCCGAGCCTGCAGGGCTGAGCCATGACGCCTGCCGACGCCTGGAAGAGCGTTCCCACCCTGCGCGGCCAGCATGTGCTGCTGGAGCCGCTGCAGGGTGCGCACGTTTCCGGCCTGGCCGCGGCGCTGGAAGGCAGCGGCCTGGACCAGCTCTGGTACACCCAGGTGCCGCCGCCGCAGCGGGCAGGGCAGTACGTGCAGGCCGCGCTGGACGCGCAGGCCGAAGGCAAGGTGCTGCCGTTCGTGGTCCGTGATGCGGCCGGCGACATCGTCGGCAGTACGCGCTTCTACGGCCTGGAAGCGGATGTTCCCACGCTCAGCCTGGGGTACACCTGGTACGCGCCGCGCGTGCAGCGCAGCGGGGTGAACACCGAGGCCAAGCTGCTGTTGCTGCAGCACGCCTTCGAGGTGATGGGCTGCATCAGCGTGGTGCTGGAAACCAGCTGGTTCAACCATGCCTCGCGCGCCGCCATCGCCCGCCTGGGCGCCAAGCAGGACGGCGTGCTGCGCAACCACAAACGGCATGCCGACGGCACGCCGCGTGACACCGTCATCTTTTCCATCATCGACGCGGAATGGCAGGGCGTGAAGCGCCACCTGCAGCACCGCCTGGACCAACACGCATGAACGATTCGACTTTCACCCTGGGCATTGTCGGTGCCCGCGGCCATACCGGTGCCGAGCTGATCAAGCTGGTCGCCGCCCACCCGCGCTTGAAGCTGGCCTTCGTGTCTTCGCGCGAGCGTGCCGGCCAGCGCCTGGCCGACCACCACCCCGAAGTGCAGGGCGACCTGCAGTACGAAAACCTGGATGCCGACGCGGTGGCCGCCAAGGGCGTGGATGCGGTGATCCTGGCCCTGCCCAATGGTCTGGCCGCGCCGTTCGTGGCCGCGCTGGACGCCGCCAGGCCGGATACCGTGATCGTCGATCTGTCGGCCGACTACCGCTTCGACAACGGCTGGTACTACGGCCTGCCGGAACTCACCCGCAGCCGCTACAGCGGCCAGAAGCACATCAGCAATCCGGGCTGCTACGCCACCGCGATGCAGTTGGCCGTGCACCCGCTGCTGGACCTGCTGGCCGGCCCGCCGCAGTGCTTCGGTGTGTCCGGCTATTCCGGTGCGGGCACCAGCCCGTCGGACAAGAACAACGTGGACCTGCTGGCCGACAACCTGATGCCGTACGCGCTGACCAACCATGTGCACGAGCGCGAAGTGTCGGTGCAGCTGGGCGTGGCAGTGGAGTTCATGCCGCACGTGGCGCCGCACTTCCGTGGCATCACCCTGACCGCGAACCTGTGGTTGAACCAGGTGCAGACCCGCGAACAGATCGTCGCGCGTTTCCAGCAGGCCTACGCCGGCGAACCGCTGGTGGAGGTGGTGGACGAGGCCCCGTGGGTCAGCCGCATTGCCGGCCGCCACGGTGCCCAGGTCGGTGGCTTCACCGTGGCACCCGGTGGCAAGCGGGTGGTGGTGGTGGCCACCCTGGACAACCTGCTGAAGGGCGCGGCCACCCAGGCCATGCAGAACCTCAACCTTGCGCTGGGCATCGACGAACTGACGTCGATCCCGCACTGAACACGTATTACGGAGCCCCCCATGGCAGACCTTCTTTGGCAGAAGCCGGGCGTCGCGGTCGACGCACAGATCCAGACCTTCCTCGCCGGCGATGATGTGATCCTCGACCGCGAGTTCTTCCTGCACGACATCGCCGCCAGCGCCGCACACGCCGAAGGCCTGCAGCACGTCGGCATCCTCAGTGCCGACGAACTGGCCGGCCTGCTGCGCGAACTGGACCTGCTGGCGCAGGATTTCCGCGAAGGCCGTTTCGTGCTGGATACCCAGTACGAAGACGGGCATTCGGCCATCGAAGCACGCCTGACCGAACGCCTGGGCGATGCTGGGCGCAAGATCCACACCGGGCGCAGCCGCAACGACCAGATCCTGGTGGCCACCCGCCTGTGGCTGAAGGAAAAGCTGCAGCGCGTGGCCCATCTCAGTGCGGAAGTGGCCAAGGTCGCGCTGGACCGTGCCCAGGCCGAGAAGGACCTGCCGATTCCCGGCTACACCCACATCCAGCGCGCCGTGGTCTCGTCGGCGGGCATGTGGTGGGCCGGTTGGGCTGAAGCCTTCATCGACAACGCGGTGCGCGCGCGCGACACCCACGCGCTGGTGGATGCCAACCCGCTGGGTACCGCTGCCGGCTACGGCGTGAACCTGCCGCTGGACCGCGAGCACACCACCGCCGCGCTGGGCTTTGCACGCATGCAGGTGTCGCCGATCTATGCGCAGCTGTCGCGCGGCAAGTTCGAGCTGGCCGCCCTGGAAGCACTGGGCGGCGCAACGCTGGACCTGCGCCGCATCGCCTGGGATCTTTCGCTGTTCACCAGTGCCGAATTCGGCTTCGTCGCATTGCCGGCGCAGTACACCACCGGCAGCTCGATCATGCCCAACAAGCGCAACCCGGACGTGATCGAACTGATGCGCGCCACCCACGCCAGCGTGGCCGCGGCGCGTACCGAGATCGAGCAGCTGCTGTCGCTGCCGTCGGGCTACCACCGCGACCTGCAGTCGTCCAAGGGCGCCATCTTCCACGGCTTCGGTCGTGGCCTGGCCGCGCTGGAACTGCTGCCGGCGCTGCTGGCCAACCTGGAATGGCGTGACGACAAGCTGCGCGCGGCCATCGATTCGGGCATGTACGCCACCGACGTTGCGGTGGAAGCGGCCGTGGCCGGTGTGCCGTTCCGCGAGGCCTACAAGGCCGCCGCCGCCGGCGCCGACAGCGCAGGGCAGGGGCGTACCCCGGAAGGCAGCCTGGCCGCGCGCGTGTCGCCCGGTTCTGCCGCCGACCTGCGCCTGGACGAACTGCGCGCGCGCTGGCTGGCGCTGGCCTGATGGCGGGCATCGTTTACCTGGTCATGGCCCTGCGCCTGCCCACGTTCACCCAGGCCGCGGTGCAGCCGCACCTGGACTTCCTCGATGCATTGCGCGACCAGGGCCAGCTGCAGCTGACCGGTGGCTTCACCGATGGCAGCGGCGGCGCCTACGTGCTGTGCAACGTGGACAGCCTGGCGCAGGCCCAGGCCATCGTCGCCACCGATCCGCTGGTGACGATGCAGGCCTCGCAGTTGACCGTGCGCGAATGGCGTACCCGCTGAGACACCGCTGATGACACACCCCGCTGCCCACGTCGCCTCGCCGTTCCCCGAACAAGCGCTGCCGCCGTGGCGGCGCGCGGTGCTGAAGGTGGGGAGCAGTCTGCTGGCCGCCGATGGGGGTGGGCTGTCGCCGCGCCATGCGCTGGGGCTGGCCCAGTTCGTCTCGGCCCATGTGCTGGCCGGCCGTGAAGTGGTGATCGTCTCCTCCGGTGCCGTCGCGGCGGGGCGAGCGATCCTGCCGCGCGTGGATGAACCCGGTGCTGCCATGGCCGCCCGCCAGGCGCTGGCCGCATTGGGCCAGGCGCAGCTGATCGGCCTGTGGCAGCGTTTCTTCGAGCGGCCGGTGGCCCAGGTGCTGCTGACCCACGACGACCTGCGCAACCGCCGCCGTTACCTCAATGCGCGCGCCACGTTGAACGAGTTGTTGCGTCTGGGCGCACTGCCGGTGGTGAACGAGAACGACACCGTGTCGGTGGACGAACTCAAGCTTGGCGACAACGACAACCTGGCCGCCACGGTGGCCGCGCTGGTCGATGCCGATGCGTTGTTCATCGCCACCGACATCGACGGGCTGTACAGCGCCGACCCGCGCACGGTGGCCGACGCGCGGCCGCTGCACGACGTACCGGAGCTGACCGATGCCGTGCTGGCCATGGCCGGCGGTGCGGGCTCGCGTGCCGGTACCGGTGGCATGCGCACCAAGCTGGAGGCCGCCGCAAAGGCTGGTCGGCTGGGCATCGAAACCTACCTGTTCAACGGTCGCAGCGGTGACGTGGTGCGCGCGCTGACTCGCGATCGGCTGTTTGGCACGCGCATCCACGCTGCCCGCAGCCGTGAAGCGGCGCGCAAGCATTGGCTGCGGCACGCGCCGCTGGCCGAGGGCGCGATTCTGGTCGATGCCGGTGCTGCCCAGGCCATGCGCGAGAAGGGCGCTTCGCTGTTGCCCGGTGGCATTACCGGCGCCGACGGCGCGTTCCGTCGCGGTGACATGGTGCAGGTGTGCTGGAACAGTGATGCCGGGCGGGTCTGCGTGGCGCGCGGGGTCAGCCAGTACGCCGCCGACGATGTGCGCCGCATTGCCGGCCGCCACACGCGCGACATCCAGGCCGTGCTCGGCTACAACTACGGTGGCACGGTCGTGCACCGCGATGATCTGGTGCTGCCATGAACGAACTGCAGGACATCCCCATGAGTGAAATCGAAGCGCAGGCCCGGGCCTGCCGTGACGCGGCGACGGTGGTTGCCGGGCTGGACAGTGCGGCGCGCCGTGCGCTGCTGCTGTCCATGGCGCAGGCACTGGAAGTGAACGCCGGCCTGATCCTGGCCGGCAATGCACGCGACCTGGCTGCCGCACGGGAGAAAGGCGTGGGTACGGCGATGCTCGACCGCCTGGCGTTGGACCCGGCGCGGTTGTTCGGCATGGCCGAAGCGGTGCGCGAAGTGGCCGCGCTGCCCGATCCGGTCGGCCAGGTGACCCGCGACGATGTGCGCCCCAACGGTATCCGCGTGCAGAAGGTGCGCGTGCCGTTGGGCGTGATCGCGATGATTTACGAAGCACGCCCGAACGTGACCGCCGAGGCCGCTGCGCTGTGCCTGAAGGCGGGTAACGGGGTGATCCTGCGCGGTGGTTCAGAAGCGATCCATTCCAACACCGCCATCGCCCATGCGCTGGCCGGTGCGTTGAAGGCCAATGGCGTGCCGCCGGCAGCGGTGACCGTGCTGACCGATCTGCGCCGCGAGGCCATGCTGGCGTTGCTGCAGCTGCACGAGCTGATCGACCTGGCCATTCCGCGCGGCGGGGAAGGGCTGATCCGCTTCGTGGCCGAACACGCGCGGGTTCCGGTGATCAAGCACTACAAGGGTGTCTGCCATCTGTTCGTGGATGCCAGCGCTGATCTGGACAAGGCCGTTGCGCTGCTGGTGGATGGCAAGTGCAGCCGCCCGGCGGCCTGCAATTCGCTGGAAACGCTGCTGGTGCACCGTGATGTTGCCGATGCATTCCTGCCGCGTGCGGCGCAGGCGCTGGGCGAGCGCGGGGTGGAGCTGCGTGCCGACGCGCGGGCGCAGCCGTTGCTGCCGGGCAGCACGCTGGCCACCGATGACGACTATGCCGCGGAGTTCCTCGATCTGGTGCTGGCGGTGCGCGTGGTCGATGACCTGGACGCGGCAATCGCCCACATCCGCACGTATACCTCTGACCATACCGAAGTGATTGCTACCGAAGACGCCGGCCATGCCGAGCGCTTCGTCAACGCGCTGCGTTCGGCGGTGGTGATGGTCAACGCGTCTTCGCGTTTTTCCGATGGCGGCCAGTTGGGGCTCGGCAGCGAGATCGGCATTTCCACCACGCGCCTGCACGCGTATGGCCCGATGGGGCTGGAAGCGTTGACCGTCGAACGGTTCGTCGTACGCGGCGAAGGGCAGACCCGGTAGGGGGGTCGGCAGGGCCTGCGGCCCTGCACCTGCTGCAGGTCAACGGCAACGTCAACGTCAAAAGCGGGATATCCGTGGGATGGCGGGGCGGTGTCGGATCCCGTTGCTGCGCAACGGGCT
>NZ_JBWJPD010000015.1:0-111874 GCF_056393165.1 Stenotrophomonas sp. Steno-C17
GCAAGCTCAACTCTACGAATCGGTGCGCTTCAGGGTTCCCGGCGTCCATTGCAGAAGCCACTGCGCATCGCCTTCCGCTGGGCAGACATGCTTGGAACCGTCGTGCTCACAGACGGTGGCACCGGCCCTCACGGTGAAATCAACCCGGATCCTGCTGCCCTCGATCCGTATGGACCGCACGTCCCCAGGAATCTGCAGCCCTGCGTCATCGGCATAGCCTGACGCACGAATCGCCGCAAAATCGTCCGCTTCCACCGGGGAAAGACTTTTCGGGTTTTCTTTTCCGCGGGGGTCATCGGCCTTCAGCGCGGACATCACCACCACCGCATTGCTCTGGGCGAATGTTCCACCTGTGTAGGTAGACGTGTGGAAGTAGACGATCTGTAGCTGATATTTCTCTTGTAGAGTCGAGCTTGCTCGACTGCACGTGCACCGCCAGTCGAGCAAGCTCGACTCTACGGGCCGGGTCGGGC
The DNA here is from genome assembly GCF_056393165.1 of Stenotrophomonas sp. Steno-C17. Classification (NCBI taxonomy): domain Bacteria; kingdom Pseudomonadati; phylum Pseudomonadota; class Gammaproteobacteria; order Lysobacterales; family Lysobacteraceae; genus Stenotrophomonas; species Stenotrophomonas sp. Steno-C17. The sequence continues at coordinate 474 of NZ_JBWJPD010000015.1, forward strand.
CGCGATCGGGGTCAGAGCCCTCTCCGTTGGAGAGGGATCCGACCCCATTCCGTCAATCGGCGCGGGCCAGCGTTCCGGCGGTCCACGCATAGCGCCAGGTGTGCCGCCCGTCCGGCGGGCAGGCCGTCCGAACCTTTCCAGCGCCGCACAGCCGGGTGGGCCGCGCACTGTTGAACGCCACCACGATGCGCCCCGCTTCGAACGTCACGCTTTCCACCTCGCCGGGCACGTGCACGCTGGCGGCATCCGCATACCCCGATGCACGGATCAGCGCATAGGTCTCATCGTCGTACACGCTCTTGCCAAGTGCCGGCGCCTGCGCGCGCGGGTCGTTGTCGGCCAGCGCGGTCATCACCACCAGCTCGTTCAACTGCTGCGCAGCGCCGCTCTGCGCGGCCGTGTACAGATAGACGATTTCCGGACGGCCATCGCCATCCAGATCGGCGTTGCCGGCCCACAGCGGGCGGTAGTCGTAGGTGGTGTCGGTGGCCGGGTGCAGCCGCAGCGACGCCTCGGCGGTGCGCCGCGCCTTGTCATAGCTGATGCCTTCTGTCGGCGCGGTCTGCGCAGTCACACCGACTGCCAACAGCATCAACACCGTGGCGCACGCGGCCTGCAACGGCCCCTGCCTGCGTTCTTTCATTGCAGCTCCCTTGGCAATGCGATTCCTGCGCCGATGATCGCACACGACACGCCCCGCATTTGACCCAGATCACGGCCCGCAGGCGGCATTGCTGCCACCCTGAAGTCCCCCGCACCGCACCCTGGCCTTATGTCTTCTCTGCCTCCCGCCGCCCCCGTGGCGGTTGCAACCCCCGGTTCCAGCTTTGCCCTGCAGGTCATCAGCCTGGATGGCGTGCACTGGGACGGCGATGTGCGCGAGGCCAGCGTGCCCGGCGCTGCCGGCCGCCTCGGCTTCCTGCCTGGCCACACCCCGTTGATGGCACCGCTGACCGCCGGGCTGGTGCGGCTGTTTCCGGCCGACACGAAAGACGTGGTGGAGATCCACGTCAGCGGCGGCTATGTGGAAGTGCAGCCGGACCGGGTGATCGTGCTGGCCGACCTGGCCGCGCGCAGCGATTCGCTGGACGACGCGCTGGCCGAGGAGGCCCGCGCCGCCGCGCACTCGCCGATGGCCGCCGCGTTCACCGACGCGGACTACGCACAGCTGCATGCCGAGCTGGCGGCACAGCTCGCGCAGGCCGCGCGCCTGTCACGCCCGCGCTGATCGCCCGTGCCATCATGGCGCGGCAGCTGCCGTGCCCTCCCCTCATCCGGTAAGGAAGCAACGATGCTCGAGCGCATCAAGGCCGCACTGCAGTACTTCAACCAGGCCGTCCCGTTCCGCCTGGTGCCCGCCCTCATCACCACCGCGGTACTGATCACCCTGTTGCTGCTGCCCTGCCCGCAGGGCCTGACCGCCGATGGCTGGCGGCTGGTGGCGATCTTCCTGACCACCATCGTGGCGATCATCCTGAAGGTAATGCCGATCGGGGTGATGGCGATGATGGCCATCGTCATCGTTTCGCTTTCGCAGGTCACCTCCACCAGCTCCAAGGGCGCCATCACCGATGCGCTGAGCAGCTTCGCCAGCCCACTGATCTGGCTGATCGTGGTGGCCATCCTGATTTCCCGTGGCCTGAAGAAAACCGGGCTGGGCAACCGCATCGGCCTGATGTTCATTGCGCTGCTGGGCAAACGCACGGTGGGCATCGGCTACGGGCTGGCGGTGTGCGAGCTGCTGCTGGCACCGTTCACCCCCAGCAACACTGCACGCGGCGGCGGCATCGTGCACCCGGTGATGCGCTCGATCGCCACCGCGTTCGATTCCGATCCGGCCAAGGGCACCCAGGGCAAGGTCGGCACGTACCTGGCATTGGTGAACTACCACGCCAACCCGATCACCTCGGCCATGTTCCTCACCGCCACTGCGCCCAACCCGCTGGTGGTGGATTTCGTGGCCAAGGCCAGCGGCCAGCAGCTGCAGTTGAGCTGGACCACCTGGGCCCTGTGCATGCTGCTGCCCGGCCTGCTGTGCTTGCTGCTGATGCCACTGGTGGTGTATCTGCTCAGCCCGCCGCAGTTGAAGCACACGCCCGACGCGGTCACCTTCGCGCGCAGCGAACTGGCCGCGATGGGCCCGCTTGCCGCCAAAGAGAAGGTCATGCTGGGCACCTTCGGCCTGCTGTTGCTGCTGTGGGCGAACGTGCCGGCCATGATCTTCGGCCCGGCGTGGACGCTGGACCCGACCGTGGTCGCCTTCGTCGGCCTGTTCGTGCTCATCATCACCGGCACCATCAACTGGGACGATGTGCTTTCCGAAAAGAGCGCCTGGGACACCCTGATCTGGTTCGGCGCGCTGGTGATGCTGGCCGAGCAGTTGAACAAGCTGGGCGTGATCGACTGGTTCTCGCAGGGCATGAAGGGCGCCATCGCCAGCAGCGGCATGGGCTGGCAGGCCATCGCCGCGGTGCTGGTGCTGGCATTCGTGTTCTCGCACTACCTGTTCGCCAGCACCACCGCACATATCAGCGCCATGCTGCTGGCCTTCCTGGGCGTGGGCGTGCAGCTGATCCCCGGCGAGTACATGGTGCCGTTCCTGCTGATGATGACCGCCGGCTCGGCCATCATGATGACCCTGACCCACTACGCCACCGGCACCTCGCCCATCATCTTCGGCAGCGGCTACGTCACCCTGGGCACCTGGTGGCGGGTGGGCTTTGTAATGTGCGTGCTGGAACTGCTGGTGTTCGCCGTGGTCGGCAGCGCCTGGTGGAAGCTGCTAGGCCTGTGGTGAGGCGGCGCTAGAGCGGCAGCTCGGTGGTCTGCTTCACCCGCTGCATGGGAATGTCGGTCTTGGTGTTCTGCACCCCGGCAATGCGGTTCAGGTGCTGGATCTGGAACTGCCGGTAGGCATCCAGATCGGCCACCGCCACCCGCAGCAGGAAATCGCAGTCGCCGGCCATCAGGTGGCACTCCAGCACTTCGGGAAACATCTTGACGCTGTTGATGAAGTGGTTGGTGGTGTCCTCGTCCTGCCCACGCAGCCACACCCGCACGAACACCGTGAACCCACGCCCCACCTTGGCCGGATTCAGCAGCGCCACGTAGCGGTCGATGTAGCCGCCCTCTTCCAGCAACCGCACCCGCCGCAGGCAGGCCGAGGGGGACAGGCCGACCTGGCGGGCCAGTTCCAGGTTCTGCAGGCGCCCATCGTGCTGCAGCGCCTGCAGGATGCGCTTGTCCAGGTTATCCAGGGCTTGCAGCATTAGATTTCACCATTTCCGCCATTGATCGATTCTGGTGCGGATTGTTGGCGATCGGGCCGCATCAACGCAACCCGATTTCCCTGCAGGCTCGTTAGCATGGGCCACCCCCAACGAAGCACGCCCCATGGACGCCCGCACCACCCTGCCGCTGCCCGACCCCGCCTGCCAGACCAGCACCCGCAGCGAATTCCTGCGCGGGCTGCGCGCCGCCGTTCCGGTCATGATCGGCTTCCTGCCGTTCGCCCTGGTGCTGGGTGCACAGGCCGCACAGAAGGGCCTGAGCGCGCTGGAAGTACCGTTGATGACCGGCCTGAACTTTGCCGGCGGCTCCGAATTCGCCGCCGTTGAGCTGTGGAGCTCGCCGCCGCATATCGCGCTGATCGTGGCCATCACCGCGCTGGTCAACAGCCGCCACCTGCTGATGGGCGCCAGCCTGGCGCCACTGCTGCAGCACCTGCCGCGCCGCAGCGTGCTGCCGGCACTGTTCTTCATGTGCGATGAGAGCTGGGCGCTGGGCGTGGCCGACGCGCGCCGCCGCGCCCTGGGCTTCAGCCTGGCGTACTACCTGGGTGTTTCGGCCGGGCTGTATACGGTGTGGGTGCTGTGCACCTGCATCGGCGCACTGGTCGGGCCGCTGCTGGGCGACATCCATGCCTACGGCTTCGACATGGCTTTCCCCGCGGTGTTCCTGGTGCTGTTGCGCGGCATGTGGCAGGGCATGCGCGCCGCACGCCCGTGGCTGGTCAGCCTGCTGGTGGCCGCGGCCACTTACCTGCTGGTGCCGGGTGCCTGGTACGTCGCCAGTGGTGCCTTGGCCGGTCTGGCCGCCGCGTGGTGGCTGGCGGGAGACGAAGCATGATCGTCGACGGCCTGCTGCACTGCACCTCGCTGCTGACCATCGTGCTGATGGCCGCGGTGACCTACCTGACCCGCATCGTCGGCTTCCTGGCACTGCGCAACCGCACGCTGAGCAAGCGTGCGATCACCGTGATGGAAGCGGCGCCGGGCTGCGTGCTGATCTCGGTGATCGCGCCCGACTTCGTGGCCGACAACCCGGCCGACCTGGCCGCGCTGGCCATCACCCTGCTGGCGGCAACACGCTGGTCGATGCTGCCCACGGTGCTGATCGGCGTGTTTTCGGCGGGCGTGCTGCGCTACGTGCTCGGGTGATCCGTCCGCCGGGCATGGCCCGGCGCTACCAGTTATCCCGCACACGGCGTCATCCCGTCATCCCAATCGCCCGACGCGGTAGCGCCGGGCCATGCCCGGCGTCTGATGCAAGTGTCGCGATTGGCTCGGCCTGCGGACTTTCCCAAGGCGTCAAAGATAGCCCAAAGCCAACTGCCGGATCCATTTGAAACAATTCCGATTGCCCGCGCGCGCTCAAGCCGATATGGATCGAATACCGAATCAGTAGCTTGAACTGTTCGGTCAGTCGAAGTTCAACGTGGAGAATACCAATGAGCAATCTACGAGTAGTCGTGGCAGCAATCGGTATCACCCTCACCGCTACTGGGTGTGGGCCAACGGAGTGGCAGTTGAGCGCATCGTGTGAAGAGAGCAAGAAATGCCGGATAGAAGGAAAGGTCGGAGGAAAGATCGGCGGGGGTGAGCGCGACGGCCTACCGTGGTTTGATCGGATAATGCTCGCGTCGATAGCGGAAGTACCAGATGCAGCCCAGTTCGAAATCGACATTTCGGGATCATCCGTAGCATTCCCAGCCAATGGATCTGTAACCCTGCAGCTGTTTGATCCCAGGCAAGGCGTCACGATTGCCTCCAGGGATTTCCAATGGCATCGCACGGGAACAATCCTTCGACTTGTCGACCCAGATGGAGCGAACACGTGGGCCGCAGCTGAGTCCGGTCCGGCGACTGAACTAAGGTATGACCTCGCAACATTTGATGTAGGTGCGGCCCCTGGGCCAAACACCATTGCGGCAGCGTCTCGATACAGCGGAGCCACCAAGGCAGCCTCCGTCTCGGACTTTCAAGTCTGTACGAAGTATCCATCACCCTATCAATGTGGGCTGACACCCTGATGGAGTGCCGCCAGTCCGTGCGCCACCAGCGGGGCTTCGCCCTCGCAGGCCGTATGGGGCTGGCGGCCATCCTCCTGGCAACAAGTGCATGCCATTCCATCCAGCTTCCTCCCCGTGACCTGGTCGGCGCCGACGGCGGATATGCCACCGTGCTGCGAGGCCCTACCTCCCGTCTGAAAATCAGCACAGTGTCTGTGCTGCCCGGCCCGGAGAGCGCGGAACGGCCCAACCGGTCCACCGAGTGCGGGTGGTCTACTATTGCCACCCAGGTTCTCTGGGCAGATGACACGCTTTCAGCCGTGCAGGCCTTGCAACTCTGCGAGGCCGCAGCACGCTCCGCAGCCCTACCGTTTCAGGCCAACGGGCTTGAACACGTTCCTGTGCGCTATCGGCTCACGATCGTCAGCGACGGAGGTGGCATCTGGCGCCAGTGGCCGCGAGCGGAGCCGCCTGTGCACTTCGTCGGCTTCTGGTTGCCTTCCGCACCGCATTTCGATGCACTGCGTCGGCGCGTAATCGCCACCACCGCACATGAATTCCAGCATATCGCCATCGCACTGGCAGGCTTGGCCCGGCGCGGAAGGCAGCGCGAACCCGATGCCTATCTGGCCGGTGCGTGTGCCCAGCTGCTGATCGAAGGTGCTCTGAAACGCGCCGATCTGCCCGGCGGACACGATGCGCGCGCAGATCCGTTGCTGACAGCCGCAGCCAGGCGCTCCGGGCATGCCGCCAACACGTCCGGAACCGCACTATTGAAGTTGTTTGGGGACGCAGATGTCCTGCATCTTGATGGTGGAGGCCGTAATCTGCTGCGGCATTGCCGCGCGAGGATCGGCTTTCCTTTGCAGCCGTGAGACGTTCCGCCGGGCGTGGCCCAGCGTCACGCCATCACGCCGCGCTGCTCGATGCCAACAGGCACAGACTGCGCGCCGGCAGCGTCCACTGCCCTTCCTCATCCATCTCCAACGGCGCCTCATCGGTCTGCAGCACCACCCGGCGGAAGGACAGCACCGTATCGGACGGGCGGAAGCACTGCGGCTGGTCACTCGGGTTCAACAGCAGGGCCAGGCTGACGTGGCGACCCGGTTCGCGCAGGCCACTGTCCGGACTGCGGCCATCGAGCACGATCAGCAGGGCGCGCTGCTCCGCATCGTGCCAATCACTCTCGCCCATGGGCTCACCGTCCGGCCGCCGCCACTCGATGTCCCGCATGCCCAGTGATTCATCGTAGTCACCGGTAAGGAAGCGATTGCGCCGCAGCAGGCCATAGCGCCGGCGCAGCGCGAGCGCGCGCCGCACGAACGCCGCCTGCGCCTGCGGGCCGGGCTGCGCTGCGCGTTCCCAATCGATCCAGCTCAGTGGATTGTCCTGGCAGTAGGCATTGTTGTTGCCGCGCTGCGAATGGCCGAACTCATCGCCGGCCAACAGCATCGGCGTGCCCTGCGCCAGCAGCAGCGTGCCCAGCAGGTTGCGCATCTGCCGTGCACGCAGGGCGAGGATGCCTTCGTCATCGGTATCGCCTTCAACCCCGTGGTTCCACGACAGGTTGTGCGAATGGCCGTCACGGTTGTCCTCGCCATTGGCCTCGTTGTGGCGATCGTTGTAGCTCACCAGGTCATGCAGCGTGTAGCCATCGTGGGCGGTGACCAGATTGATGCTGGCCGACGGTCGGCGGCCATGATGGTCAAACAGGTCGGCCGAACCGGTGAAGCGTGCCGCGAACTCCGGCAGCTGCCCGGCATCGCCGCGCCACAGGGCACGGGTGGTGTCGCGGAAACGGTCGTTCCACTCGGCCCAACCGGGCGGGAACTGCCCGAGCTGGTAGCCACCCGGACCGATGTCCCACGGCTCGGCAATCAGTTTGACCTGGCTCAGCACCGGGTCCTGGCGCACGGCATCGAGGAAGCTGCCCGACGGATCAAACCCATGCCGCTCGCGGCCGAGAATCGTGGCCAGGTCGAAACGGAACCCATCCACGCGCATCTCGGTCACCCAGTAGCGCAGCGAATCCATGACCATGCGCAATGCACCGGCATTGGTCAGGTCGAAGGTGTTGCCGGTACCGGTATCGTTGATGTAGTAGCGGCGATCCTCGGCCAGGCGGTAGTAACTGGCGTTGTCGATGCCCTTGAATGACAGGGTCGGTCCCAGTTCGTTGCCCTCGGCGGTGTGGTTGTAGACCACGTCCAGAATCACTTCGATGCCCGCGCTGTGCAGGCGCGCCACCATCTGCTTGAATTCGGCAACCGTCTCCAGCGACAGGTAGCGCGGCTGCGGTGCGAAGAAACCGATGGTGTTGTAGCCCCAGTAGTTGCGCAGCCCGCGTTCCAGCAGTTGCTGGTCGTCCACGTAGGCATGCACGGGCAGCAGCTCGATCGCGGTCACCCCCAGATAGACCAGATGGTCCACCACCGCGTCGTGGCGCAAGGCTGAGAACGTGCCGCGCTCGGCAGGCGGTACGCCGGGGTGCTGCATGGTCAGCCCGCGCACGTGCGCCTCGTAGATCACCGACCTGTCCCAGGCAGTTGCCGGCGCGCGCTCGCCGCCCCAGCTGAAGGCCGGGTCGATGACCGCACAACGCGGCATGTAGGGCGCGCTGTCGCGGCGGTCAAAACTCAGGTCTGCATCGCGGTGGCCGAGCGTGTAGCCGAACAGGTGCGGCGCCCACTTGATCTCACCTACGATCTGCTTGGCATACGGGTCCAGCAGCAGCTTGTTGGGGTTGAAGCGGTGCCCGTCCTGCGGCGCATAAGGCCCGTGCACGCGGTAGCCATAGCGCTGACCCGGCCGCACGTCCGGCAGGTAACCGTGCCACACCTCGTTGGTGTACTCGGGCAGCACGATGCGTTCGACTTCCCGGTTGCGCGCATCAAACAGACACAGTTCCACCTTGGTGGCATGTTGCGAGTACAGCGAGAAGTTCATGCCCAGGCCGTCCCAGGTGGCACCCAACGGGAACGGGCGGCCTTCGCGCACGCGCGAGGTCTGGGTCCACTTACGCGTTGCCATCGTGTTCGTCCTCAGCCGCCCGCAGGGCCGCTATCTCTGCTTCAACAAGGCGTTCGGCCATATGCCAGTGGCGCTGCTGCTGGTCATCCGGGCGCCCTTCGGCCTCCCAGATCTGATGCGCGAGCATCCTGATGCGGCGGCGCCGCTCACTGCTGTCCATCTGCCCCACTCTCCTGGTTGATCCATACCGCCACCGGGCTGCCGGCAAACAGCAGCGCGTCGGTGGCGGAACCGTTGAATACCTGCGTGCGACCGTCCAGAACGTTGCGCAGGCAACCTTGGGGCAGCCCGCTCACGGTCTGCGTCCCATCGTCGTGGCAGGCGAGCCCGGGGCCGGCAGGTCGTCCCACCCCCGCGCGCCTGACGGCGACCAGCAGTTGCTGCCCGGCGTGCTCGCGCACAAACACCAGCCGTGCCGAACCGGGATCGGGCACCCGGCGCAGCGTGCCCTGCAGGAACACCGCCACATGGTCCCTGCGCAGCTGCAGCAGCACGGCCAGCAACCGCATCTTCGGCGCTCCGCTGTGCCAGTCCTGCAGCAACGCTGGCCACGGTCGATCATCGGCGAGTGCCTGTGCGCGCTGCGCGAAATCCACCGCGCGTCGGTTGTCCGGATCAACCAGACTCAGATCCCAGAACTCGGTACCCTGGTAGATGTCCGGAACACCCGGCAGGCACAACTGCAGGCACAGCTGCGCCAGGCCGTTGCAGGCACCGGCCGGGGCAATGCGCTGCACATGGTCGGCCAGCGCGTTGCGGACGTTCTTCAGGCTGTCGGCGGTCAACAAGGACTGCAGCCACGCACACGCCGCATCTTCCAAGGGCAGATCGGGATCGAGCCAGCTGCTGATCCGTTTGCCCTCGCGCAGGGCCTTGCGCAGCCACTGCTGCATCCGCGCGGCGAATTCCGGCTCTGGCGCACCGTGCATCGGCCAGGCCGCGACCAGCGCCTGCCAGACCGCGTAGGCTTCGGCGGCGGGCAATGGCAAGGGCAGCGCGGCCGCGGCGCAGTCGTGCTCCCAGCCGGCCAGCGCCGCCTGCCAGGCGGCCACATCGTCACTCATCAGTGCCAGGCGTGCGCGCGCATCCGGGCCACGCTTGTGGTCATGGGTGGCCAGGGCCAGCATCGCCCGTGGATGCCGGCGCGCACGCGCCTGTGCAAGGTCAATCAGCTCGCTCCCCTGCAGACCGATCCGTTGCGCGTCACTGCCCACCTCGTTGCGCGAGAGCAACCGGAAGTAGCGATAGAAGGCGGTATCCTCCACCGCCTTGGCGTTCAGCGGTGCGGAAAGCTGGCCAAAGCGCACGCGCAGTACATCCGCCTGCGGGGCCTTCAATGCATCCACCAGCAGACGCAAGGCGGTGCGCACCGCCGCATCAACGCCTGCGGCCGCCGCGGCTTCGGCGCGATGCAATGCCTGGCGCTCGGGTTCGGTCTGAAGATCGTAGGGGCGATACACCGGGTAGCAGCGCAGCAACGCGCACACGGCCCTGCGCAGCATGGCGTCGGTGATATCCTCCTGCCGCGCCGCGTCGCCCACCCCCTGCCGCACGCAGACCAAAAGGCGCTGCAGATCCGCATGCAGGGACCCATCGAGCAAGACATCGCGCGCCGTCCGCTGTACCTCGTCCACCGTGCGGTGGTCCGCCGAGCGTGCCTGCCACAGCGCGGTGAGCGCGTCGGCGGCAGCGGCGTCATGCAGCCAGGCGCCCACCTGGTCCATGAAGTCATAGCCGGTGCTGCCATCGCAGGCCCAGGCAATCGGCAGTGCTTCGCCTTCGGCGAGAATCTTTTCCACGTGCAGGGTGACCTCGCTGCACGCGCGATCGCTTTCTGCAGCGGCCTGGTCCATACACGCACGCAGCCGGGCCAGATACCCCCCCGGATCGGCAAGACCATCCACATGGTCAATGCGCAGCCCGTCCGCCCAGCCCTCGCGTATCAGTCGCAGGGGCAGCGCGTGCGCGGCATCGAACACATCCTCGCGCTCTACCCGCAGCGCAACCAGCGAGGTGATATCGAAGAAGCGACGGTAATTGACCTGGTCACCGGCGGTGCGCCACCACGCCAACTGGTAGTGCTGTCGCTGCAGCAGCGCGTGCATGCGCTCGGCAGAGCGATTGCAGCGCTGCACCCACCCCTGCCGGGCGCCGGGTTGCGGCGGATAGCTGCGGGGTGACAACGGTAGGCGCAGGTCGTGATGGCAGAGCACAGGCAGATCGCCATCGTCCTCCACGCGCAGCAGGCCGCAGCGGAGGGCGGCCTGCAGCGGGCGATCCAGCACCGGCAGCCACACACGCTGCGGGCAGGCCGCGGCCTCCCAGTCAATATCGAACCATTGCGCGTAAGCACTGCGCCGTCCATGCCTCAGCACGTCCGACCACCACCGGTTCTGTGGCGCGGCGGCCAAGTGGTTCGGCACCCAGTCCAGGATAAGCCCCACCCCGTGCGCGCGGGCGCGGCGCGCAAGGTGCAGGAAGCCCGGTTCGCCACCCAGTTCCGGACTGATGCGCGTGGGGTCGATGCCATCGTAGCCGTGGCTGGAACCGGGCATGGCCGCCGCAATGGGCGACAGATACAGATGGCTGACGCCCAGCGACGCGAAGTACGCCACCTGGTCGGCGGCGGCAGCGAAGTCGAAGCCTGCGTGCAACTGCAGCCGGGCGGTTGCGCGCAGCGCGGTCATCGACCAGCTCCGCCACGACCGGCACTGATGCGTCGCAGTCGCGATTGCAGCGCAGACGCATCCCAGCGCAGCGGAAGCCGCCGCCGCCAGTTCGGGTGACCGCCGACGGTGCCTGGCAGATTGACCTGGGTACGCAGCCCCAGCGCATCCTCCAACGGCAGCAGGGCCAGCCGTGACGGTGTGGCGGCCAGCCGGTCCAGTGCCGCGTCTTCAACGGCCTCTGCAGGTGCGGCCTGCGCAAGTGTCCACGCATCGGCGCGGCGCTGCGCCATGGCCGCAGGCAGATCGTCGATCTCGCCCAGACGTGCGCGCCAGCGCAGGTCGCGCCCGCGCAGCCAGCCGGCCAGCGGTGGCAGATCATGCGTCGATGGCATGGCGACGGCGTTGCGACGCCAGTCCGCGGGCGCCAGGAATCGGCCCGCGTCGCGCGTGAACGGCAAGACATCCACACCCAGCACGCCGCGGCTGGCCAGCTGCTGGCGGATACCGGCAGGCACCACCCCCAGGTCCTCACCGATGACAACACACTGGTGGCGCCAGGACTCCAGCACCAGCAGGTTCAACAGGTCCACCAGCGGAAACTGCAGATAGACACCGTCGCCGGCAGACGCCCCGCGCGGCAGGACCCACAGCCGATGCAGTCCAAGAATGTGGTCGATGCGGATACCGCCCCTGTCGGCCATCACCGCCCGCAGCAGATGGATGAACGGCGCGTAGCCCTGGCTGCGCAGGCCCAGCGGAGAGAAGCCGGTGATGCCCCAGGCCTGGCCCTGCGTGTTGAAGGCATCCGGTGGCGCGCCCAGTTCCAGACCGGCGAGCATGGCCTGCGGCTGCGAGCGTGCCTCGGCACCGTCTGCCGCGCAGCCCACGGCCAGATCGGCAATCAATCCGATCGAGGCGCCATCGCGACGTGCGTGCGCCTGCAACTGCGACCAGCAGCGCCGCGCCATCCATTGGGCGAACGCGTGATCGTCAGCATCGCCGCTACGCGGGTCGGCGGCGAGGGCGCAGTAGGCCTGCAGCGCGGGCCCGGATTCGCAGCGCCACTGGCTGATCTGGCTCCATAGCGCCGACTGCCGGTGCTGCAGCTCCGCCCTGGCCACGCGCAGCCATCGCCACTTCAGGTCGGCCGCGCCGGGCCAATCGATACGCCGCGCCGCCGTGGCGGCCTGCACGGCCTCGGCCAGGGCGGGGTCGCTTGCCAGCGCGGCATGGGCCGCGTCGGGTACTCCTTGCAACAGCGATGCCTGCAACGGGTCAAGCCAGCGGCGGTCGCTGGGCGAATACGGGCTGTAACCCGCCGTCGGCGGCAAGCCGGCATGCATCGGGCTGAGCGCCAATGCGTGCCCGCCCTGTTCACGCAGGCGCTGCAGCCACGGCGCACACCCGGCACTGTCACCGATTCCCGCGTCTGCCTCGCCGCGCAGGCTGTACACCTGCGCCGCCAGGCCCCAGGCCCGGTCAAGCTGCGCTGGCCACCACGCCCGCTGCGGCGCCACGGCGATGGCGATGGATCGGTTGCCCTGTTGCCAGTGCCAATAGCCCGGTTGATCCGGCGCCGTCCAACCACCTCGGCCCTCCGGCCGCGCGTCGTGTGCCCTGCCCGCCTCGTCCACCCAGCCCGCCGCACCCGAAGCGGCGGGCAACACCACCGATTCACCACAGACAGCGGTAAGAAGCGGGGCATCCACGCGGTCCGCCTGCGGTTGCAACTGCGCCAGCACCGCGCGCAGCACATCCGGGGACACCGTGCAGGGGCGACCTGAAACGTCCTCCCACTCGGCCAGCAGCCCGGCCGAACGCGCAGCGGCCTGCAACGCAGCGTCGGCCCTCATGCCGGCACCCAACGCAGCTGCAGGCCACCCCGGGCGGCAAGCCGTGGGCCGTCCGCAAGCGGCAAGGGTCGCTCGCCCTCGGGAAGCGAATGCGCCACCGGCGCGGGGCCCGCGTTGATGGCGATCCACCACTGCCCGGAAGGCAGCTGCCAGCCCGCCTGCACGGCGCCGGCGCCGAGTACCGTCGCGCCCAGCGAGCGCGCGTGCTCCAGCTCCGGCTGCAGATAGCGGCGGCGCAACACCAGCAGCGCGCGCAACCACGCCAATGCCGCCTGCGACGCGGGGTCATCGCCGGGCGGCATCACGCAGGAGGCCTGCAGCGTGGCCGGATCGTTCGGATCGGGAATACGCGCGCGCGATGCAGCATCGGCGAAGGCGCTGAATCCGGCGAACTCGCGCCGGCGCCCCTCGCGTACGGCCTCGTCCAGCGGCGGCTTGAAATCGGTGAAGAACAGGAAGGGTGACCTGGCCTGCCACGGCTCGCCCATGAACAGCAGCGGCACCATCGGCGTCAGCACGGTCAGCGCGGTGGCCATGTCCAGCAGCGGTGTTGCAACCAGCATGCTCAAGCGCTCACCGAACGCGCGGTTGCCCACCTGGTCATGGTTCTGCGCGAACACCACGAAGCGGGACGGCGGCAGGTCAGTGCTGGTTTCGCCCCTGGGCACGCCGTGCAGATCCGGCTCCCCCTGCCAGGCGAAGCCTTCGGCAAGGCAGCGCGCCAACAGTTCCTCGGCGCGGCCAGCATAGGCAGCGTAATAGCCTTCATGCTCGCCGGTCAGCAGCACGTGCAGCGCATTGTGGAAGTCATCATTCCACTGTGCCTGGTAGGCACCGCAAAGCCAGCGAGCCTGGTTCCGCTCGTTTTCCAGCACCAGGTGCGCATGCGGCACCTGCGCCCGCACGGTATCGCTGAGCTGCTGCAGGAAGCGGTCGTCAGCGATGGCATGCACGGCGTCCAGGCGCAGGCCGTCGAACCGGTACTCCTGCAGCCACATCAGCGCGTTGTCGATGAAGAAGCGCTGCACCTGCGGCTGCGTGAAGTCAATGGCCTCGCCCCACGGCGTGCTCTGCCCGCTGCGGAAGAAGGCCTTGGCGTACCGGGCCAAGTGGTTTCCCTGCGGCCCGAAATGGTTGTAGACCACGTCCAGCAACACCGCCATGCCCGCCGCATGTACCGCATCAACAAAGCCTTTCAGTGCGTCGGGGCCGCCATAGGCCTGCGCCGGGGCATACGGGAACACACCGTCATAGCCCCAGTTGCGCGTACCCGGAAACTGCGCCACCGGCATCAGTTCGATCGCGGTAATGCCTGTCTCGGCCAGCATCGGCAGCTGTGCGATGAGCGCGGCGAAACCGCCCGCCGCACCGATATGCACTTCGTAGATCACCATGTCCTGCCAGGCAACCCGCGGGCCCGGTCCGGTCAGCCAGACAGCGCGGTCAGGCATGACCACTGCGCTGGGCCCTTCTACGCCCTCCGGTTGCCAGCGCGATGCAGGGTCCGGCACTTCAGTGCCGTCGGGCAGACGAAAGCGGTAGCGGTCGCCATGGCCGGCAGCGGAACGAACCCAGTGGGTGCCATGGGGTTCCCGGCGCATCGGTATCGCCGCGCCAGCCAGCACAAGCTCGACCTGCGCCACATCCGGCGCCCACAGCCGGAACGCCACTGTGCCATCGTCCACCGGCCACGCGCCCAGGCGCGCGTCTGCGGTCATTGCGCAACCTGCAGATACAGCGTTGACATGGGCGGCAGCGTGAGCCGCAACGATTGCGCATGGCCATGCATGGGCCGCGCCTCGGTCGCCAGCGCACCCAGATTGCCGGCATTGCCGCCGGCATAGTGATGGCTGTCGGTATTCAGGCGTTCCGACCAGCGGCCCGCTGCCGGCACCCCGACCCGATAGCCATCGCGCTGCACCGGGGTGAAGTTGCTGACCACCAGCAGCGCAGGCGCGACGCCTGCAGGATCCTGCCGCACGAACGCGAATACGCTGTTGCGGCTGTCATCGGCCACGCTCCAGGCAAAGCTGCGTTCGTCACGCAGGTCCCGGTGCAGCACGGGCTGCTGCCGCAGCTGCGCGTTCAGATCCGCCACCAGCCGCATCAGTCCGCCGCCTTCGGCCGTTCCGGCCTGGTCCCACTGCAACCCGCGCTGGTGGGCCCACTCGCCGGCCTGGCCGAATTCCCCGCCCATGAAGAGCAGCTTGCTGCCGGGGTGTGCCCACATGAAGGCGTAGTACGCGCGAAGCTGGGCGAACTGCTGGTCGCGCTCACCGGTCATCTTGTTCAACAGCGAGCCCTTGCCGTGCACCACCTCATCATGGGAAAGCGGCAACACGAAACGCTCGGAAAACGCATAGACCAGCCCGAAGCTGATTTCGCTGTGATGGTGCTGGCGATGCACCGGATCGCGCCGCAGGTACTGCAGCGTGTCGTGCATCCAGCCCATGTTCCACTTGTGGGTAAAGCCCAAGCCACCCTCGGCGACCGCGCGGGTGACCCCCGGCCAGGCGGTGCTTTCCTCGGCGATCACCAGCACATCCGGGAAGCGCTCACGCACGGTCTGGTTCAGCCGCTGCAGGAAGGCCACCGCTTCCAGATTCTCGCGCCCGCCCTGTGCATTGGGCACCCATTGCCCGTCGGGGCGGCTGTAATCGCGATACAGCATGGAAGCAACGGCATCCACACGCAGTCCGTCGATATGGAAGCGCTCGATCCACTCCAGCGCGCTGCCGACCAGATAGCCCGCCACTTCGTTGCGACCGTAGTTGTAGATCAACGTGTCCCAGTCGGCATGCTTGCCTTCGCGCGGATCGGCATGTTCGTACAGCGCCGTGCCATCGAAGCGCGCCAGCCCGTGGGCATCATCCGGGAAGTGCGCACCCACCCAATCCACGATCACGCCCAGCCCGGACTGATGGCAACGGTCGACGAAGCGGGCAAAGGCCTCTGGGCTGCCATAGCGCGCCGTGGGTGCATAGATGCCCAGCGGCTGATAGCCCCACGAGCCGCCAAAAGGATGCTCGCTGATGGGCAGCAGCTCGACATGGGTGAATCCCAGGCCGATCACGTGCGGGATCAGTCGCGCGGCCAGTGCGTCCCAGTCCAGCACACTGCCGTCTTCCTGGCGCTGCCACGATCCGGCGTGCACTTCGTAGATCGAGAGCGGCGCCTCAATGCCCACCTGACCGCGCCGTTGCAGCCATGCCTGATCGCTCCACGCCAGTGGTACGTCAGCCACCACCCGCGAGGCCGTCGCAGGCGCCCGTTCCGCCCAACGCGCCATCGGATCGAGCTTGTCCGGCAGCACCTGGCCCTGCGCGCCGGTAATGCGGAACTTGTAGCACGCGCCCGCCTTCACACCCGGAACGAACAGCTCCCAGACGCCAGCCGCATGGCGCAGGCGCATGGGGTGGCGGCGGCCATCCCATCCATTGAAATCGCCCACCACGGCCACGCGTCGGGCATTGGGTGCCCACACGGCAAAGCGCACGCCCTGGATGCCGTGCAGCGTCGTCGCGGTCGCGCCCAGTGCGCGCATCGCCTCCGCATCGCCGTGGTGGATGCGTTGCAGCAGGGGCTCATCCAGCAGCGGGCCGAACGCATAGGCATCGTGCACCTGCTCGATACCGTGCGGAAAATGCAGCGCCAGCAGTGGAACCGCATCGTCGCCAGCACGTCCCTCAAACAGCCCCGGCAGTTCCGTGCTGCGCAGGTCCCAGCGCGTGCCATTGGACGCGACCACCTCCACCCGCCTTGCGTCCGGCACCAGCACGCGCAGCGCGCGACCGCCACGGGCATCAGCATGCGGTCCCAGCCAAGCAAAGGCGTCCGCAGGGCGCGCATGGAACAGATCATGCAGCTCCGGCGGCAGCGGCCCGGCGCTTTCACCCTGCACTGCGGGCTCGTAATCCAGCGCGTCCACGCCGCGTCCTGCGTCGGTCATGCGGCCACCCCGCAGGTCTGCTGGTACAGCGCCAGGTACGCACGCCCGGCGCTCTCCCAACCACCGGGCCGCAGCATGGCGGCGCGCCGCATGGCCTGCATCAGCGCGGGCAGCCGGAACGTGCGCATCGCCCGCTCCACGCAGCGGCGAAGCCCGTCGGCGTTGGCGCCGTGGAACAGGAATCCGGTCACGCCATCTTCCACCGTGTCGACCAGGCCGCCGGTGGCGTGCGCCACGGGCAGGCAGCCGAAGCGCTGGGCGTACATCTGGCTCAGGCCACAGGGCTCGAAGCGCGACGGCATCAGCAGGAAATCTGCCCCGGCGAACATCTGCCGCGCCAGGCCTTCCTCGAAACCGATGAAGGCGCCCACCCGGCCGGGGTATCGCTGTGCCAACGCCTGCACCTGCGCCTCGACCTGTGGCTCTCCGCCGCCGATCACCACCAGCTGGCCACCGGCGGCCACGATCTGCGGGGCGACATCGCAGGTGATATCCAGGCCCTTCTGGTGGACCAGCCGCGAGACCACCGCAAACAGCGGCCCCTGCGATGGTTGCAGGCCGAAGGCCTGGCGCACGGCCTGCGCATTGGCATCGCGCCCAGCGCACTGGCCAACGCCGAAACGGGCCTTGAGGTGGGTGTCTCGACGCGGATCCCAGCTGGCGTCAATGCCGTTGACGATCCCGCTGAGGTGGCCGCCGGCAGCGCGACGCGCCAGCAGCTCATGCAAGCCACAACCATCCTCGACCGCCGTGATCTGCTGCGCGTAGCGAAGGCTGACCGTGTTCAGCCGTGTTGCATTGGCAATGCCGCCCTGCAGGAAGGACATCTGGCCGTGGAAGTGCAGTTCGTCCAGACGCTCGGCCGGCACGCCCAACGCGGGCGCCAGCGCGAAGGGAAACAGCCCCTGGTAGGCCAGGTTGTGGATGGTCAGCAGGGTCGGCACGGCGGTGCGGTCCCAGCGCACGTAGGCGGCGGCCAGCGCCACCGGCCAGTCATTCAGGTGCAGCAGCTGCGGTGTCCAGTCCAGACCCGCCCTGCCCGCCGCGAGCTCGGCGGCGGCGTGCGAAAGCGTGGCGAAGCGCACCGCGTTGTCCGGCCACTCCCTGCCCTGCGCATCCACATAGGGCGAGCCTTCGCGCTCATACAGTGCCGGTGAGAGCAGTACGTAGATCGGCAGTCCGTCGGCCTGCAAGGCCATGCCGACGGTGCAGGCCGGAAGCCCGGCGCGGCCGCCAATGCGGCCCACTTCCCGCAGTTGCGGCAGGCGCTGCAGCACTTCGGGATAGCCCGGCAGCAGCACCCGCGCATCACATCCGGCCCGTACTGCCCGTGGCAGCGCCGCAGCGACATCACCCAGGCCACCGGCCTTGATGAAGTCGGCCATCTCGGTCGCCACGAACAGCACCCGCTGCACCAGCGCGGGCAGTTCAACGGGCTGTGAGGGGCCGCGGCGGGTGCCGATGGGCACAGCACCGGGCGCGGGCAGCGCGGTGTCTGCCACGGAGTCGTACGGGGAACCGGCGACGAGGTCGAGGGCCATGATGGTTCTCTGAATCAGTCAGGCAGACGCCAGCGGCGCCCTGCTGGGCGCGTGTGCTGGAAAGGAAGTCGTCGCGGAACGTGGGGGACGTGCGCGTAGGCTCTACGCGAATGTGCCCTGTTGCATATCAAACAGCCGTGAAGTGATGGCGATTTATTTGTGACAGGGCTTCATCAGCTGAGAACGCATCGTTCGATGCGGCCTGCCACGGGCCCGCCGTGGCCATCTGAGTGGCGCGCGGGCCTGCTTTGCGGAGGCGGCAACGCCGCCCCCGCGCGGGATCACGCGCCGGGCTGCGCCGGCGCGACCAGAACCTGCACCTGCAGCGTGCTGCCATCGTCCAAGTACAGCACCTGCTGCACCGCCGCCGTTCCTGCGTCGGCCAGCGGCTGCACGGTCTCGCGCGGCAGTACCAGCCGGCAGAAGGTGCCGCCATCGAGCAGCACCGGCTGGTCGCCCGCGTGCAGCGACAGCGCCAGGCCCCAACCCTCCACGCCACCGAAGCGGGTCATGTTCTCCACCGTTTCCCCGCCCAGCAACGCCTGCAGTTCAGCGGGGTCCAGGAGCAGGCGCAGCGCTTGCTGCTGCAGTTCTACTTTCATGCG
Organism: Stenotrophomonas sp. Steno-C17; assembly: GCF_056393165.1. Lineage (NCBI taxonomy): Bacteria > Pseudomonadati > Pseudomonadota > Gammaproteobacteria > Lysobacterales > Lysobacteraceae > Stenotrophomonas > Stenotrophomonas sp. Steno-C17. The sequence continues at coordinate 19,411 of NZ_JBWJPD010000015.1, forward strand.
GGCACCTGGGCGGGACTGTACGCAGACATCATGATTCAACGCCGGAACGATCGTGGGCGTGCATGGTAAACGAGCGATCGTACTGGAGCGCCACGGACGCGCAGCCGTTTGCCCATTGCGACGCTTGTCGACCTGAATGTGATGTTATAACATCCCGCCTCTTTTTCAGGGGGATGTATGCGTCGTCACGTTCTTGCCGTTGCTGTACTGCTTGCTGTCCATGGCGCCTGCGCCGCCGAAAGCACCACCCTGCCCACGCTGGATGTCCGCGCCGATCGCCTTTCCAAGGTCGACTCGGTGGTGGTGGTCGAAAACACCGATGCGCCCAACCGCACCCTGGGCGACATGCTGGAACACGTGTCGGGTGTGCAGAGCAGCGCTTTCGGCCCCAATGCCGGCGCGCCGGTGATCCGCAGCCTCAGTGGCAACCGCGTGCAGCTGCTGGAGGACGGCCATTCGATCCTGGGTATGAATGCCATCAGCGGCAACATCAACGTGCCCTTCGACCCGCTGTTCGTGAAGCAGGTAACAGTCAACAAGTCCTCCGACAGCGTGCGCTACGGCGGCAACGCCATCGGCGGCAGCGTAAACGTCGACACCGGGCTCATCTCGCGCCAGATGGAAGCCAAGGACCAGGAAATGGAACTGCTGCTGCGCCAGGGCTTCAATGCCGCCGACGCACAAGGCTTCCGCATGAACTTCAACAACCAGCGCAACGTGTCCACCAACCTGCAGATGTCGGTGCAGCGCATCTCCCACTACGACATCCCCGGCAACAGCAAGGCCAGCGTGTGCGACAGCCAGTTGTTCCCTGCCGCCGGCGGCGTGAACAGCGCGCTGGCCGATGCCTGCCAGAAGGAAGCGCGCGTGCAGCGGGTCTACAACAAGGGCTCGCAGCCCTTCATCGACCAGTTCATGACCGAGAACCCGGACTGGGCAGACGGCGATTTCTCCTTCTTCACCAACCAGCCCACCTCGGTGTGGATGGGCAAGACCTACGTCAACCCGGCCAATCCGCAGTACGTGCAGGGCACGCCGCCCTACGTGCAGCAGCAGATCAACCGCGATGTCACGCCCAACTATTCCGGAACGCTGGGCAACAGCTACTTCCGCAATACCCACCTGGCGGTGGGCTCGACCTACTTCTTCGACCGCGGCTACGTGGCCGCCAGCATCGACAGCAAGGACAGCGAGTACGGCGTACCCGGCTTCTCGATGGAGAACCTCTCCTTTGGTTCGGACTACAGCCAGGGCCGCCCGGTCGGGGTGAAACTGCAGCAGGACACGTATACGGTGCTGGCCAACGTACGCGAGCCGCTGCCGCTGCTGGACAGCGCCGAACTGAACCTGTCCAAGCTCAGCAGCACCGCAGGTGAATACCTGGGCGCCAGCAAGGCCAACCAGTATGCCTTCCAGACCTACCAGGGCGAGCTGCTGCTGAACCATCGCCGCGTGGGTGCACTGACCGGCCTGCTGGGCGTCAGCCAGCAGACCCGTTCCATCACCGGCAGTGGCCCGCAACGCTATCTGCCCGACGTGGATACCCAGGCAAGGGCGCTGTTCGTGAAGGAGACGCTGACCCTGCCGTGGGCCACCTTCGTTGCTGGCTACCGGCACGAGAAGATCGATCACGAAATCCAGGCCAGTCGCTTCCAGAGTGGCCGCAACTCACCCAACGGCAGCCTGAAGGACCATGGTTTCAACCTGGAAAGCTACAGCGCCGGTGGCTACTTCAAGCTCGGCAAGTGGTTCGCGGCAACCCTGCGCTACGCCGATTCACAGCGCGCCCCCGACGTGAACGAGCTTTATGCCAGCAACGCGCACTACTCCACCATGACCCAGGAGGAAGGGAACCAGGCGCTGGAACCCGAGCGCGCCAAGACCCAGGAGTTCACGCTGGCCTTCAGCAACGCAGGCTTCGAGGCCACGGCCACCGCCTATGAAATGAAGTACGAGAACTATCTCTACCTGGGCTATTCCGGCCTGCAGACCGCCAACCGCCTGCCGCTGAAGTACTGGAAGCAGACCGACACCACGGTGAAGGGCTTTGAGGTGGATGTGTCGCAGGCCCTGGAACTGGGGCGTTACGGCAGCCTGCAGGTGTCGGCGTTCTCCGATCTGGTGAAGAACAAGGCCGACCAGCCCGACGCACTGCGCGCCCACAACGATGGCCAGTACCTGCCCAACATGCCCACCAACCGCTACGGTGCGAACGTGGCCTGGCAGCGCGGCGGCTGGAAGGCACACGTGTCTGGCACCTACTACGATACCCAGCAGTATCTGGGCCGGAACGTCAGCGAAGAGATTCCGTTGCCTGCCTTCACCCTGGTCGAAATGCAGGTCAGCTATGCCTTCCCGATCCGCAATGCGTATGTGTCGGCGCTGGAGGTCTTCGTCAACGGCAGCAACCTGCTGGACGAAGAGGCGCGACCGCACAACTCCCCGCTGAAGTACATCGCACCCTTGCCGGGGCGCGGCTTCCAGATCGGGCTGAACGTGAAGCTGTAAGGGCGGCAGCAAGGTGTCCATACGACCCAGGCCGCAGGTGTGGCTGCAGGGCGCGGCCGCAGCTTACTTCGTCGCCGTGCTCTGCGCGGCCTGGCTGCCGCAGCTGATGCCGGGCCACCTGCCCCACGCCCCCTGGGCCGCAGGCGGCACCGGGCTGCGTGGCCTGTGCACACCGCTAGTGTGTGCAGGCGTGGTCGCCCAGCTCTGCCGCGCACTATCGCTTGGGCAGGCACCTGTGGCGCCGGTGTTGGCCAGCGCTGGCGCTGCGCTGCTGATGTGGTCGCAGTTGCCCGTCGATGCCAGCAGCCTGCCCTTGGCACGGCTGCTGGCAGCGTCGGCGGGCGTCAGCCTGCTGCTGGTGGCGCAGCACATGCGCTGCACCACCCCGGCAGGGTCTACCGCGCTCAGTTTTCCTGGTAGTCGCGCTCGTCGTACTCACCCGGCACGGTGCAGGTCAGCGTAACCGGGCTGCCCTCGCTCACCATCAGCGAGCCCAGCTTGGTTTCGCGGCCACCGCCGGCATCCAGCTTGGCCGCCTTGCGCACGGCGGCAACGCTGGCGCCCAGTTCGGCGCTGTAGCTCTGGCCCATGCCATCGCTGTCGTCGATGTAGGCGGTGATTTCCTTCACCGGCAGACCAAACAGGGTGAACCCGGCGGCCGGGGTGATCGGCTTCAGGCTGCCGTCTTCTTCGCGCGGCAGCGCCTTCCAGGCGGCAGCGTTGGTATCGGGGGCGGCGCGGCATTCCAGCGCGGCCTGCAGCGACGGCGCAATGGCCTGCCACTGGCTGGCGTTCGAGGCGTGGGCGGCCGGTGCGGTGGCGGCGACGGCCAGCAGCGGAGCCAGCAGCTTCAGGCGCGTGCGGCGTGCACGAGACAGGGAGGGGGTTGCGTTCATTACCTACATTCCATTTGCAGTGGGGTTCCTTGCCGCTGGCACTGCGGATGCAGGCGCCAACGGCGAAGGAATTCTACGCTTCCACGTGCACTCAGACGTAGGCAAATGCGGCCAGATCGGCGTTCAGGCGATCCCGATGGGTGACCAGGAAACCGTGCGAGGCGCCCTCGTACACCACCAGGGTGGCATTGGGCAGGATCTCGACGGCACGACGTGCGGTGGTGTCCAGCGGCACGATGTCATCGCCACTGCCGTGCACCACCAGCGTCGGCAGCGTGATCGATGCCATCTCCGCGCGGAAGTCGGTACCCCAGAACTGGTCGACGCAGGCAAGCTGCGCATGCAGCGCGCCGCTCATGCCCTGCTGCCAGAACGCCATCTGCCAGCCCGCGTCATGCGGCACGTCACCCTGTCCCATGGCGAAGAAGGCGGTGGGGAAATCCAGGTACAACTGTGAACGATTGCCCAGCACGGCCTGCTTCACCCCGTCAGCCACCGCCCTCGGCACGCCCTCGGGATGGCCGTCGATAGCGCCCATCAACGGCGTGATGGCACCCAGCAGCACCAGTTTGGCAACACGATCGGTACCGTGCCGGGTGACATAGCGCACCACTTCACCGCCGCCCATCGAGTGCCCCACCAGTACCGCATCGCGCAGGTCCAGGGCCTGCATCACCGCCGCCAGGTCATCGGCGAAGGTGTCCATGTCATAGCCGCCCGGCGGCTGGTCCGAGCGCCCATGCCCGCGGCGGTCATACGCCACCACACGGAAGCCGGCGTCGGCCAGGAACTGCATCTGCGGGTCCCAGGCGTCGCTGTTCAACGGCCAGCCGTGCGAGAGCACGATCGGGCGGCCACTGCCGATGTCGCGGTAGAAGATCTGGGTGCCATCCTGGGCAGCAACGAAATTGGTCATGTCTGATCCTGTATGCGGTTGGGGGAAGCGGTTCAGCGATTGAGCGTGTAGTTGGCCGGCACCCAGCGGTACTGGTACGGCGCGCCCTCGGCGATATGGCCGATGCCGGGGAAGGAAATGTGTGCCGCGGCGATCCACCAGCCGTTGGCTACCGCCTGCTGGTACAAGGCATCACGCGAAGCAATAGCCCGGGTGCTCTGCCAGTCGTAACGAATGGCCACCTGCGGGTCATCGAACTGCACCGCCGCCACATGCACGGTGTCACCCCAGAACAGCATGGCCTGATCGGCATCGTGCAGCAGGTAGACACTGTGGCCAGGGGTGTGGCCGGGGGCTGGCAGGGCACGCAGCCCCGGCACCAGGTCCTGGCCTGCCGGTTCGAAGGTCTGCACGCGCCCGGCCGCACGATACGGCGCCAGCACGCTCTGCGCGGCTGCGAAGAACGGACGCTGCAGCGGTCCCACCTGGTCCTGGTTGCGGCTGTTGGTCCAGAAGTCGAACTCGCGCTTGGCCACATGCACCGTGGCATTGGGGAACACCGCCTTGCCATCGCGCAGCAGGCCGCCGGCATGGTCTTCATGCAGGTGGGTGATGAAGATGTCATCCACATCGTCCGGGCTATGCCCCGATGCCCGCAGCGCCGCGACCAGGCCGCCACCCTCGGCGCCGTACAGATCGCCGGCGCCGGTATCGACCAGCATCACCCGACCGCCCTGCTCGATCAGGAACGCGTTGATCATGCCTTCCACAGGTGCCTTCAGATACTGCTGCGCCAGCAGCCGATCCACTTCGCCGGGGCGCGCGCCCAACAGCAGCTGGTCCACGGGGAACAGATGCGTGCCGTCCAGCAGTGCGGTCACCTGGAACGTGCCCAGCTGCATGCGGTAGAAGCCCGGTGCCTGCTGCGGCTGCTGCACGGCCGCCGCAGCGGGTTCGGCCGCCATGACAGCCATCGGCAACGCCGAGGAAGCGGCCAGCAACAGTGCGGCCGCGAGAGTGTGTGTCTTGTGCATCATTGCATTCCTGCGTGTGTTGAACGAAAAGGCCGATGAGCCCGGGGATACAGGGCGGTGTACTGCACCGTGTGCAGCCGTGTCTGCAGTAGCGCGGTCCATCAGCCCCTCCAGTCCTGCAGGAACTCCATCAGCAGGCCGTTCACCACCTCCGGGCGCTCTTCATGCGGCAGGTGGCCGCAGCGTTCGATGGCAACCGCACGCAGGTTTTCGGCCATTTCCGCCCAGACCTTCGGCATGTCGAACATGCGCCCCACCGCCTCGAACTCCGCGCCCCAAAGGGCCAGCGTCGGGCAGGCAATGCGCACGTGCGCGTCTTCCAGGTCCTGCTGTACGTCCACTGCGTTGGCGCGGTAGTCCGACATCGCCCCGCGCACCGCACCCGGCGCACTGTAGGCGCGCACATAGGTGTCGAAGGCTTCGCCGCCGATCGCGGCCGGGTCGTAGGCCCAGTCAGAGAAGAACCAGCGCAGCCATTTCGCTTCATTGCCGGCAATCAGCGCCTCGGGCAGATCCGGCACCAGGTGGAACAGGAAGAACCAGTACGCCTTGGCGATGGCGGCGTTCAGTTCACGCGCCACGATGCGGGTGGGCACGTTGTCCATCACCACCAGGCGGTCCACGCGCTGCGGGTGATCCTTGGCCAGGCGCGTGGCCACGCGGGCACCACGGTCGTGCCCGACCAGCGCCACCTTGTCGATGCCCAGCGTGTCCAGCAGGGCCACGATGTCCTGCGCCATGGTGCGCTTGTCGTAGCCGGTGGCCGGCTTCTCGGTTTCACCGTAGCCACGCAGATCGGGCGCAATCACCCGGTGGTTGGCCGCCAGCACCGGAATCTGGTGCCGCCAGGCGTAGTTGGTTTCCGGAAAGCCGTGCAGCAGCACCACGGGGGCGCCGTTGCCGGTGTCGATGAAGTTCTGGCGGATGCCATTGGCACGCACGGTGTGGCTGACGAACGGGTTCATCAGAGTGTCCTTTCAACGTGGGGGGAAAGATGAGGGGGTTCTCAGCGCGCTGCGGCGCGGGTGCCGAGCTGCAGTGCGGTGGCCAGCGCGGCCAGGCCGATCGACAACGCCACGACGCCCCGCCAGCCATCCAGCGACCAGGCCCAGCTGGCGGCCGCAGCACCGGAGGCACCGCCCAGGAACATCGAGCCCATGAACAGCGTGTTGAGGCGCGAACGGGCTTCCGGCCGCAGTGCGTAGACCACGTGCTGCTGCGAAACCAGCACGCCCTGCACCGCCAGGTCCAGCAGCACGCAGCCCACGACCAGGCCGATGATGGACGGCCACAGGCCCAGCAACAGCCACGACAGCAGGGTGAGCGCGCTGCCGGCGATGATGGCCAGGTGCGGGCCACGGCGGTCGGCAATGCGGCCGGCCAGCGGTGCAGCCAGGATGCCGACCGCACCGACGATGCCGAACAACCCGGCCACCTGGGCGCCGTAATCGGCACTCAACTGCGGCAGGCGCAGCGACAAGGTGGTCCAGAACGCGGCGAACGCAGCGAACAGCAAGGCCTGAGTGATGGCGGCGCGGCGCAGCACCGGCAGTTCACGCCACAGCCCCACCAGTGAACGCATCAGCACCGGATAGCTTGCGCCCTGCGTGGGCTGGCTGACCGGCAGCAGCGTGCGTGCCAGTACCGCAGCACCCAGCGCCAGCGGCACGCCCAGCCAGAACATGGCGCGCCAGCCGGCGTGGTCGCCCACGGCGCCGGACAGGGTGCGGCTGAGCAGGATGCCGCACAGCACGCCGGACATCACGATGCCGATGGTGGCGCCGCGGCGTTCGGGCGCGGCCAGTGCGGCGGCCAGCGGCACGATCTGCTGGGCCACGGTGGCGGTCACCCCCACCAGCAGCGACGCGGCCAGCAGCAGGGCACCGCTGGGCGCCAGCGCGGTCAACGCCAGGGCCACGGCCAGCAGGGTGAACTGCACCACGATCAGGCGGCGGCGCTCCACGCGGTCGCCCAGCGGCACCAGTGCGAACAGGCCGAGCGCGTAGCCCAGCTGGGTGGCGGTGGGCACCAGGCCGGTCAGCGTGCCCGGCAGCTCGCGCTGCATCAGGCCCAGCATGGGCTGGTTGTAATAGATGTTGGCCACGGCCAGGCCTGCACACAGGGCCATCACCAGGGTGAGGGCCGGGGTCAGGGCCGGTAGCGCGGCAGGCTGTGCCGGAGTGGTTGCAGTGCGCATGGATCGGGCTCGGTTCGCACCCGGAGTGGGCGTGGCGAAACTATGAGCGCGTATCGAATCATGCAGTAGACTGCCAATCAGTTAGGCCAGCCAAACGGAAATCGTTAGAATGAACCTGAGCGATGTGCAGGTGTTCGTGGAAGCCGTGCGCGTGGGCAGCCTGGCCGGCGCGGCGCGCAAGCTGGGCCTGACCGCCATGTCGGCCTCGCGCAGCCTGGGGGCGCTGGAAGCCGAACTGGGCGCGCGCCTGCTGCACCGGACCACCCGGTCGCTGTCGCCCACCAGCGATGGCGAGGTGTTCCTGCCCTACGCGCAGGCCCTGCTGGAAGGCCAGGCCAATGCCCTGGCCGACCTGCACCCCGATGGCGGCGGCCTGAGCGGCCAGTTGCGCGTCACCGCGTCCACCGCATTCGGGCGCCGCGTGGTAGCGCCGCTGCTGCCGGCCTTCATGACCGAGCACCCGCGCCTGCACGTGGATCTGCACACCACCGACGAGCAGGTGGATATCGTCGCGCAGGGCATTGATGTGGCCATCCGCATTGCGCCGCTGCGCGACAACCGGCTGGTGGCGCGGCGCCTGGCCGACAACCCGCGCGTGCTGATCGCTTCATCCGCGTATCTGCAACAGCGCGGGCAGCCGCAGCTGCTGTCCGATCTGGCGGGGCACGAGTGCCTGGCCGCCAGCGGCACCCGCCACTGGGCGTTCCTGCGCGACGGCAAGCCGCTGCGGCAGCGGGTGGCGGGCCGGCTGACGGCCAGTTCGGTGGAAGCGGTGTATGAAGCCTGCGCGGGCGGGCTGGGCATCGCCAATCTGTCGCAGTGGTATGTGCGCGATGCGCTGGCGCGTGGCGATGTGCAGGCGATCACGCTGGAAGATGCCGCGCCCGAACCGCTGGATATCTGGGCGGTCTATCCCAGCGCCAGCCGGGTGCCGCCGAAAGTGCGCGCGTTCGTGGCGGCGGTGCAGGACGCGCTGGGCTGAGGCCTTGTCGCAATTGCCACGTTGTGGGGTGTAAGTGCAGGTGTTCAACACGGCACTGTGTCGCAGATTGCCGGTTGGGCGCAGCGCCACGCGCCACTTCGGATCGCGGTTACTTAACAGCCTGCGACAATGCCGAAAGCGTCGCTATCAGAGTGCGTTCTTCAACTTTTCTGATTGGCATTCGGCATCACCGCGGTTACAGATGGCGGGCCATCGATAACGGATGGCCGGGCTTCGAATCCCGCATTAAAGCTGAGTGATTGCGCTTGCCAGTCGGCGCCGCCGTGTGCGGCGTCGGCTGGCAATCCGCCTGCCGGCCATGGCGGGCGGTGCGCGGGGGCGTTCGCGCCCGCCGGCTTGGCTTCATCCGGATTCGAACCGCGTACCGCCCGCCACCTTTGTGTGGCGGTTGTTGCTTGCCCCTTTCGGAGCCACGCCATGACCACGCCTGATGTATCGCCGCTGCGCCCTGCCCGCCCGGCGGCCGCCGACCCTACTTCCTTTGCCGCGACCCTGCGCCGTATCGGCCGCGGCGCCGCCGCCAACGGCCAACCCTGGCCCGAGCAGCACCCGATGCCCACGCGGCGCGTGCAACTGGCCGATGCAGACTGCGCCGTGGCCGGCCTGCGCGTGGTGCAGGAACTGCTGCTGGCCGCCGAGCGCGTGCGGCAGAGCGGCAACGAGGACGAATGCCTGGGCGACCGCGTGATGGAAGGGCTGATGATGGCCTGCATGGCGCTGAGCGCACAGGTAGGTGATCGCCTGCAGGGTGAACACGTCGGGGCACAGCCATGAACCGCGAGCGCTTCCGCCACCTGCACATCGACCTGCACGCCCGCGAGCGTCAGTTCCTGATCCACCGCCTGTGCCTGTTCGCCGTTCTGCTGGCCGTGCCGACCCTTGTGCTGGCGCTGCTGCCAGCGGCCACACGGCCACTGCCCACGCTGCTGCATCTGGGCGTGCTGCTGGGTTTCATCGCGCACATGGCGCGCCACGGCCCACGCAGCGTGCCACCCGACGGGCTGCTCTGCGCCACGTGTGGCCACGCGCTGCTGGACACGTGCGGCCAACACGCACTGGCCACCGGCTACTGCCCGCAGTGCGGCGCGGAACTGTTCAACGACTGAGGGCGAAAGCGCATACCGCGCGTGCTGGCGTGAACGACCTCGATAGGGCGTTGCCGCAGGCCCTTTCTGCAACGGAGTGCAGGTTGCGATCGCTGCGGTGGTAACGCCGCAGAACCGCGCCACGGCGGGCTGTCCGCGCACTGCGCGCGACCGGCGTGGCCGCATGCGACGCGGCACGCAATGGCGCCGATTGACGGTCCCGTGCCCGCGCAGTGAACTGCCGGCACCGACGCGATTTCCGCCATCGAATGCCTCTTCTCTCGCAGCCACTGCCATGACCGACCTTCAGCCCGCGCGTGCCCGACCGGCACGCCTGCTTGCCTGCCTGTTCCTCGCCGTCCTGCTGGTGGCCGGCTCCGCCCACGCGACGTGGACCGTCAATGACCCGCAGTTCATGAACCGCGCCATCGAGCAGTACAACCAGCAGCGTGAGCACTACCGGCAGCAACTCATCCGCCTGCAGCCCCTGCAGCACAGCAACGCCGCGTTCACCCAGGGCTTCAGCGAGCGCAGCGTTGACTACCGGCTGCAGGAGCATTGTCCCGGCGCGGGCAAGGCGGCCACGGAACAGCACACGCTCTGCGCGCGCATCGTGATGGCGCGCAACACGCAGTACAACGCCACCGTGCGCATGCTGGATCGGCTGGTCGCGCGCCACCAGCAGTTCATGGCCATCCAGCAACAGCGCAGCCAGACCGGTACCCGCCAGGGCGATCTGGCCGCCAATGACAACGAGGTACTGCGCTTCATCGCACAGAACGCGCTGGAGCGGGACTACTGGATGGCCCAGATGAAGGCCTACGACGGCTACATCGACAGCCTGGACGCAGACCGCTCGCGGCTGGCGCGGCAGGCACTGGATGGCGGCCCGCCCAACCTGCTGGGCGAGGTCATCCAGGCGCGTGTACTGGCCCACGCGCTGTCGCACTAACGCCCTGGCGCGCTTCTTTCACCGTATCGCATGGACCGATGGCATGAATGGATTTCTCGACACCCTCCCCTGCGGGCTGCTGCTGGCCGACGCCACGCCGGGCCAGTTCCTGTTCTTCCGGCTGGTGAATGACTACTTCGACGGCGAGATTGCCCGCTTCGGCCTGGAACTGACGCGTCGCGCCGCGCACTGGGTCAGCGTGCTCGCGCTCACCCTGACCACGTGCTGGCTGCTGGTGCGGGGCTTTGCGATTGCCACCGGGCGGTCAGCGCTGAACGCAATGGCGACCATGACCCAGGCCGCGAAGGTGGCGCTGGTGGTCATGCTGGCCACCGCCACCGGCGCCAATGGTACGGCGCTGCACACCGCGGCAACCGACCAGCTGGACCGGGCCATCCACACGCTCTTTACCGGCAAGCTCGACAGCAGCGCGGCCGATGCGATCGATGAAAACCTGATGTACACGCAGTTGGCGCTTTCCACGCTGGATGCCCTGCACGTGGACGGCGGCGATACGGAACTGGTTGCCAAGAAGCAGCGCGCCCTGCAACTGGCCAGTTTCGGCACCGCCAGCCCACCCATGGCCGCCGCCGCGATGCTGTTGTTGTTCAAATTCACGATGGCCTTCCTGATGGGCGTCGGCCCGATCTTCATCCTGTTGCTGATGTTCGAGCGCACCCAGGATCTGTTCAAGAAGTGGTTGTTCTACGTGCTGGGCACGCTGTTCTCGATGTCGGTCCTGTCTGCGGTCTCGGCCATGGTGCTGAAGTTCAGCGCCAAGGTTGCCGCCGCGTTCTGGGTGATGGAGAAGATTCCGATCACCAGCGGCGAAGGCCTGTCGTCGCAGGCACTGCAGCAGGGTGGCATCGGGCTGCTCATGACCGCGCTGATCATCACCACGCCCACCCTTGCGGCGGCCATCTGGCAGGGCAACATGGGGTCGTTCATGGCGTACTCGCCGTTTGCCAGCGCGACCCCGCCGCCGGGGTCCTCCGGCGCACCGGGGCTCTCCTACGGTCCTGCCGCAGTGCCGCCCGCTACCGGTTCGGTCGTCGACACGCACGCGGCACCGCCCGCCCGTTTCGCCGCACCCCATCGGCCTGCATCGCTGGAAGGCACCGGTCTGCGCGGCAACGCGAACCGCGACAACGACCGTTTTCCCTGATGCATCCGGAGCCGATGCCATGCACACATCCGTCGCCTGCGCGGTGGTCCTGATGCTGCTGCCCACGCTGGCTGCGGCGGAATCGGACAATTACTACGAGCCCATCCCCTATTACAACGACAACCCGTTCCTTTTCTGCACGCTGGGCGTGCCCAGCGACTGCTGGACGCCCATCGACCCGGCCACCGGCACGTTCACCGTCACCAACATCTACTGCTACAACCCAGCCTCGGCCGTGCTGTACGCGCGGGTCTGCCCAAAGGCATTCCCGGCCGGCGCCCCGCCTGGCGCCGCCACGACGGAGTGACGGGCAGCCGGCCGGGTGCTACCGTCCGCAGCAGCTCCCTGCCCCGGCTGGACCACACATGAAAGCAAACGCGCTGCTGTTCGTGGTCGCCACCTTCGCGCTCGGCGCCACCAACACCCAGGCCCAGGAGGCGCGATTCATCTCCTCCGAACCGTCGCCGTTCAAGCGTTCGGTTTTTGTTGAGCCGAACGAAACCCGCTTCAGCGGCAGCGCCACCGTATCGGGCACACTGCAGGTGTCCTGGGAACCGGAAAGCGAGGGCTTCGGCGGCGGCTACCGGGTGGTGCTGAAGCCCGATGCGGCCAGCCAGCGGCGATTGCCGCACGATGCGGGCCGTGGCCCGGTCAGTGAAATCTGGATCCGCAACACCGACACGATCATCAGCGCGCTGCTGTCACCGGCCCAGCGCAAGGCCGGCTTGAAGCAGCAGCACTACTTCAGCGGCCCGGTACGGCTGGTGTTGAATTCCTACCGCACCGGCGTGGACTGCGACATGCGCGGCTACAACGCGCTGTTCGTTGCGGTGGCTGACGAACGCCCGGCCCTGGCCCTGGCACCGCGCCCGGACGAAGTGCCCAGCTGCTAGGTCGAGTGGCCGTGACCCGCTCGCCGGGCATGGCCCGGCGCTACCGGGTTACGGCGCGGCCAGGGCGAAATCCAGCCCGGCGCAGACGGCCGCCACCTGGGCGTCGTTGCATTCCTGCGCGTTGGTGCGCGGGCTGTCCGGGTAGACCTCGGTGGTGGTGGCGTACAGCGCATCGGTAAAGCCGGCGCATGCGCCGATCGAGCGCGATTCGCCCCACACCACGCCGGGCGACTGCAGCGGCAGGCCGACCAGGTTGCCTTCGGCGTCGGCCGGGGCGATATGGGTGATCGGCGCGACGGCGGCAATCAGCGCCTTCTGGAATTCCGGCTGCGGGTCTTCACTGTTGCCGATCACGTAGAAGCCATCGGGAATGGTGTCGCGCTCGAACGGCTTGCCGTCGCGGGCGCAGCGCGCCGGGTCGAACTCGTGCAGGTCGCTGTCGGTGGTTTCGTGCAGGTCCAGGTGCACCCGGATGTCCGGTTTGCGCTCGGCCAGCCAGCGCATCAGTGCGGCCGCTTCCTCGATCTGGCCACCGTCACGGAAACTGCGGTTCGGGTCGATGGCGTCCGGGTTCCAGCGCTGGATGCGCTCGTAACCCCACGGGCTGACGCACGGCGCCACGATCAGGTTGTAGCGGCCCAGGTAGCGCTCGGCCTGCTCCTGCAGGAACTGCAGGGCGCCATGCACCCCGCTGGTCTCGTAACCGTGCACGCCGCCGGTCACCAGCGCGGTCGGCAGGGCCGGGTTCCAGTCGTGGTTGACCACCGCAAACAGCGGGTAGTGGTCGGGCGCGTAGTCCAGCTGGCCGTACTGCACCACATCGAAACGCTCGTCCAGGCGTTCCAGCTCGGCCACCACGTCGTCGTGGTAACTGCGCTGCTTCTGCTGGCGGGCCCGCCACTGTGCGCGTTCAGCATCGCCCCAGGGCTGGCCGGGGGTACCGATGGGGTAGAACTGCGCCAGGGTCATGCGGAACTCCAGTGGATTCAGGTGCGGTAGTGCAGCCGACCATTGTACGCCCGCTGCCGGGCGCGGGCGGCATGCCGCCGGCCCTTTCATACGGGCCGGGTCATCTGGCTGTAAAATCAACCGTTTTGGCCCCCAACCCCTTGATGGCGAACGCAGTGCAGCCGGTCCTGGGTGGACCGGACTTCCTCCGTCTGCTCGCCCGTCTCAGTGACGGTGCGATGCCGGCCACCAGTCCTGCCCTGACCGATCGCCTCGGCCAGTGGGTGGACTGGAGCCGTGCCGTGGCCCTGTCCGGGGCGCTGGATGGCCGCCTGCCCGAGCCAGCCGAAGCGGCCGAGACGCTGGACGACCTGCTGGCCGATTGCGCCCAGGCCGAGGCCAGCCTGCTGGCGTCGCTGAAAGAGGATGCCGAGGCCGAGCGCCTGCTGGACCTGGCCGAGGCGGCCGCCACCGCCAATTTCGCCTCGCTGCGGCAGCGCTATCTGGTGCTGCAACGCGCGATCCAGACCGCCACCGGCCGCCTGCGCGGGCGCCTGCGCGATCAGCTGGTGCAGATGGCGCCCGAACTGGCGCGGCTGGCCGAGGTCGACGCGGTGATGGAACAGACCCTGAGCCCGCGCGAACAGGCCCTGCTGGCCACCGCCCCCGCCGTGCTGGGCGCGCGCTTCGAGCGCGTGCATGGCCAGCCCGGCTGGCGCGCGCCCTTCCGCAACGATATGCGCAGCCTGCTGCTGGCCGAGCTTGAGCTGCGCTTCCACCCGATTCAGGGGCTGCTTGCAGCCCTGCGCCCCCACTGACCGGAACACCATGTCCAGAACCGTCTTCCCTGTCGTTGTCTTCCTTGTGGGCCTGCTGGCCGTGTGCTGGATCGGCATTGGCTACGTGGCCGTGCATCCGCTGGGCGCGCTGGTGGCGGCGGTGATCGCGGCCTGCTACGTGGCCGGCGGCGTGGAGCTGTACCGCTACCGCCAGGCCAGCAACGGCCTGCGCGCGGCACTGGCCGATGTATCGCTGGCCCAGGACAGTCTGCAGCCCTGGCTGCAGCGCGTACCGGCCGGCCTACGCAATGCGGTGCGCCTGCGCGTGGAGGGCGAGCGCACCGCCCTGCCCGCGCCGGTGCTGACCCCGTACCTGGTGGGGCTGCTGGTGCTGCTGGGCATGCTCGGCACCCTGCTGGGCATGATGGACACCCTGCGCGGCACCGGCCTGGCCCTGCAGAGCGCCACCGACATGGCCGCCATCCGCGGTTCGCTGGCTTCGCCGGTGCAGGGCCTGGCCGTGGCCTTCGGCACATCTATTGCGGGTGTGGCCAGCTCGGCCATGCTAGGCCTGCTGGCCGCCCTGCTGCGCCGCGACCGCCTGCAGGCCGTGCAGCAGCTGGACCGCGCCATCGCCGGCGACCTGCACCCGCACTCGCAGGCCTGGCAGCGCGCCGAATCGCTGCGCCTGCTGCAGGCACAGTCCACCGCCCTGCCCGCGCTGGTGGATCGCCTGCAGGAGATGACCCGCGCCTTCGAACAACACAGCAGCGCCGCCAACGAGCGCCTGCTCGCCGGCCAGGGCGAGTTCCTGTCCCAGAGCCAGGCGCTGCAGGAAAGGCTGGCGGTGTCGCTGCAGCAATCGCTGCGCGAAGGCGCCGAAGCCAGCGCGGCGGCCATCGGCGGCGCCCTGCAGCCGTTGGCCGAAACCACGCTGGCCGGCCTGGCCAGCCACGGTCAGGCCTTGCATGCGCGCGTCGAGCAGGCCGTGCAGCAGCAGCTGACCGGCCTGGCCGATGGCTTCGAGCGCAGCCGCGTAGCCACCGAAGCCAGCTGGGCGCGCGTGGTGGATGAGCAGACCCAGGCCCAGCAGGCGCTGGTGACCGAGCTGCGTCAGCATCTGCAGGCCTTCAGCGACGGCCAGGCCCGCCAGAGTGAAACGCTGCTGGCGAGCCTGGGTGAGCGCCTGCAGGGTGATGCGCAGCGCCACGCCGACACCTGGCGCACCGCCGCCGAGCAGCAGCACGACCTGAACCGCGAACTGGCCGAGCGCCAGCAGCAGGCGCTGCAGAGCGCCAACGACAGCCTGCACACCCAGGCGCAGGCCCTGCTGCAGACGCTGGACACGCGCCACGCGGACAGCCAGGCGCTGCTGCAGGCCCACGAAGAGCGTCGTGCGCAGGATTGGCACAGCGCGCAGGCCGCCACGGCCGCCGCGCATGCCGAACTGCAGGCCAGCCTGGACACCCGCGAACAGCAGCGCCAGGCGCGCTGGGATGCGGTAAGCGCCGACCTGCAGCAGGCCCATGCCGCCCTGCAGGCGCAATTGCAGGCCAGCGACGAACAGCGCCTGCAGCGCTGGACTGCGGCACTGCAGGCCGCTTCCGCCGACCTGACCGCGCAGCAGCAGACCGTCTGCCAGACCCTGGCCGAGACCGCCCAGCAGATTGGCGACAACGGCCGCGCGCAGGCCAGCGCCACCCTGGCCGAAGTGTCGACCCTGCTGCAGACCGCCGCGCAGGCCCCGAAGGCCGCTGCCGAAGTCATCAACGAACTGCGCAGCACGCTGTCGGAAAGCCTGGTGCGCGACAACGCCGTGCTGGAAGAGCGCGGCCACCTGCTGGCCACCGTGCAGACCCTGCTGGATGCCATCAACCACGCCTCGCACGAACAGCGCAGCGCGGTGGACGCGCTGGTGGGTGGCTCGGCCGAACTGCTGGAACGCGTGGGCAGCCGCTTCACCGATCACATCGCCGCCGAGACCGGCAAGCTGGATGGCATTGCCGCGCAGTTGAGCGGCAGCGCCGGCGATGTGGGCCAGCTGGCCGGCAGCTTCGGCGCGGCAGTGGAGCAGTTCGGCAGCGCGGCCGTCGAACTTTCCGGCCGCCTGGAGCAGATTGGGGGCGCGCTGGATGCCTCGCTCGCCCGCAGCGATGAGCAGCTGGCCTATTACGTGGCCCAGGCCCGTGAAGTGGTCGACCTGAGCCTGCTGTCGCAGAAGCAGGTGATGGACGAACTGCAGCAGTTGGCCGCGCGCCGCGGCAAGGCCGGCAACGCATGAGCGACGAACTGGAGGTCGATGGCGGATCCCACGCGCCGATCTGGGCCGCCTTCGGTGACCTGATGTCGGTGCTGCTGGGCGCCTTCGTGCTGATCCTGGTGGGCGTGGTGGCGGTGCAGCTGGAGTTGTCGCAGCGCCTGGATGCCGAAGTGAAGCAGCGCCAGGCCGAGGCCAAGCGGCTGCAGACGCTGGAACAGGCACTGGCCGGTCCGCTGGCTGCCGGCCGGGTGACCCTGGTCGATGGCCGCATCGGTATCAGCGGCAACGTGTTGTTCGCGTTGAACTCGGACCAGCTGCAGCCGGAAGGCCAGGAACTGCTGCGCAGCCTCGCAGCCCCGCTGTCGGCCTACCTGGGCTCGCGCGATGAGATCCTGATGGTGAGCGGCTTCACCGACGATGCGCCGATCCGCGATGGCAACCGCCGTTTCGCCGACAACTGGGAGCTGTCCGCGCAGCGTTCGCTGACGGTCACCCGCACCCTGATTGCCGACGGCGTGCCGCCCGATGCCGTGTTTGCCGCCGCGTTCGGCAGCGAGCAGCCGGTCAGCTCGAACGCGGACGAAGCCGGCCGCGCGCGCAACCGCCGCGTGGAGATCGCGCCGATTCCCAAGCCGAAGGCCGGCGATGGCAAGTAAGCCGGTTGCCAGCGCGGCGCGTGAGGGGTTGCGTGCGCTGGTACGCGATCTGGATGCCGGTTCGCGCGCGCGCGAACACTACCCGCAGGTGCCGATGCTGGACACCGTGCGCCGCGAATGGTCGGCCCTGCGCAGCGAACTACAGGTCAAGCGATCGTTGCGCGCCGAAGCCCCGGCCGACGGCGGCCCGCTGAACTCGGCGGTGCTGGTGCAGCGCATGCTGGACACCATGCAGGGCGCCAGCCCCGGCTACCTGCGGCATTTCATCGATTACGTCGATACGCTGTCGTGGCTGCAGGCACTGCAGGACGGCGTAGCCAGCGGCAGTGATTCCGCGAAGCCGAAGCGCACGCGCAAGCCCCGCAGCACCGGTTGACCGCCTGGTAGGTGCCAACCTTGGTTGGCATGCGCAGCACCCGTGTGCCCACCAAGGTGGGCACCTACCAAAACCGGCACCCGCAGCACCCCGTCGTCTGGCAGGTGCCAACCTTGGTTGGCACGCGCGGCACCCGTGTGCCCACCAAGGTGGGCACCTACCAAAACCGGCACCCGCAGCACCCCGTCGTCTGGTAGGTGCCAACCTTGGTTGGCATGCGCAGCACCCGTGCCCACCAAGGTGGGCACCTACCAAAACCGGCACCCGCAGCACCCCGTCGTCTGGTAGGTGCCAACCTTGGTTGGCACGCGCGGCACCCGTGTGCCCACCAAGGTGGGCACCTACCAGAACCGGCACCCGCAGCACCCCATCGTCTGGTAGGTGCCAACCTTGGTTGGCACCTACCGGGAATCGGCGGCCCAGAGTGTGCCCACCAAGGTGGGCACCTACCGGGCATCGCATCACCCGCGCAGGGTGGCGCCGCCGTCTACGTACAGATCACTCATGGCTACATGGCCGGCCTGCTCGGACAGCAGGAACATCACCGCGTGGGCAATGTCGTCCGGGGTCGCCAGCTTGCGCAGCGGAATACCCGCCTTGTAGGTGTCCAGGTTCCCCGCGATCACCCGTTCGGCGCCCTGCGCATCCTCCCACATGCCGGTCTGCATGGGGGTGAGCGTAGAGCCGGGCGCCACGATGTTGCAGCGGATGCCCAGCGGCGCCAGCTCCAGGCCCAGGCAGCGGGTGAACATGGTCGCCGCAGCTTTGGAGGCCGCATACGCGGCCATGCCATGGCGCGGCACCCCGGCCGCATTCGAGCTGACCGTCACCAACGTGCCACGTCGGCGCGGTGACATCACCCGCGCCACCGCGCGGCTGACATGGAACACGCCGTCGGCATTGACCGCGAACACGCGGCGCCAATCGGCATCGGTGGTCTGCACCACTTCGCCCACATTCAGCACGCCGGCTACGTTGGCCACCAGCGCGATCGGGCCGATGCGCGCTTCCACCTCATCCACCAACGCATCCGCTGCGTCGCTGTCGGTCACGTCCAGTGCGAAGGCGTGCACCCCGCCGGCCTGCGCCTTGGGCGCGGCAAGATCGGTGGCCACCACCGTGCAACCGGCCGCCGCAAGCAGCTCGACCAGCGCCGCACCGATGCCGCCGCCGGCCCCGGTCACCAGCGCCACGCGACCTTCAAACCCGGTCAACTGCATGTTGCGATCTCCTGTTGTTCATCCCAGTGCTGCAGGCGTGCCGACAGCCATGGCGCCAGCTGTGCCACCGCATCACGGCCGGTCAGTTCGGCGTGCAGGAACGGCAGTTCCAGCGCCTGCACTTCCAGCGCGTGCGCCTGCCACAGCGCCGACTGCAGTTGCGGGCGGGCCGCGTGGTCGCGCCCTGCCCGCACATGCACCAGCGTACCGACATACGGACGATGGTGATGCGCGCGAATCAATCGATTGGTGCCGGTCACCGCGCGCACCACGCCTTCCAGCACCACGTCCGGCAGGCTGCCCAATGCGCTGCCGCCCTGGCGCAGGAACGCCAGGATGGACGCGCGGTTGTCCAGTTCCGGGTACGCATCGGGATCCTGCCCGGCGATGGCCAGCAGCGCCCGCAGCGCGGCAATCGGGTCAGGCTCCGGCTCGGCCCGCCAGCATTCAGCGGGATAGGCATCCAGCAGCACCAGTTCGCCCACCTCACGCCCGATGTCGTGCAGGCGCACGGCCATGGCCTGGGCCAGGATGCCGCCCACCGACCAGCCCAGCAGATGCACCGGGCCGCGCGGCTGCAGGGCCACCACGCGCTGCACGTAGTCGTTGGCCATGGCGTCGATGCTGCCGGGCAGCGGCTGCGCGGGATCCAGTGCGGGCGACTGCAGGCCATACACGGGGCGCGCCGGCTGCAGTGCGCGCGCCAGCGTGCGGTAATTCCAGGCGATGCCACCGGCCGGGTGCAGCACGAACAGCGGCGCGGGCGTTGACGCCTCTTCCGGCGCCGTCGCCAGTGCGATCACCGGACCCAGCGCATGGTCGGCGTTGGCCGGCGGCTCGGCCAGCCGCGTGGCCAGCGCCGCCACCGTCGGCTGGGCGAACAGCGCGCCCAATCCCAGTTCACACCGCCAGCGCTGTTCGATGGCCAGCAGCAGATGCACCGCCGACAACGAATCGCCGCCCAGGCTGAAGAAGTCCGCGTCCACCGGCGCCGGCGCATCGCGCCCCAATGCCTGCGCGAACAGCTGCGCCAGTTCCTGTTCCAGCGGCGTGCGCGGCGCCAGGCCGGCCACCTGCACCTGCGCAGGCGCCGGCAACGCCGCGCGGTCCAGCTTGCCGTTTGCGGTGACCGGCCACTGCTCCACCCCCACGAACAGCGACGGCACCATGTAATCGGGCACGCGTGCGGCCAGATGGCTGCGCAGCGCCGCTGCATCGTCCAGACCAGCCGGCACGTAGGCGACCAGCCGCGGCTCGGCCGGCGCATCGTGGCGCAGCAGCACTTCCACCCGCTGCATGCCGGGCAGTTCGCGCAGCGCCGCCTCGATCTCGCCCAGTTCGATGCGCAGGCCGCGCAGCTTCACCTGATGGTCGCTGCGGCCGAGGTACTCGACCGCGCCATCCGGGCGCCAGCGCGCCACGTCGCCGGTGCGGTAGATGCGTTCGCCGGGCACGAACGGATCGGCCAGGAAGCGTTCGGCGGTCAGGTCGTCGCGGCCCAGATAGCCGCGCGCCAGCTGCACGCCGCCCAGATACAGATCGCCCGGCACGCCGACCGGCAGCGGCTGCAGAGCGGCGTCCAGCACATACAGACGCGTGTTCCAGACCGGGAAGCCGATGGGCACCGGGCGCGACGCATCGTCCACCGATGCAGGCCAGTAGCTCACATCCACCGCCGCTTCGGTCGGCCCATACAGATTGTGCAGCTGCGCCTGCACGCGCGTATGGAACCGATCGCGCAGCGAGGCGTCGAGCGCTTCGCCGCTGGTGAACACGCGACGCAGCTGCAGGTCCTGCGCATCCGGCGCGGACAGGAACGCATCGAGCATGGACGGCACGAAATGCGCCGTGGTGATGGCGTGCACACGGATCAGCCGCGCCAGCGCCACAGGGTCGCGATGCGCCTGCGGCGGCGCCAGCACCAGGGTCGCCCCGCACAGCAGCGGCAGGAAGAACTCCCACACCGATACGTCGAAGGTGGTCGGGGTCTTCTGCAGCACGCGATCATCAGCGCCGAACCGGTAATGCTCGCGCATCCACAGCAAGCGGTTGACGATGGCGCGGTGCTCGATGACCACCCCCTTGGGCTCGCCGGTGGAGCCGGAGGTGTAGATCACATAGGCCGCGTCGTGCGCATCGGGCCCCGGCCATGGCGCAGCGAAGCTGATATCGGTCCACTGCACCGGCGCCAGCACCGGCACCCCTGCCAGTCGCGGCGCCGTGTCCGCTTCAGCCAGTACGCAGAGCGGCTTGGCCGACGCGACAATACGTGCCAGGCGGTCATCAGGATGGTCCAGGTCCAGCGGCAGATACGCGGCGCCCGCACGCAGCACGGCAACCAGGGCGATCACCAGTTCCAGCGAGCGCGGCAAGGCCACTGCCACGACCGTGCCCGGGCCAGCGCCCAGCGCGCGCAGCTGCGCGGCAAGCGCGAAGCTGCGCGCCTCCAGCGTGGCGTGGTCCAGCACCTGCTCACCCAGCACCAGCGCCGGTGCCTGCGGGTCGCGATCCATGCCCTGTCGCAGCAGCTCGGCCAGGGTGGTATCGGGCAAAGGGTGGGCCGTGGCGTTGAAGCCGTGCAGCACCCGCTGCGCCTCCTCGGGCGTAGCCAATGGCACCGCATCGAGCGTTTCGGCCTGCAACGCGGCCGACACGAAATGCAGCAGGCGCTGCGCATGGGCCTGCAGGTCCTGCGCGGTGTAAAGCGCGGGATTGGCTTCGATTTCCAGATCCAGCAACTGCTGGGCGTCGCCGCGGAACCCCAGCGTCAGGTCATCCACCGGGCCGGTGCACAGCACCTCCAGCGTGGCCTGCACACCGGCCACGGCCAGTGGCCGGTAGAACGGCTGCACGTTCACCAGCGGCCCATGCAGGCGCTGCTGCGCCCCCACCAGGCCAAGATCCCGGCGCAGCTGTTCACCGCGGTAGCGGCCGTGCTTGCGGCCCTGGCTGAGTTGACGGCCCAGCGCACGACAGGCCGATTCCACGCTGCCCGCGCTGGCGGCAACGCGCAGCGGCAACACATTCATCACCATGGCCGGCACGCGGGCCGAGGCGTTGCCCAGCCGGCCCATGTAGGGGATGCCCAGCACCACTTCCCCGGCAGAGCTCATGCGCCGCAGGTACTCGGCCGTCAGTGCGGTCAGTACGTCCGGCCATGGCTGCAGCCAGGCCGCAGCGGTCTGCAGCAGCTGCTCACGGAACGTGCCGTCCAGTGGCTGCACCCAGCGCAGCGCGTCGTCGCTGGCCGCCGCGGTTCCGGCCACGCCCGCGCCCGCCGGCGCGCCCTGCAGGTGCGCATGCCACCACTGCCGGGCCTGCTCGCGGCGAGCGTCGTCACGGTACGCGACATCATCGGCCAACACGGCATCCAACGATGGCAGCGGATCGCCGGCGCGGCCGGCGTACAGCGCGCAGACGCGATCGCTGAACAATGCCATGCCATAGCCATCGGTGCCCAGATGGTGCACGCGCAGGTACCAGACCCAGCGCTGCGGGCCCAGTTGGAACAGCACCTGCCGTGACAGCCGATCGCGGGTGGGATCCACCGCCGTCAGCCGGTCGCGCTGCATCACCGTGCGCGCCGCCGCCGCCGGGTCGGCCGTGCCGGAGACATCCTGCAGTTGCACGGCCGGCACATGCGCCGGATCGTGCCATTGCAGCGGCTCGCCCTGCGCGCTCTGGGTGAAGCGCAGCGCGAACGCCTGCGCCTCCACCGCTGCCTGGTCGGCCGCCGCCAGAAAGCGCGGAACATCCAGCGCGCCGTCGATCCATACCGCATGCGCGGTATTGAACGCGGGGCTCTGCGGCGCCAGCCGTTGCGCGTACCACAACCCGGTCTGCGCCTCGGTCAACGGCACCGCGCTGGCCAGCGTGGCCGCACTCATGCCGTCTGCGCAGCCTGCAACCGCTGCACCACCGCCCACCACTGGCGCAGCGTGCTGTGTTCGGCCAGCTGCGAGAACTCCAGCGGCAGCCCGGTGTTGCCCCAGGCCAGGACCAGCCCAAGCATGCGCATCGAATCCAGGTCCAGATCGATCAGGTTGTCATCATCGCCGATCTCGGCGGGGCTGCAGTCCAGCACCCGCGCCACATCGGCGCGCATGCGTTGCAGGGTCAGCGGTTCAGTGCCTGCATTCATCACAGCAGCTCCAGCAGTCGATCGGTGGTCATCGGCACTCCGCAGGTGCGGGCGATCCAGTGCAGTGCCTGGTCGTGGTCGGCACGTGAGAAATCGGCCACCGCATCGGCGGCGATGAAGGCTTCGATATCGCGCTGGAAGGCTTCGACCACGGTCGCGGTGCAGCCGATATGCGCGTAGACACCGGTGACCAGCAACTGGTCCCGGCCGCGCACGCGCATCAGCGTTTCGAGGTTGCTGCGCTGGAACGCGCTGTAGCGGTGCTTGACCAGCACGTGCTCGCCTGCCTGCGGCGCCAACGCGTCGATGATCGCTTCATGCGCCTGCCCGCGCTGCATGCCCGGGCCCCACAGATCGGCCTGCAGGCCACGGTCGCGCCGGTCCTGGTTGCCGTGCTGGGCGGTGTAGAACACCGGAATGCCGTGCGCGCGGCAATGCGCCAGCAGCCGCGCGATGTTGGCCACGGCCGGCTGCAGCGGTGCCTGTTCGCCATCGAAGGCGGCCAGGAAGTAACGCTGCATGTCATGCACCAGCAGCGCCACGCGGTCGCGCTGGGGCTGCCAGGGGCCGCGCGCGGCCGGCAGTTCGCTGGCCGTCGGCAGTGCGTAAGGGGTAATGCGGGGCAGCGCCATCAGCGCGTTCCTCCTGTCTGTTGCAGATGACGCGCGCGCAGCTGCGCGCGCAGTTCGCGGCGGCTGATCTTGCCGACCGCGGTGGTATCGAAACTGTCCACGAACAGCACCTGGTCGGGCACCTTGAACGCCGCCAGGCCGCGGGTGCGCATCCAGGCCTTCAGGGCCGGCGCCTTGATCGGCTCGCCCTGGGCAATGACGAAGGCGCAGCTGCGCTCGCCCAGGTATTCATCGGGAATGGACACCACGGCCGCGTCGAACACCGCCGGGTGGGCCAGAAGATGGTCTTCGATCTCTTCGGCAGAGATCTTCTCGCCAGCGCGATTGATGTGGTCGCCTGCCCTGCCCTGCACCACCAGGTAGCCGCCGGGCAACTGCTGGACCCGGTCGCCGGTGCGATAGAAGCCGTCGTCGGTGAAGGCGCGCGCATTGGCCACCGGGTCGTTGTGGTAGCCGTTGATGGTGTACGGCCCGCGCGTGATCAGGTGGCCGACTTCGCCTTCGGCCACCGGCTGGTCGTGGTCATCGACCACGCGCACCTCATCGTCGGCACTGATCGGTCGGCCCTGGCAGGCCACGATCAGCTCCAGCGGGTCGTCCAGCCGGGTGTAGTTCACCAGCCCTTCGGCCATGCCGAACACCTGCTGCAGCGTGCAGCCCAACCCGTCCACTACGCGCCGCGCGGCCTCGGGCACCAGCTTGGCACCGCCCACCTGCAGCACCTGCAGGCTGGACAGGTCCTCGCTACGGCTGGCGGCGGCCTGCGCCCACAGCAAGGCCAACGGCGGCACCAGACCGCAGCAGGTCACCTTTTCGCGGGCAATCAAGGGGAATGCGGCGTCGGGGCCGGGGCCGGGGCTCAACACCACGCGTGCACCGGCATACAGCGCGCCCAGGAAACCGGGCGAGCTCATCGGGAAATTGTGCGCGGCCGGCAACGCCACCAGGTACACGCTGTCGCGGTCGATGCCGCAGATCTCGTTGCTGGCGCGGAACGAATAGAGGTAATCGTCGTGCGTGCGCGGAATCAGTTTCGACAGGCCGGTGCTGCCACCGGAAATCTGCAGGAACGCCACCGACTGCGGATCAGGATCGGCCGGCAACAGGCTGCGATCACCCTGCAGCGCCTCCAGCGCCGTGAACTCGGCCGCCTCGCCATCGATCACGACCTGGTGCAGCCCGGGCACCGCCGCCTGCAGCGCGCGCGCGAGTTCGCGGTGGTCGAAGCCTTCATGCAGCGCCGCGGTGACATACGCGCTGGCCTCGGCTTTCTCTGCGAAATGCACCAGCTCGGTGATGCGGTGCGCCGGCAGCGCGTATACCGGAATCAGCGCGGCGCGGAACAGACCGCAGGCCACGCTGATGAAACTGGCGGTGTTGCCCAGCTGCAGCAGCACCCGATCGCCCGGTTGCAGCCCGCGGGCAAGCAGACCGGCGCCGATGCGCCCGGCTTCGTGCCACAACTGCGCGTAGGTCAGGCGGGTATCCCCGGCGACCACGGCAACATCGTCGGCATAGCGTTCGGCGCGTTCGCGCAGGAAGCCGGGGAAGGTTTCGCCGCGCCAGTAGCCGGCCTGGCGATAACGCTGTGCGCGCTCGGCCGGCCAGACCTGCTGCAGCGGGACACGGTGGGAATCAGTAGGCGCGGTCATTACAGGGTTTCCTGCAGCGGCGCCGGGTCGTGGACCCCGAGCGCATTCAACAAGGCGGCGAATTTCGCCGACGTTTCGGCCACTTCGGCCTGCGGCGAGGACTCGGCAACGATGCCGGCGCCGGCATACAGCCGCAGCTGGTGGCCCTGCAGGCGCGCACAGCGGATGGCCACGTACCAGTCACCATCGCCCTGGGCGTCCAGCCAGCCCACGGCGCCTGCATAGAAGCCGCGCGGCACCGGTTCCAGTGCGCGGATCCGCTGCAGCGCAGACTGCTGCGGCGTGCCGCAGACCGCCGGGGTGGGATGCAGCGCGGCCAGCAGCAGCGCCGCCGGCGTGGACGGATCGTCCAGCGTGGCGTGGATACGCGTGCCCAGGTGCCACATGCTGGCGGTGGCATGCAGCACCGGGCGCGGCTGCGCTTCTATCTGGCGGCACCACGGTGACAGCGCAGCCACGATGGCCTCGACTACGTGACGGTGTTCGTCGTGATCCTTGCGCGAGGCCAGCAGGGCCTGCGCGGCGGCCTGGTCCTGGGCCGGATCGGCGCTGCGTCGGGCCGAACCAGCCAGCGGGTGCGACAACACCTGGGTGCCGCGCTTGCGCAGCAGCAGTTCCGGCGTTGCGCCCACCAGCCAGGCCGGCGGCTGCGACGGTTCGACCGGCAGCGGTACCGCGTAGGTCGCCACCGAGGGGTCGGCGCCCAGCCGCGCCAGCAGCGCGTCCGGCGCCAGCGGTTGCAGCGTCTGCGCCAGCAGACTGCGCGCCAGCACCACTTTATCCAGCGGGTCGTCGCTGGCCTGCAGGATCTGCACGGCCTGCGCTACCGCATCGGCATAGGCCGCCGCAGAGGGCTCGGCATGCAACGCGCCCTGCAGCACCGGCGCGGCCTGCGGCAGCAGCGGCAGCGCCGGCAACAAGCGCTCGGGCTGGTACAAGGCATCGTCGGCGCGCGGCTCGAACGGCACCGCGCCCACCAGCAGCCCCGAACCACCGCGCTGCTGGCTGAAGAAATCCGCTGCGCGGTCGGCCAGCGTGCTCAGTGCACCGGCAGGCAGCCGCGCACGGCAGCCGCGCGCGTGCACCTGCTGGCCGGCCTGCTGCAGCACGAACAGGTCGGCCTGATCGGCGTTGATCGCCGCCTCGGCCAGTGCTGCATCGTGGTTGCGATCCCTCAACACGCTCGAATCGTTCATGCGGCCTCCGCGCGACGGTGGGCCAGCGCCAGTGCGCACAGCAGCAGAAGCAGCACGCCCACCATCAGGTACGGCAGGCTGGCGTTGGCGCGGTACAGCAGCGTGCCCAGCATCGGCCCCACCACCATGCCCACGCCCTGCGCGGCGGCCACGGTACCGGCGGCGGCGCCCTGCTCATGCGGCTCCACCGCATCGGCGGCCAGCGCCTGGAAGGACGGGAACACGAAGCCCATGCCGAACGCCGCGATGGCGTAGGCCGCCGGCAGCTGCCAGGGCTGCTGCACCAGCGCGACCGAGGCGAACCCAAGGCCGCCGATCAACGCGCCCAGCGCGATCCAGCGCCGCGGATGTACGTCCAGCTTCATCACCAGCACCTGCGCCAGGATCAGGCCGACGCCGACCGCGGTAAGCGCGATGCCAGCCATGCGCGCGCCTGCGGCAGCATCCAGTGCCACGCGATCAATCGCGAAGAACCCCACGGTGACCTGGGCGATGGTGACCGAGATCATCGCCAGGAACGCGGTCAGCTGTGGCAGCCGCACGCGTGCATCCATGCGCGCCAGCGGCGTGCGCTTCTGTGCCGCGTTGGCCGCCACCGGCGGCGTGGCCGGCAGGCGCCAGGCCAGCAGGGCCAGCGCCAGCAACGGCAGCAGCGCGGCGGCATACAAGGCCAGCGGCAGATTGCGGTAGGCCAGCCAACCGGCCGCGGCCGGGCCCAGCACCATGCCCAGCGCATTGGCGCTGCCCAGTCGCGCCAACAACTGCG
Organism: Stenotrophomonas sp. Steno-C17; assembly: GCF_056393165.1. Taxonomy (NCBI): domain Bacteria; kingdom Pseudomonadati; phylum Pseudomonadota; class Gammaproteobacteria; order Lysobacterales; family Lysobacteraceae; genus Stenotrophomonas; species Stenotrophomonas sp. Steno-C17. Next base: position 46,665 of record NZ_JBWJPD010000015.1, read on the forward strand.
TGCGCTGCCCCGGCGGCGACTGGTCGGCGATCAGCGCCGCCGCCGTCGGCGGCACCGCCGCATAGAAAAGACCGATCAGGCCGCGCGTGCCGACCAGCACGGCCACCGAGACCAGCACCGCAGGCACCGACTGCAGCGCGCGATCGATGAATACCGCCAGGCCGATGTAAACCACGGTGTAGGCACTCATGGCCAGCAGCAGCACGCGCTTGCGGCCGATGCGGTCGCTGAGCAGGCCCCACGGCCGGGCCGCGATCATCCACAGCACACCGGCCGCGGTGACCGACAGGCCGGCATGCCATTCGGCCAGGCCCAACAGGCGCACCACCGGGCCGATGACCGCGACGAAGGACATCATCGCCATGGTGCCGATCAGGGCTGCCAACACCAATGCCGGCAGACCGGCGACGACGGGACGTGCATTCATGGAACACCAGCCGTTTCAGGAAAGGAGCGCGGGCGCCTTGCGGGCCCGTCTGGCGCGGCGCCTATCGGCACCTGCTCAGCCCCTAAATGATAACGGCTCGTATTTGCATTTGATACCCATTCACTTGAACGGGACAGCAACGCGTACTTGCGCAGGCTCAGCCGGCGCTACGTGCCGACAACAGGCCACGGCGGCGGAACCACCATTCCAGCGGCAGGGTCACCAGCGGCGGAATCGCCGCCAGCAAGGCCAGCCCAGTGGCCCACCACGGCCAACGCAGGCGCAGCGCCGCCAGCAGACTGACCGCCACATAGACCATGAAGGCACCGCCGTGCAGCGGACCAAATACCTTCACCAACGCCACGGTGTCGGCCGGCCCGTATTTCAGCCACATGCCCAGCAGCAGCCCGGCCCAGGTAAGCGCCTCGATGAAGGCGACGATGGCGAAGGCGCGCCCGAACGGGTGCAGGGGGGAACGTGGGGTCACGAAAGGCTCCGGGGCGGGGAATCAAACGCGAATGATACGCAGATGCGAACGCCAGCAGGAACCCGGCCCGTCTACCGTCACACCCCGACCGACGCGATTTCAACCAGCACGTCTTCCACCGGTCGCCCGTTGTCGACCAGGTTGAACATCACATGCGCCACGCCCTGCGCCTGCACGCGCTGCAGATACGCCTGCAGACCGTGCCGCCCGACTTTCATGCCCAACGGCAACGGCGTGGCCGGCGCGTGCGGATCGGCCTGCAGATCCAACTGCATGGACTGCACGAACGGCTTGCGGGTGCCCGCATGCGCCAGCGCCTGCTGCCACAGCCCGATGCGCCCTTCCTGTGCCACCTCTTCGCGATGGTAGGTGGCCCAGCCCTCGGCCTCGCGTGCGATCCACTGCAGGCTCTGCCGCGCCGTTCCCACCACCAGCAGGGGAATACGCTGCGTCGGTGGCGGCAGTACCGGGAAGCCGCCGGTGGCATCGGCCAGTTCGGCCTGCGCGTCGGCCTCGGCTGAAAGCGCTGAGCGCAACACCGACCAACGCTGGCGGAACGCCGCACCGCGATGGTCCAGGTCTTCGCCGAACGCGGCGAATTCTTCCGGACGGTCGCCCGAACCCAGGCCGAGGATGAAGCGCCCGTCGCTGATCCGGTCCAGGCTGCGCGCCGCCTTGGCCACATGCAGCGGATGCCGCAACGGCAGCACGATGGCCGCGGTACCCAGCGCGATGCGCTCGCTGGCGCCGGCCAGCGCTGAAAGCCACAGGAACGGATCATCCAACGCACTGGCCGTGGCATCTGGCCCCTGCGGCACCATCAAGGGCACATCGCGCGCCCACAACGCAGCAAACCCCAGATCGTCGGCCAAGCGTGCATGCGCACGTGCAGCGCGCAGATCGGCCAGACCGTGCGCGGTCAGCGGGGTCATCAGGCCAAGACTGAGGCCCTGCGATGGAAACACCCGCGCATGCGCGGCATTGAACTCGCTCATGCAATCAGCTTAGCGTGGCAGGCTGACCATCACGCCACCACAGGAAGAACACTGCATGCACAGGATCCGCCCTGCCCTCGCCCAGGACACCCACGCGATCAGCGCGGTGTGCATGGCCGCGTTCGCTCAGGCGGTGGCGCCGACCCTGAGCGCACAGGGCGTGGCCACGTTTACCGCGGTGGCTGCGCCTGCCGCCTTCGCCGACCGCCTGCTGGGCGACAACCACATCCTGGTGGCCGAACAGGACGCACGCATCGTCGGCGTGGTGGAACTGAAGGAAGGTCGCCACCTGGCAATGCTGTTCGTAGCCCCGGCCTGCCAGGGCCAGGGCATCGGCCATGCCCTGCTGCAGGCGGTACTGCCGCATCTGCGCGCACCGCAGATGAGCGTCAGCGCATCGCTGAACGCCGTGCCCACCTACCAGCGCTACGGCTTCGTGCTGGCTGGCGCGGTGGCCGAGTCGCACGGCCTGGTCTACCAGCCGTTGACCCTGGCCGCGCCGCCGCCGCACTGAGCGCGCGGTTCAGACGAACATGCCGCCGGACGCTTCCACGCGCTGGCCGTTCACCCAGCCGGTGGCCGGCGACAACAGCGCCACCACCACCGGGCCGATGTCATCGGGCACGCCGGCACGGCCCAGCGCGGTGATCGAGGACACCATGGCATTGGTCTGCGCATCGTCGCGCACGCGGCCACCGCCGAAGTCGGTCTCGATGGCACCCGGCGCCAGGGTGTTGGCGCTGATGCCACGCGCGCCCAGTTCGCGCGCCAGATAGCGGGTGAACACCTCGATGCCGCCCTTCATCATCGCGTAGGCGGAACTGCCGGGCAGCGAGAAGCGCGCCAGCCCGCTGGATACGTTGAGGATGCGACCGCCATCGGCGATCAGCGGCAGCAGCGCCTGGGTCAGGAAGTACGGCCCCTTCAGGTGCACGGCCACGGCGTGGTCGAACTGCGCCTCGGTGGTGTCGGCAATCGGCGCGTACAGGCCTTCACCGGCATTGTTCAACAGGCCCTGCAGGCCGGCGGCGCCCCAGCCCTGCAGCACGCCCTGCAGTTGCCCGGCGAAGGCGGCGAAGCCGGCGCTGTGGGCCATGTCCAACGGCAACGCTGCGGCGCGGCGGCCCAGGGCCTGGATCTGCTGCACGACCTGTTCGGCCGCATCGGCCTGCGCGCGATAGGTAATGACGATATCGGCGCCATCGGCGGCCAGCGCCAAGGCGGCGTTACGGCCGAGGCCGCGGCTGCCGCCGGTAACAAGGACAACACGGGAAGAAGACGTCATGACAGCGCACCTGGCTGAGGAGGAAGTGGGACCAGACTATTGGGATTGCCGGGCGCCATAAATCGCGCGATCCTGATTTGACTGTTTAACCTGGCCAAACAATCAATGGACCGCCTTGATACCCTGCGGGTCTTCCTGCGCGTGGCCGAGCTGGGCTCGTTCACCCGCGCTGCCGACGGCCTGGGCCTGCCCAAGGCCAGCGTATCGCAGGCGATCCAGCGCCTGGAGGCCGAGCTTGGCACCCAGCTTCTGCACCGCACCACCCGCCGCGTGCACCTGACGGCCGACGGCACCCAGCTGCAGCAGCGTGCCCACGACCTGCTGGACGACATGGAAGAACTGCAGGGCCTGTTCCGCCGCCAGACCAGCGAACTGAGCGGGCGCCTGCGCGTGGACATGCCCGGCGGCCTGGCGCGCAACCTGGTGATTCCGCAGCTGCCCAGCTTCCTGGCCCAGCACCCGGCGCTGGAAGTGGAACTGAGCGCGACCGACCGCCGCGTGGACGTGGTGCGCGAAGGCTTCGACTGCGTGCTGCGGGTCGGCAACCTGGACGACAGCAGCCTGGTCGCGCGCCCCCTCGGCCACATGCACATCGTCAACGTGGCCAGCCCGGCCTACCTGGCCGCGCGCGGTGTGCCGCGCGAACTGTCCGACCTGGACCAGCATGCGCTGGTGCATTACGTGGGCACGCTGGGCCAGCGCTCGCCGGGGTTTGAATACTTCGATGGCCAGCAGTACCGCAGCTGGCCGATGCGCGGCGCGCTGACGGTGAACAACGCCGACGGCTACAGCGCCGCCGCACTGGCCGGCCTGGGCATCATCCAGGTACCGGAAATGGGCGCCCGCCAGGCGCTGCGCGAGGGCCGGCTGGTACAGGTGCTGCCCGACTGCGTGGCCGAACCGATGCCGGTGAACCTGGTCTATGCGCAGCGCCGCCACCTGCCCCGCCGCGTGCAGGCCTTCATGCACTGGCTGGCCGGCCTGTTGGCCGACGAACTGCAGGCGGCCCGCACACCCTGACCGGCATATGCCCGCAGGCACGGCCGTCATGCCCAAACTGCATCAACCACGGCCGGCGGCGTTCCTACAATGCGCTATTCCCCTTACGGACCGCCCGCCGATGCGCACCGCCTTTTCCGTACTGCTGCTCGCCTCGGCGCTGAGCGCCTGCTCCCCTGCACAGGCACCGGTTGCTTCGGCCCATGCGGCCAGCGCCGCGCCGGCCAAGGCCATCGCCTGGCGCCAGGGCGACGTGGACGATGCGTTCAATGAGGCGGCGGAGAGTGGCAAGCCGGTGCTGCTGTACTGGGGCGCGGTGTGGTGCCCGCCCTGCAACCAGCTGAAGGCCGGGCTGTTCAAGGATCCGGCCTTCATCGCCCTGACCGGCAAGTTCGTGCCGGTCTACCTGGACGGCGACGAGGAAGGCGCGCAGGCCTGGGGCGAGCGCTTTGGCGTGCGCGGCTATCCCACGCTGATCGTGCTGGACCCGCAGCGCAATGAGATCACCCGGGTGGCCGGCGGCAACGATGCGGCCGAACTGACCCGGGTACTGACCGTGGCCGCCGGCCGTCGCAGTGCCGTGGCAGACACCCTGGCCACTGCATTGGCCACGCCCGCCACGCTGGGCGCTGAGGATTGGCAGGTACTGGGTGACTACGGCTGGGAGGTGGACGCCAACAAGCTGGCCGGCACACGCAGCAGCGAGGACGTGTTGAATGCGCTGGCCACCGCCGCGCCGCAGGCTGCGTTGCAGCGCCGCTTCGCGCTGTTGGCACTGGCCACGGCGGAGACGCCGCGCAGCACGCCGACGGCCACGCGCGAACTGCTGGAGGCCGTGCTGGCCCAGCCCGCCGAGGTGCGCCGCAATCGCGAACTGCTGGGCTACGCCGGTGCCAAGCTGGTGAAACTGGCCAGCGCCGGCCCGGCCACCCAGCAACGCCTGGGCCAGCAGTTGCTGGTGGCGCTGGAGCGGGCCGACGCCGCGCAGGGCAACCGTGCCGACGATGCGCTGTCGCGTGCGCTGACCGAAGTGGCATTGGCCCGCCAGCAGCAGCCCGAAGGCGCGCTGCCGTCCGATCTGGTGGCACAGGTGAAGCAACGCGTGGCCGCCGCCGATGCCGCCGCCAGCGATGCGCATGCACGCCAGGCCACGATCAGCAGCGCGGTGTACGCGCTGCGCCAGATCGGCGATGACGCCGGTGCCGAGGCGCTGCTGCTGGCCGAGATCAAGCGCAGCGAGCAGCCCTACTACTACATGCCCGAACTGGCCGAACTGGCCGAGCAGCGCGGCGACACCGCCGGCGCGCTGGAATGGCTGAAGCGCGCCTACGAAGGCGCGCAGGGCCCGGCCACCCGCGTGCAGTGGGGCGTGCTGTATGTGGAGGGCCTGCTGCGGCTGGCGCCCGAAGACGCGCCGCGCATCGAACAGGCCACCGATGCGCTGATCGCCGAACTGCAGGCGCAACCGTCCGGCTACCACCAGCGCACGCGCCAGCGCTTCGAGCGGCTGGCGGTGCAGTTGAAGGCGTGGAGTGGCAAGCATGAGGGGGCGCAGACGCTGGCCCGTCTGCAGCAGCGCATGCAGCAGGCCTGCGGCGAGCAGCGCGACAGTGCGTGCCGGGATTGGTTGAGCTGAGCGGCGTGTCCACCAAGGTGGACACCTACCGGCGGATTGACCGGTAGCGCCGGGCGATCACGGCGTGTCCACCAAGGTGGACACCTACCGACGGGCAACGGGGCCGTCGTCAGGTCAGGTCGACCGGCCTGAACTGCAGCTCCCGGTAAAGCACCTTGATGCCTTCCGCAGACGCCTCGACCAGTCGCTTTTCGTCGTAGCTCGCCAGCGTCTCGACCCGATAGTCCACGCTCAAGCGGTCCACCAGCTCCCGCAGATCCTCCCGGCGGGTGGACGTTCCCGTTTCAAAGTGCCCGAGCAGGCGATCGTCCCGGTACAGGTTCAGTCGGTACACCGTCATGCCCCGCTCCCCTCGCCATCAGAAGGCCAGTAGTGGGAATCAAGCGTGGCACGAGCGCCGAAAATGGCCTGCCCGACGCGCACGACCGTGGCGCCTTCTTCGATGGCAATCTCGTAGTCGCCCGACATGCCCATGGACAGCTCCTGCAGTGACACACCCGCGATGGCCTCCCGCTGCAGGCGGTCGCGCAGCTGCCTGAGGCGGATGAAGCAAGGGCGCACCTGGTCGGGTTGCGCGGAGAGCATGGCCAAGGTCATCAGGCCCCGCACGCGTAGCGCGCTGTAGGGTGCCAACTGGCGCAGGAATGCATGCACGCTGTCGATGTCCAGCCCGTACTTGCTGGCTTCACCTGACGTGTTGACCTGCACGAAGACATCCAGGCCGCGCCCCTCGGCCTGCAGCCTGCGGTCCAGTGCTTCGGCCAGTTTCAGGCTGTCCAGTGCCTGGAATTCATCGGCGAAGCGGGCGACCACCTTCGCTTTGTTGGTCTGCAGGTGGCCGATGACCGACCACTTCAGCCCCGCCAGGTCCTGGGTCGCTTCCCACTTCGCCACGGCCTCCTGGACCTTGTTCTCGCCCAGCATCCGGCAGCCCGCTGCAAAGGCGCGGCGCACGGTGGCTTCCGGCTTGGTCTTGCTGACCGGCAGCAGCCTGACACTGGCCGCGTCGCGCCCAACGCGCAGGCAGGCCGCGTCGATCCTGGACTGCACCGTGGACAGATTCGCCACGATGTCCTGCACCGAGGTCGCCTCGGGCCACAGACCGTGAAGATCGTGCCGTGTGGCCGTCTGTGGGTTGCCGCCAGTCGTCATTCAATGCCTCACGCGGTGTGGTTGCCGCTTCGCGCCCTGCGCGATGGCATCCGTGTTATTGTCCTAGGCCAATAAGCTATCACGTCCCAGGACATTGTGGAAATCGCAGGCAACTCGGCAGTGGCCATCTTCGAAAGCATTCGCGGCCTGGTCCAGGCCGGTCGCCTGCGAGCGGGGCAGGAGCTGCCGACCGTCCGCGATCTGGCCGCCTTGCTGGGGGTCAACCGCAATACGGTGTCCAGCGCGTACAAGCGCCTGGTCAACGCAGGCGTTGCGACGACCCAGGGCCGCCTGGGCACGACGATTCGTGACCCGATGCGCCTGGGCGAAGCCGAGGGAACCCGACCGGGATGCAGGTTGATGGACCTGGCCGGAGGCAACCCGGATCCCGATTGGCTGCCGGACATCGTGCAGGTGCTTGCTCAACGGCCCAAGCCAGCTGCGCTTTACGGGGCGCCGGCGGTCCATCCCGAGCTGGAAGCACTGGCCATTGCGTGGATGCAGGGCGACTGCCCGCCCGCCTTCCAGATAGACATCACCGGGGGCGCGGTAGACGCCGTGGAGCGGCTGCTGGCCTGCCACCTTGTGCCCGGCGACAAGGTGGTGGTGGAAAACCCCGGCTTTGTCAGCAGCGTGAACACCTTGCGCGTGGCGGGCCTGCAGCCGGCGCCGGTCGGGATGGATGGCAAGGGCATGATCCCGGCGGAGCTGGAGGCGGCACTTGCCCAGGGCGCCCAGGCCGTGATCCTGACGCCACGTGCGCAGAACCCCACCGGATGCGCGCTTGGCGCCAGGCGAGCCGCCGAGATCCGGGGCGTACTGTCCCGCCATCCCAATGTTCTGGTCATCGTTGACGATCACTTTGCCATGCTCGCCACGGACCGCTATTTCAACGTGATTCCGGCCAATGCGCGGCGCTGGGCACTGGTCAGGTCCGTGACCAAGGCGCTGGGGCCGGACCTGAGACTGGCCGTTGTTGCCAGCGACGATCACACCGCCAGCGCACTGCGGCTTCGATTGACCGCCGGTACCCACTGGGTCAGCCACCTGCTGCAGCAGGCGGTGATCGGTTGCCTCACTTCGCCCGCAATCAACGCCCGGATCGCAGGCGCACGCGACCGCTATGCGGAAAGACGCTCCCTGTTGCGGCGCCTCCTGCAGGAGCGCGGGATCGCGACCGCCGCGTCGACCGACGGGCTCAATGTATGGATTCCCATGGAAACAGACAGCCAACCGCTGGTGCTCGAGCTTGCCCGGCACGGCTGGCTGACCCGGGGCGGAGCGTCTTTCGGCGTGCCGTCGCCGTGCCATGGCGTGCGCCTGACGATTTCCTCTCTCGCAGCCGATGATGCGGTGCGTTTTGCCGATGACCTGGCCGCTGCGATGAAACGTCTCGCGCTGTAGCGCGCGCATGCACTCCCCCCCTGCCCCACATTCCGCTCAACCCAGGATGCCCACGACATGCTGGTCGTCATGGGCGGCCCACAATCCCCGGCGACCACCCTCGACCAGTGTCCGCATTTCAACGCCGCGGCAGAGAAAGCCTTGATTTCAGCGTTTGTCGCCGCAGCCAAGCCGGTCGTGGGCGTCTGCCTCGGCGCGCAATTGATCGGCGAAGCCCTGGGTGCTTCCTTCGAGCACAGCCCACACAAGGAAATCGGCACGTTCCCGATCACCCTGACCGCCGCAGGGCGTGCCAACCCCAAATTCGCCCACTTCGGCGACACGCTCGACGTTGGCCATTGGCACAACGACATGCCCGGCCTGACCGCCGATGCCACGGTCATCGCCCGGAGCGAGGGCTGCCCACGGCAGATCGTGCAGTACAGCCCCCTGGTGTATGGCTTCCAGTGCCACATGGAGTTCAACCGCGAGGTTGTTGCGTTGCTGATTGCCGCATCCACGCAGGAGCTGGACGCCTTCCGTTCATCGCGCTTCGTCCAGCAGCCGGCGGAACTGTTGGCGCAGGACTACGAGGGCATGAACAAGATCCTCTTCACGTTCCTCGACAAGCTCGAAGCCGCGTTCGAAGGTAGCGCCGGGCCACGCCCGGCGAGCGCAGCGGATGCTTGACCTCAACCATGGTTGAGGCGCGATAACAGTGCTCCCCCGGCCAGACACCTGGCCCCCACGGAGACTGTTGCAATGCCGTACTCGCTTCCCGCCCTGCCCTACGCCTACGACGCGCTGGAACCGCACTTCGATGCGCGCACCATGGAAATCCACCATGGCAAGCACCACCAGACCTACATCAACAACCTCAATGCCGCCCTGGAACAGGCCGGGCTGCCGGCCACGCCGGTGGAAGACCTGATTGCCGACCTGGAGGCCCTGCCCGAAGCGCTGCGCACACCGGTACGCAACAACGGCGGCGGCCATGCCAACCACAGCCTGTTCTGGTCGGTGCTGAGCCCGGCCGGCGGTGCCCCCGGCGCCGCGTTGGCCGCAGCGATCGAACGCGACCTGGGCGGAATGGATGCGTTCAAGGACGCCTTCAGCAAGGCCGCGCAGACCCGCTTCGGCAGCGGCTGGGCGTGGCTGACCAGCGATGGCAGCGGGCGGTTGCAGATCGAAAGCAGCGCCAACCAGGACAACCCGCTGATGGGCGCGGCCGTGGGCCTGTCCGGCAGCACGCCGATCCTGGCACTGGATGTCTGGGAGCACGCCTATTACCTGCACTACCAGAACCGCCGTCCGGACTACATCGGCGCGTTCTTCCAGATCATCCACTGGGCCGAGGTGGAGCGTCGCTACGCACAGGCGATGCACGCATGAGCGCCGACGGCATGCCCTATGCCGGGCCGTGGGCGGGGGTCTACCCCGCCCCGGCCGTGCAGCCATCGGTCGCGCTGGCACCGCGGGCCCTGCGGCGACTATTGGGCCACTACCCCACCGGGGTGGCCATTGCCACCACCCGCGACGCGCGCGGCAAGCTGCACGGCCTGACCATCAACTCGTTCGTGCCGGTTTCGCTGCAGCCGCCGCTGGTGTCGTGGACCCTGGCACTGCACGCGCACAGCCTGAAGGCGTTCCAGCGTGCACCGCAGTTTGCGATCAGCGTGCTGAGCGCCCAGCAGGTTGCGCTGGCACGCCAGTTCGCCGACCCGCTGGTGCGCGATCGCTTCGAAGGCGTGCCATTGCTGGACGACGAGGACGGCCTGCCGCCGCGCATTGCCGGCGCAGTGGCGCACCTGGTGTGCAGCCGCCACGCGCACTGGCCGGTGGGCGACCACCTGCTGCTGGTGGGTCGCGTGCTGCAGGCCAGCGACGCTGACCAGGCCCCGCTGCTGTTCCACCGCGGGCGTTTTCAATCGGGAACGATGCAGCCTGTGTTCGAGGTCATTCCATGAACGTGCAGGCACTGGAAGCGCTGTTGGCCGCAGGCAAGGACAGCGCGCTGCTGCGCTTCGGCCTGGGCAAAGGCTGGCTGGATGCGGGCGACACCCTGCGGGCGGCCATGCACCTGGGCCGCTGCGTGGCGCTGGACCCGCAGTATTCAGCCGCGTGGAAGCTGCTGGGCAAGGCATGGCTGGCCGGTGGCCAGCCGGGCGCTGCGCGCGCCGCTTGGGAACGTGGGCTGTGCGCGGCCGGCAGCAAGGGCGACCAGCAGGCACAGCGGGAAATGCAGGTGTTCCTGCGCCGCCTGGACCGCGCCGACGGCGCCGCCCAGGTGCAGGCGGGCTGAGCGATCAGCCCGCGTTGGCCGGTGCCGGGCTGGGCGGCGACAGGATGTCGGCCAGCGGCAGGCGCCGCGGCTTGCTGGGGAACGCGTGGCGCAGGATGCGCCAGACCACCTGGCCGAACTGGCGCGGCAGCGAGCCGTTGTTGTAGTGCTGGCCGTAGCGGCGGCAGATGTCCTTCACTTCCTTGGCGATGGTCGCGTAGCGGTTGGCCGGCAGGTCGGGATAGAAATGGTGCTCGATCTGGTGGCTCAGGTTGCCCGACAGCACGTTGATGATGAAACCACCGCTGATGTTGGACGAACCGCGCAGCTGGCGCAGGTACCAGTGGCCGCGCGATTCATTGCGCAGGCATTCCTTGGGGAAGGTTTCCGATTCGGCGGTGAAATGGCCGCAGAAGATGATGACGTAGGTCCAGATGTTGCGCAGGCCGTTGGCCACCAGGTTGCCCAGCATCACCGGCAGGAAGAACGGACCGGCCAGCAGCGGGAAGAACACGTAATCCTTCAGCACCTGGCGCAGCATCTTGCGCGCCACCGGGCGGGTCTGCAGCCACATGGCACGGCTGCTGATGCGGCCCTTGAACCAGCGGCCGAGGCGCAGGTCCTGCGCGGCCACGCCCCACTGGAACAGCAGCGCGAAGATCGGCGCGATGATCGGCTGCAGCAGGTAGAACGGCTTCCAGCGCTGTTCCGGGAAGATGCGCAGCAGGCCGTAGCCGATGTCATCGTCCATGCCACGCACATTGGTGTAGGTGTGGTGGCGGAAATTGTGGGTCTTGCGCCAGTTGTCACCGGTGGCGACGATGTCCCACTCGTAGGTGTTGCCGTTGAGCTTGGGGTCGCCGGTCCAGTCGTACTGGCCGTGCATCACGTTGTGGCCCAGCTCCATGTTTTCCAGGATCTTGGCCAGCGCCAGCAGCAGCGTGCCGGCAATGCAGGCCGGCCACAGCAGCGGCGCCCAGAACAGCGGCGAGAACGCGCCCAGGAACAGCAGGCCACGGCCCAGCACGCCGGACCAGCGCACGGCGGCGGCCACGCGGCGGATGTAGCGGGTGTCGGACGCGCCCAGGCTGCCGATCACACGGTCGCGGATCGCGTCGAGTTCCACACCGAAGGCATCCATCTCGGCGGGACTCAGGGCACGGTCAGTAGCGCGGGTCATGGCAACGGTTCCTCAGAGATCCAAAGTCAGGTCGGTGGTCGGCGCGCTCACGCAGATCCGTACCGGCGCGGCCGGTCCAGACTGGGTGTCGCCGGTGCGCAGGTGGCGGGTACTGCCACTGACGCCTTCGCAGGTACAGGTATTGCAGATGCCCATGCGGCAGCCGTGCTTGGGCTTGATGCCCTGCGCTTCCAGGCTTTCCAGCAGCGAACGGTTACGCGGCACCCTCAACTGGCGGCCACTGCGGGCCAGGGTCAGGGCCACTTCGCCCTCGCTGTCGGCACCGGTGATGGGCGCCGGCGGGGTGAAGGCTTCGGCCTGGAAGCCGGCCACCTGGTGGGCCAGGCGCGCACGCGCGGCGGCGACGAACCCATCCGGGCCACAGGCCAGTACATGGCGCTGGGCCAGCGGGGTGTCATCGCCGGGCACCATCAAGGTATGGCGATCGATGCGCGCAGCCGGGGCATCGCCGTCGCGGGTGGTGAGCAGGTGCACGCGCAGGTTCGGGGTGGCTGCGGCCAGCGCCAGCAGTTCGTCACGGAACTGCTGGGCTGCAGCGGTACGTTCCCAGTAGAACAGGTCCACCGGGGCCGCCAGCGGGCGCTGGCAGGCCTCGCGCAGCAGGCTGCGCATGGGGGTGATGCCGCTGCCGGCGGCCAGCAGCAGGACCGGCGCCGCCGACGGCATGTGGAAGTCGCCGAACGCGGCATCCAGGCGGAACAGATCGCCCGGCCGCGCGTGCTGCAGCAGATGCTGGCTGACCACGCCGCCTTCCACGCCCTTGACCGTGATGGCCAGCTCGCGGCGCCCGATCATGGTCGGGCTGTAGCTGCGGCGCAGGATGCGGCCGCCCAGCTCCACGCCCAGAGTGACGTGCTGGCCGGCGCGCATGCCCTTCCAGTGCCGGTTGCAGCGCAGCACCAGAGTGCTGGCGCCCTCGCCGGCCGGTTCACGCCGGACCAGGCGGGCCAGCGGCTCGCGCAGGGTCCACAGCGGATTCAGCTGGCCGGCCCAGAAATCGAACAGCGACGGCGACAGCCAGCGGTACGGGGAGAACAGGGACGGACGGATGACAGCGCTCATGGGGCCACTATACGGGCGCACATACACCTGTGTATACATGTGTATATTGAACCGGATTGGGTATGATTCAGCCTTGTCCCCCCGGAAGTCCCATGGCCGCTGCCACCGCCCTGACGCCGCCCGAAGATGCCAACAGCCCGGCCCGCCGCACGGTGAGCCGCGAGGACCTGCTGGCCGCCGCGCTGAAACTGATCGGCCCGCACCGCAGCCTGTCCACGCTCAGCCTGCGCGAAGTGGCGCGCGAAGCCGGCATCGCGCCCAACAGCTTCTACCGCCAGTTCCGCGACATGGACGAACTGGCCGTGGCGCTGATCGATGTGGCCGGGCGCTCGCTGCGCACCATCATCGGTGAGGCCCGCCAGCGCGCCACCTCCACCGCCACCAGTGTGGTGCGGGTGTCGGTGGAAACGTTCATGGAGCAGCTGCGCGCCGACGACAAGCTGCTGCACGTGCTGCTGCGCGAAGGCGCGGTGGGGTCGGACGATTTCAAGCACGCGGTGGAACGCGAGCTGCACTACTTCGAAGAAGAGCTGCAGCACGACCTGGTGCGCCTGGCCGCGCTGGACGGCGCCAAGCTGTACAAGCCGGAACTGGTAGCCACCGCCATCACCCGGCTGGTGTTCGCCATGGGCGCCACTGCCATGGACCTGCCGCCGGAAAAAGACCCGGAACTGATCGAACAGATTTCCACGATGATCCGCATGATCATCGTCGGCGCCCGCAGCCCAGCCGCATTCCGTCGCGGCCGGTAAGTGCCGGGGTCGGATCCGTTTCCGCAGGAAACGGCTCTGACCCCTTGCGGTGCATACCGGGGTCAGAGCCCGTTGCGGGGCAACGGGATCCGACCCCGCTAGATCGCTGTCAGGCGGCCCCGCCTTCGGCCTTGCGCACGAAGGCTTCGAACAGCGCCAGGGTCTGTTCGCTCACATGGTGTTCGATGCCCTCGGCATCACGCCGCGCCGTATCCGGGTCGACACCCAGCGCCAGCAGGAAGCGCTCCACGGTCTGGTGCCGCTGGCGACTGGCATGGGCCAGCGCCTCGCCCTCCGGGGTCAGGAACACGCCACGGTAGGGCCGCTGTACCACCCAGCCATCACGGGCAAGCCGGCGCAGCATCTTGGCCACGGTGGGCTGGGCCACGCCCAGGCGTGTGGCAATGTCGACCTGGCGGGCTTCACCGCCGTCGGCCAGCAGGTCGGAGATCAGCTCGACATAGTCTTCCACCAGCTCCATCCGGTGCGCCTCGCGCACCTGGCGGAAGCTCTCGACCTGGCGCTCGGCCTCGATCAAGGGGGTGGCTTTTGCCGTTGTCGGATCGTCCTTCCTGCGCACGCGTCTGCCCACCCTTCCAGTCATGCCTGTATTCGAAGCTGAATTCTGGACCAGTGACACGGTAAAGACGATTGTTTCACATTGCTAATCGATATAGCAGTGGCTATATTGCACCCATGAGCACTGTCGCGCAAACCGACTCCCCGGCCGCCCCTGCGGCCAGCCTGGGCGCGCTCAACGCGTCAGTGGCCGTCCCCGACAAGGGCCATTGGTGGTTCCGCCTGCTGGCCTTCATCGGCCCCGGCTACATGGTGTCGGTCGGCTACATGGACCCAGGCAACTGGGCCACCGACCTGGCTGGCGGCTCGCGCTTCGGCTACCTGCTGCTGTCGGTCATCCTGATCTCGAACCTGATGGCGGTGATCCTGCAGGCGCTGTCGGCGCGGTTGGGCATCGCCACCGGCATGGACCTGGCCCAGGCCTGCCGCGCGCGCTATCCCAAGCCGGTGAACCTGGCGCTGTGGGCGCTGTGCGAGGCGGCGATCATCGCCTGCGACCTGGCCGAAGTGATCGGCACCGCCATCGCCCTGAAGCTGCTGTTCGATCTGCCGCTGCTGTGGGGTGCGGTGATCACCGCGCTGGACACGCTGCTGGTGCTGCTGCTGATGAACCGGGGCTTCCGTGCACTGGAAGCGTTCGTGATCGCCCTGCTGATGATCATCTTCGGCTGCTTCCTGGTGCAGATCGCACTGGCCGCGCCACCGGTGATGGAAGTGCTGGGCGGCTTCATTCCGCGCGCCCAGGTAGTGACCGATCCGCACGCGCTGTACATCGCCATCGGCATCATCGGCGCCACCGTGATGCCGCACAACCTGTACCTGCACTCGTCCATCGTGCAGACCCGTGCCTACCCGCGCACCGATGAAGGACGCCGCAGCGCGCTGCGCTGGGCGGTGACCGACAGCACCATCGCGCTGACCCTGGCGCTGTTCATCAACGCCAGCATCCTGATCCTGGCCGCAGCGGTGTTCCACGCCAATGGCCGCCTGGATGTGGAAGACATCGAACAGGCGCACCAGTTGCTGGCACCGATGCTGGGCGTGGGCCTGGCATCGACCCTGTTTGCCGTGGCCCTGCTCGCCTCGGGGCTGAATTCCACGGTGACCGCCACCTTGGCCGGGCAGATCGTGATGGAAGGCTTCCTGCGCCTGCGCCTGCCGCCCTGGCTGCGGCGGCTGATCACCCGACTGCTGGCGATCATTCCGGTGGTGGTGGTGATCGTGCTGTTTGGCGACCAGGGCGCGGTGAAACTGCTGGTGCTGAGCCAGGTGGTGCTGTCGATGCAGCTGCCGTTCGCCATCATCCCGCTGGTGCGGCTGGTGACCGACAAGGCCACGATGGGCGCGCTGGTGGCGCCGCGCTGGCTGGGCAGCACCGCGTGGGTGATTGCGCTGCTGATCGTGGGTTTGAACGTGAAGCTGCTGCTGGACACCTTCGCCGGCGGGTGATGCACCTGTAGAGTCGAGCCATGCTCGACTCATCGGGCATCGCGCGAAAGGCAGTCGAGCATGGCTCGACTCTACAGAAAGCGGGTGCGCCCGTTGCGACCCCGGTAGATCCACGCCATGCGTGGATGCCCCTGTAGAGTCGAGCCATGCTCGACTCATCGGCCATCGCGCGAAAGGCAGTCGAGCATGGCTCGACTCTACAAAAGCGGGGCGCCCATTTCGGGGTTACAGATGCTGTGCGATCGCCGCTTCAATCTGCTGCGGTGACTGGAAACCGGGCAGCCGCACGCGCTCGTCACCATCACGGAACAACGAAAGCGTGGGCGTCTGCCGCAGCCCCAACTGCCGGAAGAACGCCTCACCCACCGCTTCCAGCTGCACCCGCAACAGGGTGGTGCCCTGCCCGGCCGCGCTGGTGGCCACCCGATGCAGCGACATGTCCAGCATGCGGCAGCCAGGGCAGTCGTCCTTGTGGAAATCCACCAGCACGCGCGGATGCTCGGCCAGCAACTGCTGGAACTGCTCAGGCGTGGTGGCGTTGATGATCTGCATCGTTCGTACTCCAGTAATGCGCCAGGACCGCAGCGGTCCATTCGGCGATGGCAGCGGCATGGCGTTGGCCATGCGGCATCTGTTCAATCCGCAGTGGCGGATAGGTGCTGTGGAAGTAGCGGATCAAGCGCTGCACGGCGCCGCAGTAGTACTCCTGCCCCCACTGCGTCTCACCGGTGCCGAACACCGCCACCTGCGGCGGCCGTTGCCCGCGCTCAGCGGTAGCGGCGATCCACGCCTTCATCTCCGAGGGCGTACGCCCGGCGTTGTCGGTCCAGCTGCCCAGCAGCACCAGATCGGCCTGGTCTGCAGCCAGTGCTTCCGACGGGTCCGCGGCATCGGCCTCCTGCCAATACACCACGTGCCCAGCGGCGCGGCAGTGGCCGGCAATCATCCGCCCCAGTTCACGCGTGTTGCCGCTGAGCGAGGCCACCACGATCAGGATGCGCAGCGTGCCGCGCGGCTCACAGATCGTCGAAGCCGTTGTCGACGTTGGTCTTCTTGTAACTTGCATTGCGCATCTCGAAGAAGTCGGTCTTGGTTTCGGTGAAGTTGTCCGCGTAGGCCTTGATCCAGGGCATCACGTTGTCGGTGGTATCGCTGTACAGCCGTTCGATGCCCAGCATGCCGGCCATCTTGTTGGCCCGGTACTTCACGTAGCGCACCATTTCGTCCACGTCGATGCCGTCGATGCCATCAAGCACCTCGCTGGACCATTGGGTTTCCAGCTCGATGGCGTGCTGGAACGCCCCGTGCACGTAGTCGCTCAGCTGCTGGGTCTGCAGTTCCGGGTTCTCGCCGATGATGGCGCGGATCAGTTCGCTGATGAATTTGGTGTGGGCCAGTTCGTCGCGGTTGATGAAACTGATGATCTTACCGGTGCCGTTCATCCGGTTCTGCCGCACCATGTTGTAGAAGTACGCGAACCCGGAATAGAAGTTGATGCCCTCCAGGATCGACGACTGGATGAGGGATTTCAGCAGGGTCTCGGCGGTCTTCTCGCGCATGAAATCGTCATACGCGCCCATGATCGGTGCGTTGCGCTTGATGATGGTCGGGTGGGTACGGGCGATCTCGAAGATGCGGTTCTGGTTGGGCAGGTCGGTGATCGAGGCCAGCACATAGCTGTAGCTCTCGTTGTGGATCACTTCCTGCTGGCCGATGATGGCCGCATTGGCATGCGCGGCCGGGTCGGTGATGTACTCGGCCACGTTGTAGATGAAGCGCGTCTGCGGGGAATCCAGCGTGGCCAGCAGGCCGATGATCGAGTCGTAGGCGTTCTTCTCGCGCCCGGACAGTTCGCCGTACTGGCGCGCGTCCAGCTTCATGTCCACCTCGTCGGGAATCCAGAAGTTGGTGGAGAGCTCCTTGTAGGCGCGATAGAACGACGGGTACGGAATGTCGTTCCAGTTCAGGATGCCGCTGGTTCGCCCGTTGATGATGCCGGTGCTGCGGTTGGGGTGGCGGGGTTCGAGGATCTTGATGCGGTCGAGCGGGGTTGCCATGGTCGTTCCTGCAAAGGTAGCGCCGGGCCATGCCCGGCGGAATGTGCGATGGCCGCGCGATGCGCTGGCCGGGCATGGCCCGGCGCTACCGCGGCTGAAGCCCGCCGGTCAGCTGGAGCACCACTCGCATTCGCTGACATCGATATCGTTGGAGCGCACGTAGTAGGTGGTCTTCAGGCCCTGGCGCCACGCGCTCAGATGCAGTTCCAGCAGGGTGCTGGCGCGGATGCTGCTGGGCACGTACAGGTTGAAGCTGATGGCCTGGTCCACGTGACGCTGGCGGCGCGCGTTCTGCCGCACGCTGGCGAACTGGTCTACCTTGTAGGCGCCCTTTTCGTAGTACGGCCAGGTGTCCAGTGACAGCCCCGGCGCGGCCACCGGCCGGCGGTAGTCCTTCTTCTCTTCGTAGTAGAACGCGCTGTAGATCGGGTCGATCGACGCGGTGGAGCCGGCAATCTGCGCGGTGCTCATGTTCGGCGCAACGGCCAGCAGCCAGCCGTTGCGCAGGCCCTGCGTGGCCACGGTCTGCGCCAGCGCTTCCCAGCCTTCGCCGGCGTACTGGCGGTCACGGAAGTAGCGACCGGTCTGCCAGTCGCTGCCGGCGAACATCGGGTAGCTGCCCTTCTCCTGCGCCAGCGCGGCGCTGGCCTGGATGGTGAGGAAGTTGATGCGCTCGAACAGGCTGTCCGACAGCGCCTCGGCCTGCGGCGATTCCCAGTGCACGCCCTGCTGCGCCAGCAGGTGGTGCCAGCCGAAGGTACCCAGGCCGATCGCCCGGTACTTGCGGTTGGTGATGGTGGCCTGCGGCACCGGCAGGGCATTCAGGTCGATCACGTTGTCCAGCATGCGCACCTGGATCGGAATCAATCGCTCCAGCACGTCACTGGCCAACAGATCGTCCGGCGCAGTGATCGCCCGGCCCAGGTTGATGGAGGACAGGTTGCAGACCACGAAATCCCCTGCCCTGCGCGTGGTCACGATCTGGTCACCGCTGACGATCTCCTGGATCATCCGCGTCGGGCTCATGTTCTGCAGGATCTCGGTGCACAGGTTGCTGGAATAGACCATGCCCGCATGCTTGTTGGGATTCTTCCGGTTCACCTCATCGCGGTAGAACAGGAACGGATTGCCGGTCTCCAGCTGGCTGAGCATGATGCGCTTGAACAGATCGATGGCCTTCACGGTGCGCCGGCTGATGCGTTCGTCGGCCACCAGCTCGGCATAGCGGTCGCGGAAACTGCCCTGCCCGCGCTGCTCGTCGTAGAAATCCTGCAGGTACCAGCCCTTGGCGCTCTTCACCTCATGCGGGTCGAACAGGTACCAGTCGGCGCGGCGCTCCACCGCTTCCATGAACAGATCCGGCACACACACGGCGGTGAACACATCATGCGCGCGCAGGCGCTGGTCGCCATTGTTCAGGCGCAGGTCCAGGAAGGCTTCGATATCGCGATGCCAGATATCCAGGTAGACCGCCACCGCGCCCTTGCGCTGGCCCAGCTGGTCCACCGACACGGCCGTGTTGTTGAGCTGTTTGATCCACGGCACCACGCCACCGGATGAATTGGGCACGCCACGGATCGGCGCGCCGCTGCTGCGCACGTAGCCCAGGTATGCACCCACACCGCCGCCATGCTTGGAAACACGCGCGATATCGGTATTGGAGTCATAGATGCCCTGCAGGCTGTCATCCACCGTATCGATGAAGCAGCTGGAGAGCTGGCCACCGACCTTGCCGGCGTTGGCCAGGGTGGGCGTGGCCACGGTCATGTACAGGTTGGACAGCGCCCAGTAGGCCTCGCCCACCAGCTGCATGCGCCGTTCGCGGGGCTTTTCGTCCTGCATCAGGTACAGCGCAATGGTCAGCCAGCGCTCCTGCGGCAGTTCGTACACCTCGCGCGTGCGATCGCTGGCCAGGTAGCGCGTGGCCAGCAGATACAGGCCGTTGTAAGCGAACAGGCGATCGCGCTCCGGATCGATCATCTGCCCGGCCTGCTGCAGTTCTTCCTTCGAATAGCAGCGCAGCACATCGTTGCTGTACACACCGCGGTCGGCCAGGCTTTCCTGCAGGCCGACGAAGGACCCGTACTTCAGCGCTACATCGTAGAAGCGGTTGCGGCTGGCGCGCTTGTACAGGCGGCGCAGGTACAGGCGGGCGGCGAACTGCTCCCATTCCGGTGCGGTCAGGTCCACGCGCGATTCCGCCTCGCGGATCAGCAGATCGACCAGGTCGTCTGCGCTGATGCTGGGCTTGCGCTCGACCATGGCCTGTACCACGCGACGATAATCGGCCACGTCCAGATGCGGGAACTCGGCGTGGATGCTGTCGATGCTGCGCTGCAGGCGCTCGGCGTCGAACGGCAGGCGACGGTTACCGGCTTCCTTGCTGATCCAGGTCGGTACGCGCTCGCCGCCTGCAAACAAGGCTTCGCCGGCGCCGGCCAGATCGGCCGTGCGGTAGGTTGTGTCGTTCATGGTGGTGCGTCTCCAGGCCGGCACGCTTGCAACGTGCAGCGCCGTGGCGGCCCAGCACGCGATACCGGCGTACGGGGCTGTCGGTTGGGGATGCCAGGGCGCGGGAACACCAGATCGTCGGCATGTGCCTGCGCCTGCGGCCGGTATCCGGACCGTGGGGGCGACCTGGGTCCGCACGAAGGCGGCCGCGTCGACACGGCAAGCCTTCAGGGGCGGGCCGCGGGACGTCTGTTGCATCGTCCGGCGGCGGCGGCTGACCGGGAGTGACGGCCACAACATAGTGGGGATATGGAAGATCGTCAACACAAGATGCGGTAATCACATCGTGTCGCGACGAATGGTCGCAGGATACGGTGTTGCACCCATCAACGCTTGTTGCACGAGGCGTTGACCCCACATCAGATTCCTCTTTCCACAGGACCTTCCCCATGCGCGCAGCCCTGCATTCTTCCTTCGGCGATCCGGCCACCGTCCTGGCCGCCGGTGACGCCGACCTGCCGGTTCCCGGCCCTGGTGAGGTGCGCATCCGCACCGTGCTGGCGCCGATCCACAACCACGATCTGTGGACGGTGCGCGGCCAGTACGGCTACAAGCCGACGCTGCCGGCCGTTGGTGGCAGCGAAGGGCTGGGCACCATCGACGCGCTGGGTGACGGCGTGCAAGGGCTGCAGATCGGCCAGCGCGTGGCCGCCGCGTCGGTGCACGGCACCTGGGCCGAAGCGTTCATCGCCCCGGCGCGCATGGTCATTCCGATGCCCGAGGCCATCGCCGATGAAACCGCCGCGCAGTTGATCGCCATGCCGTTGAGTGCGCTGATGCTGCTGGAGTACCTGCAGGTGGAGCCTGGCCAGTGGATCGTGCAGAACACTGCCAATGGCGCGGTGGGCAAGACCCTGGCGATGCTGGCGGCGGCGCGCGGCGTGCCTGTCGTCAATCTGGTGCGGCGCGATGCCGGCGTGCAGGAGATGGCCGCGCTGGGCATCGCCCATGTGTTTTCCACCGCCAGCGATGGCTGGAAGGACGCCGCGCGCGCGGTGCTGGGCGACGCCGGCGCGACCGCGGCGGTGGATTCGGTGGGTGGCACAGCGGCCGGCGATCTGGTCGGCCTGCTCGGTGGCGGCGGCACCCTGGTGTCGTTCGGCTCGATGACGGGCGAGCCGATGCAGATCTCCTCCGGCGATGTGATCTTCAAGCAGGCCACGGTGAAGGGCTTCTGGGGCAGCAAGGTCAGCCAGGCGATGGCGGTGGAAGACAAGCGCCGGCTGGTGGGCGAGCTGCTGCAGCGCGCGGCCAGCGGCGAACTGAAGCTGCCGGTGGAAGGTGTCTTCGCGCTGGACGACGTGGCCGCCGCGGTGGACGCCAGCGGCAAGCCCGGGCGCGTGGGCAAGGTGTTGCTGCGGCCTTGAGCCCTTCGCAGAGTGGCGGCGCTATGTACCGGCGCCGCCTGCGTGGATAATGGCGCCCGTGCATGTATTGATGGAGGGCGTGCATTGAGCCTTTTGATCGGCCGGGGCGTAATGCTGGATACATTTCTCGGGCTCAAGCAGCCTGACGACAGCGTTCGGGCCTCCGAGAACTATTGGGCACTGATCGGCACTGTGGGCACCGTCATCCAGGATGAGACCCACTCGTCCATGCCTCCGCATCCGCGCGGTGAGCGTGTGCTGGTCAGGTATCCGGTAAGCATCAGCAAGATGGGGCTGGCGTGTCACAACGAAGCCCCGGACAGTCTGTGGCTGTTTGTGTCTGACCTCGTGGTTGTTTCCGGCGCAGCCCCGTAGAGTCGAGCTTGCTCGACTGCCGTTGGGAAAAGCAGTCGAGCAAGCTCGACTCTACCCAGCATCATGCACCGCGCTAGCGCCGAGCCATGCCCAGCATTCATGCATCACCGGTCCCGGTGTGCCGTGCCCGGCGTTCGCCTCCATCATCGGTAGCGCCGGGCCATGCCCGGCGCGCCCTCCATCACCGGCTCAAGTGCAGGAACTGCAGGTGCCGTTCGTACTGGCTGATGATGTCGTTGATGATCTGCTTGCGGCTGTATCCCACCAGGTCGTAATCCTGGCTGCCTTCAAACAGATGCACTTCGGCCCGGTAATAGCGCTGGTTGCGCAGCTGCTGGGCGGCGAACGATGGCGTCAGGTAGCCGCTGAGAATCACCCGGTACAGGAAATCCTGCTGCTCGCCGTGGTTCACCGACAACTCCATGTCGCCGGCCTCGAAGCGCGTGCTGACCTCCCAGCCCTGCCCGCTCAACTGTTCGGCCACCGCTTCCATCGCCGGCTTCACCGTGTCGTCCATGAAGCGGTACACCTGGTCGCGCACCGGGAAGTGCATGGCCTGGCTCAGGCGCTGCCGCCAGCCCTGGTGATGGCGGTCATCGCCGATCAGCGGCGATGGACGGAACTGCTGCGCACGCTCGCGGTGTGATTCGTCACTGAAGGCGCGGGTCAGCCCCCACATCATCAACAGCAGCACGGCCGAGAACGGCAACGAGGCCAGCACCACCGCAGACTTCAATGCATCGATGCTGCCAGCCAGCAGCAGGCCGGCGGTCAGCACGGCGATCACCGTGCCCCAGAACACGCGCAACCAGCGCGGGCCGTCGTCTTCCGGCGCGCCGCCATGCGAAGACAGCGTGGACAACACCACCGCCCCGGAATCAGCCGAGGTCACGAAGAAGATGAAGCTGACCAGCACGGTCACCGCGATCACCACGCGGCTCCACGGGTAGCCGTCCAGCAGTGCGTACAGCACCGTGGGCGGATCATCCACCGCCAACTGCGCCAGTTGCTGCTGGCCGTGGTGCAGCACCTGGTCCAGCGCACTGTTGCCGAAGATCGACAGCCACGCCAAGGTGAACCCCAGCGGGATCAACAGCACACCGAACACGAACTCACGGATGGTGCGCCCGCGCGAGATGCGCGCGATGAACAGGCCCACGAACGGCGCCCAGCCGATCCACCACGCCCAGTAGAACACCGTCCAGCCGCTCAGCCACTGCGGCCGCCCACCGTAGGCGTAGACGTCGAAACTCTTGCCGACCACGCTGCCCAGGTAGTCGCCCAGGTTCTGCATCAGCGTGCTCAGCAGATACTGCGTGGGTCCGGCGCACAGCATGAACAGCACCAGCGCGATGGCCAGCAGCATGTTGATGTTGGCCATCCAGCGCACGCCCTTTTCCACCCCGGACACGGCCACCACCACCGCCGCGCCCATCATCGCCACCACCAGCAGGATCTGCACCAGGTTGGAATGCGGCACGTTGAACAGATGGGTCAGGCCGGCGTTGAGGTGCAGCACGCCGAAGCCCATGTCGGCACCGATGCCGAACACGGTCGCCACGATCCCCAGCGCATCCACGGTATAGCCGATGGGGCCGTTGATACGCTTGCCGATCAGCGGGTACAGCGCCGAGCGCAGCGCCAGCGGCAGGTTGTGGCGATAGGCGAAATAGGCCATCGCCATGGCCGCCAGTGCGAATACGCCCCAGCCGTGCAGGCCCCAATGCAGGAACAGCAGCTGCATGGCCTGGCGCGCACCGGCCTCGCCGGCGGCGGCATCGCCCTGCGGCGGCTGCAGGTAGTGGGTCAGCGGTTCGGAAACGCAGAAGAAGAACAGGGTGATGCTGATGCCGGCGGCAAACAGCATGCCGGCCCAGGACAGATAACTGAACTCGGGTTCGTCATGGTCGGCGCCCAGCTTGATGCCGCCATAGCGGGACAGCGCCACCCCGACCACGAACACCAGGTACAGGGTCATGGCCAGCAGGTAGTACCAGCCCACATTGAGCGCGGCCCAGTCCTGGGCCTTTACCAGCAGACGGCCGGCGCCCAGCGGGAACAGGCTGACGAACAGCGCGAACGCCACGACAACGATCGCCGCGAAGGCGAACACAGGCCGTAGGGTGCGCACCGGGGAAGGTTGCGGCTCCAGTGCTTCCATGGGGCGGCGGTCTCCGGTCGATCAAAGAATGAGCCGGCCGAGTCTGGCTGAACCGCAGTGGACGCCACATGAAGTGCCCCCGCGCGATGACAGCGGGGGGACAGGCCGGCCGTGCTATCGCGCGCGCGGCTCAGCCCAGCTACCAGTAGATCCACGCCACGCGTGGATGACCACCCCGCATCAACGATGCGCCAGGGCGTACTCCAGCGCCGAACACACCGCCGCCACCTGCGCATCGTTGCACTGCTGCGGCGTAGCGCGCGGGCTGTCGGGGTAGACCTCGGTGGTGGTGGTGTACTTCGCGCCGGTGATGCCCGCGCACAGGCCCAGCTTCACCAGCGGGTATTCGATCACCCCGTGCGCCACCACCGGCGAACCGATGATCTCGCCCTTGTCGTCGGCCGGGGCGATGTGGGTCACCTGCTCCACCGCGGCGATCACCGCCTGCTGGAACGCCGGCTGCGGGTTCTCGCTGTCATCCACCAGGTAGAAACCATCGGGAATCAGGCCCGGTTCGAACGGCTTGCCATCGCGCGCGGCCAGCGCCGGACGGAACTCGCTCTCATCGCTGTCGGTGGTTTCGTGCAGGTCGATGTGCAGCGCGAACTGGCCCTTGTACGGGGCGATCAGCTCGATCAGCGCGGTCGATTCCCGCGCCGGGCCATCGCTGCGGAAGTTGCGGTTCGGATCGATCGCATCATGGTTCCAGCGGTTGATGCGCTCGTAGCCCCACGGGTTCACGCACGGCGCCACCAGCACGTTGGCCTGCCCCGCGTAACGCGCCGCGTGGTCTTCCACGAACTGCAGCGCCCCCATCACCCCGCTGGTCTCGTAGCCGTGCACGCCGCCGGTAACCAGCACGGCCGGCAGCGCCGGGTTCCAGTCGCGGCTGCGCAGGGCGAACAGCGTGTAGGTCTCGCCTGCGTAGTCGAGCTGACCATAGGCCACCGTGTCGAAGCGACCGGCCAGCGCCTCGATGCGCGGCAGCACGTCCTGGTCGTAGCGGCGCAGACGCTGCTGGCGGCCCCGCCACTGTTCACGCTCGGCCTCACCCCACGGCTGGCCAGGGGTTCCGACGGGGTAGAAGGCGGCGTTGGACATGGAATTCTCGCGGTATCAGGAAGCAGCCCAGCACTTTAGCACCGGGGGCCGGGCCCTGAGTGGGCGGCCGATTCCCTTCCTGCAACCAATCAGCAATAATTCTCATTTACCACCCTTCCCGACCTGCCCCGATGCCTACCCGTACCCTGCGCCCCGGCGCGCGCCTGCCGCTGGCCGCCGCCCTTGCCCTGTGCCTGTCCGCCACCGCCCAGGCGCAGGACACTGCCACCACGCTGGACAGCATCCAGATCTCGGGCAGCTGGCTGGGCACCGGCCTGCACGACAGCGTCAAGAGCTTCGCCGGCGCCCGCACCGTGGTCGACCGCCAGAGCATCGACGCCAGCGGCGCGGCCAGCATCGGCGATGCCATGCGCCGCATCCCCGGCGTGCAGGTGACCGACAACTCGGGCACCGCCGGCAGCTCGATCTCGCTGAACATCGGTGTGCGCGGCCTGACCGGTCGCTACTCGCCGCGCTCCACCGTGCTGCTGGACGGTGTACCGCTGGCGGTGGCGCCCTACGGCCAGCCGCAGCTCTCCTTTGCCCCCACCAGCCTGTCCAACATCGAATCGATCGACGTGGTGCGTGGCGGCGGCGCGGTGCGCTACGGGCCGCAGAACGTGGGCGGCATCATCAACTTCAGCACCCGCGCCATTCCCACCGAGGCCGGCCTGCACGGCGAGGCCGGCGTGCGCTACAGCGCCAACGACCACGGCGGTGGCGACAGCACGCAGTACAACGCCTTCCTGGGTGGTACGGCGGACAACGGCCTGGGCATGGCCCTGCTGTATTCCGGCCAGGATGGCCGTGGCTGGCGCCAGGGCAGCGACGACCGTTTCGACGATCTGGCGCTGAAGTTCGCCTATGCGCTGGACGCGCGCCAGGAGCTGCGCGCGAAGCTGTCGTATTACAACGTGCGCTCGCTCACCCCCGGTGGCCTGACCCGCGCCCAGTACGAATCGGACCCGTTCCAGAACACCCGCCCGACCGATTTCTGGAAGGGCCACCGCGCCGGCATCGACCTGGGCTACACCAATACGCTGTCCGACAGCAGCGAATTCGAAGTGCTGGCGTATTACAACGAAAGCAACCGCGCCAGCGCGCTCATCAACGCGGCCAACACGCAGATCACCGTGCAGCCGCGCGATTACCGCGTGCTGGGCATCGAACCGCGCTACACCCAGCGCCTGCACTGGGGCAGCACCGTGCATGACGTCACCGCCGGCTACCGCTTCCTGCGCGAGCGTGGCAACGACCGCAGCTACACCATCACCCGCCGCACCGGCGCGGAAAGTGCCACCACCCGCTTCAACAACGCCACCGACGCGCATTCGTTCTACATCGACGACCGCATCGCCGTGGGCCAGTGGCGCATCACCCCGGGCGTGCGCATGGAGTGGATCGACATGGACCGCCGCCAGGCCGGTGGCACCGCCACGTTCAGCAGCCGCAACGACAAGGCGCTGCCGTCGCTGAACATCGCCTACCTGCTGACCCCGCAGCTGACCGTGTTCGGCAACTACACCACCTCCTTCGGGCCGGTGCAGAACATCCAGCTCAATTCGCAGACCGCCAGCAACCCGCTGAACCCGGAAGTGGCCAAGACCACCGAACTGGGTGCGCGCTGGCAGGATGGCGCGCTGCGCGCGGAAGTGACCGTGTTCAAGATGCGCTTCGACAACCAGATCCTGCAGGTGCCGGGCATCACCCCGGCCACCTTCCAGAACATCGGCGCCACCGACCACAAGGGCGTGGAAAGCGCGCTGGCCTACCAGTTCGCCGAGGACAGCGCACTGGCCGGCCTGGAGCTGTACGCGAACTACACCTGGACCAAGGCAATCCAGCAGTCCGGTGACAACCGCGGCCTGGACGTGCCGTTCTATTCGCGCGACACCGACAGCGTGGGCGCCCGCTATGCGCTGGCCGCCTGGACCTTCAACCTGTCCAGCACCCACCAGAGCGGCCAGTTCTCTGACGCCGCCAACACCTGGGCCGAGAGCGCCGATGCGCGCGTGGGCCGCGTGCCCGGCGTGCGCCTGTGGAACGCGCAGGTGGCCTGGCAGGTGCCGGGGCTGGGCGACAGCGAGATCGCCGTGGGCGTGAACAACCTGGCCGACAAGCGCTGGTACACCCGCAACGTGGACGGCAATGCCGGGCGCATGGTCGCCGCGCCGCGTACGTTCTACGTGCAGGGCCGCTACCGCTTCTGAGCGCGTAGCCGCCTGATGCGGTGAGGGTGGCGATCACGGCGGCGGCGTATCATGCCGCCACCATGTCGCCCCCCGTGTCGCCACCGCGCCTGCATCTGGCCTTCCAGGGTCTGCGCCTGCGCCTGCGTGGCAGCGACCTGTGGTTCATTGCACTGGCGCTGGTGGTCGGCTTGATCGCCGGCAGCCTGACCCTGCTGCAGGCCGGGCTGGCGCGCAGCCTGCAGGCGTCCCTGTACGGACTGGACGAGGGCATGCGACTGAGCTCGCTGCCCTCGCTGGCGTGGACCGCGCTGCTGGTGCTGCCGCTGGGCGGCCTGCTGGTGGGCCTGGTCAGCCTGGCCGCCAGCCGCCTGAAACGACCGCTGCTGGATGCCGTGGAAGCCAATGCCCTGCACGGCGGCCGCATGTCGATGCGTGACAACCTGATCGTGCTGGTGCAGACCCTGCTGTCCAACGGCTGCGGTGCCTCGGTCGGGCTGGAGGCCTCGTACACGCAGATGGGCGCCGGCAGCGGTTCGCAGCTGGGCCGGGTGATGCGCCTGCGCCGCAACGATGTGCGCACCCTGGTGGGGGCCGGTGCGGCCGGTGCCATTGCCGCAGCCTTCGGCGCGCCCCTGGCCGGCGCGTTCTACGCGTTCGAGATCGTGATCGGCGCTTACACGCCCTCGGCGCTGGCGCCGGTGGCGGTGGCCGCGCTGGCCGGTGCCTTCGTGGCCGACCAGGCCGGCATGGATGCCTACCTGCTGCCGGCCGCAGCGACCATCGACGTGCGCGCGGCCGACTATGCGATCTACGGCCTGTTGGGCTGCTGCTGCGCGATGGTGGGCATCGTCATCATGCGCCTGATCGCCTCGATCGAAGGCGGGGTCAAGCGCAGCCCCCTGCCCGCCTGGGGCCGCCCGGTGGTCGGTGGTCTGCTGCTGATTCCGCTGGCGCTGGCCAGCCCGCAGGTGCTGTCATCCGGGCACGGCGCCCTGCACCTGGACCTGACCACCCACCTGCCGCTGATCTGGATCGGCGGCCTGCTGACGCTCAAATGCCTGGCCTCGGGCATCTCCCTCGGCTTCGGCTTCCGCGGCGGATTGTTCTTCGCCTCGCTGTTCATGGGCACGCTGGTGGGCGCGCTGTTCGCCGGCCTGCTGGCGCTGGCCACGGGGGTGGCGGTGATCGACGCCACCTCGGCCGCCCTGGCCGGCATGGCTGCGCTGGCCGCGGCGGTGGTGGGCGCGCCGATGACCATGGCCATGCTGGTGCTGGAAGGCACCCACGACTTCCTGCTGACCAGTGTGGTGATGAGTGCCGTGCTGGTGTCGAGCACGCTGGTGCGGCAGTGGTTCGGTTACTCGTTCTCCACCTGGCGCATGCACCTGCGCGGTGAAAACATCCGCAGCGCGCGTGACGTGGGCTGGGTGCACAACCTCAGCGCCGGGCGGATGATGCGCAAGGGCGTGGCCACGGCCCCCGACAGTCTGGACGCAGCGGACTTCCGCCAGCGCTTTCCGCTGGGCTCGGGCACCCGGGTGATCCTGATCGATGGCGAAGGCCACTATGCCGGCATCGTGCAGATCGCCCGCCTGTTCGGCGACGGAGTGAAAGCCGATGCCCCGCTGGCTGACTTTGCCGAGAACCGGGACGTGGCCCTGTCAGCCAGCGCCGACGTGGTGAGCGTGATGCAGCGCTTCGACCAGACCCAGGCCGATGAACTGGCGGTAGTCGCCAGCGACGGCCAAGTGCTGGGGGTCGTCTCCGAAGCATTCGTGCGCAAGCGCTACGCCGAAGAACTGGACAAGCGCCAGCGCGAGCTGATGGGCGAACGCGTGGACGACGGCGAGTAACCCCGGCGCGGACGCGAGGCTACAACGCTTCACCCGCGTCGGCCAGGCGCGATTCGATCAGCGCGTGCCACTGCTGCAGCAGATCCACCAGCATGTCCAGCTCGGCATCGGCGCGCTGCGCCCGGCCGCTGCGCAGGCTGGCCTGCGCTTCCTGCAACTGCGCCAGGAAGCCCAGCACGGTATCGGCCTGCACGATCAGTCCGGGCAGCCGCCGCCCGGGGATACGCACCACCGCATGGTTGCCCAGCGGGCCATACACGGTCAGCGTCTCATCGGTCTTCATGCGCAGGGGCAGGAATTGGGCGTTCATCGTGGGCACCGGATGAATCCTGGACCACCGGCAGGCAGGGTGACGGGGGAGACGTACCCTGCCCGCCGGTAGACCAGGGGGGAAACACGGGGTGCCAGCCGAGGGCTGGCGGTGAGGCGGTCAATGCGGCCGGGCCACGCCGGCAATCTGCACGCGCCGGTTCGGCGCCAGGCACTCGATCAGCTGCCGGCGATCACGCTGCGCGCACTGCACCAGCGGGTCGGCAGCGCCGCGTCCTTCCGCACGGATGCTGGTACCAGGGACCCCTCCCTGGACCAGCGCACTGCGCACGGCCTCGGCGCGCCGTTGCGACAGGTGCTGGTTGTACGCGGCGCTGCCGATTCGGTCGGTGTAACCCACCACCTGGATGGACTGCACCTGGCTGGCTTCCCGCACCTGCCCCAGCACGCCCTGCACCACCTGCTGCCCGTTGGCGCTGAGCGCGGCGCTGTCGAAGGCAAACAGAGCATCGGCCGACAGCTGCAGCGGTTGTTCCGGCAGCGCAGCGGCCTGCGGCGGCGGCGGCGGACGGGGCGGGTCGAGCACGGCGGCGCAGGATTCGGGCTTCCAGTAGCCGCCCTGGGCGATGCCCTTGTCATCGAAGCGCACCTGGAACTGGCAGGTGAAGTACTCGGCCCCCTGCGCGGTGCGGAAGTTGAACAGGTAGTTCCACTGGCGCACGCCCCACATGCCTTCGTTGAAGTGCGGCGTGCCCAGCAGGGTGTAAAGCTGGCGCTTGCTCATGCCCGGCGCGAACCGGCGCAGGTCGGCGATGTCCGGGTAGATGCCTTCCTTCAGCGAGGCCTTGCCGGCGTCCGGGAAGACCACGGTGCTGGCGCCGGGACTCTCCCCTGCCGGTGCGTGGCTGCGGCATGCGGCCAGCAGACCGAGCACGAGCAGCAGCACCAGCCAGGCGACGATGCGGCGGGAACGCAGGATGCGATGCGGTTTCATGGACTTCCCCCTGTTGTGCTGGAAACGCGGCCCGGGCACGGCTGCACCCGGACCGCGCGCGTCACCACTGGATGCCGGCACCGACGGCCACGCCGGCTTCGCCACGGCTGTTGGTGGAACCGCTGAACTTGTAGATCCAGCGCCCGCCCTCGGAGACACCGGAAATACCCACGGCCACGCCGGATTCGCCGTTGTAGCTGCCTGCCGCGAACGAGGCCATGTTGCGGCCGGCCTCGCTGGGCTGCGGCAGCGAGGCGGTGGCCATGGCCGAGGCCACGCCTGCCGAGGCGCGGTTGTCGGTCTTGCGCAGGTTGCGCTCGAAGCCGCCCATGCGCTCGTCGGTGTAGGCCTTGGACCAATCCAGGGTCTGCGCCATGCCGGATTTCAGCTGGTCCACGTTCACCGCATCGGTGCCGGCGGTACCGGCGGCCACGTTGCGCACGGTGGTCGGGCCGCTGCTGGTGGTGCCCAGGGTCACGCTGTTGTAGTTGGTGGCGCCGTTGGTGGTGGTGTCGTAGCGGATGTTGCCCTGCTGCGAGGCCTGCAACTGGCGCACGTTCACCGCATCGGTGGCGGCGCTGCCATCGGCCACGTTGACCACCTGGCGTTCTGCGCCGGCGGCACCGACGGACACCGTGTTGGCACGGTCGGCCACCGAGCCGGCGCCCAGCGCCACCGCATTGTCGGCCTGCGCCTGGGCACCGTTGCCCAGCGCGGTGGAATTGGCACCGGCCGCCACCGAACCGGCACCGCCGGCGGCGGAATTGGCGCCGGTCGCGGCCGGGTCTGCCAGATTGTTGCTGTTGTTGGCGCGGAAGCTGCCCGCCACGTTGGTGATGTTCTGGATCTTCTGGTCGGTGTAGGCCTTGGACTGGTCGATGGCGTAGTTCACGCCGTTGTTCAACTGGCCCACGTTCACCGCATCGTAGGTGTCCGAACCATCGGCCACGTGGGTGACCTTGCGCTCGCTGCCGGTGCTGCCCACCGACACTTCGCCGGCCGAGTTGCTGGCACCGGCCTGGCCGTACGCGCCGGTGTAGCCGGTCTGCGCGCCGACGCTGGCGACGGCGCCGCTGCCCAGGGCCACGCTGTTGTCGGCGCTGGCACTGGCACCGTTGCCCACGGCCACGCTGCCGGCGCCGGCCGCGCTGGCCTGCGGCCCCAGCGCCAGTGCTTCGGCGCCGCCTGCGGTAGCGGCTGCGGCGGTGGAATTGACCGCCAGGTACGGGCTGCTGCCGCCGCTGCTGATGCGCTGGTTCAGTACCTGCAGCGAGCCGTCCACCGCCGAGAAGGCGGCGGTGACGTTGCTGTAATCGTTCTGGATGAGCGTGCCGTCGGTGGCGATGGAGGAGATGCGGAAGCTGGGCGCCACCCACAGGCCGGTGTTGCCGTCATAGGTGGTGCTGCCGCCGAAGTAGCTGGCCACCGTGGTGTGGGTGGCAAACAGCTGGTCGCCGGTGATGGCATCGCTGCTGCCGGCCAGGATGCTGCCCGCGGCGACGTTGGTCACTTTCACCGGTGCGCCGCCGGTACCGCTCAGGGTGATCGAATCGACCACGTTGCCGCTGCCATCCACGTCGTACTTCACGGCCCGCGCGTCCAGCTCGTCGCTCTGCTCGGCCACGTTGGCCAGCGACACGCTCACCGCATCGAACGCGGTGCCGACGTCGTTGTAACTGCCCTGGCTGAGCGAGCCGTCGGCGGCCACGTTGTTCAAGGTGTAAGTAGGCGCCAGCACCACACCGCTGGCATCGACCGTGGCGCCCCCACCCAGATGGGTGGCCAGAGTCTGGTTGGCCGCGAACAGTTGTGCGCCATTGATCGCTTCGGTGCTGGCCGCGCTGACCTGCCCCGGCCCCAGGTTGCGCAGCGTGGTGGCGGTGCCGGCCTGGCCCAGGGTGGCGCTGGCATAGTTCACGCTGCCATCGCCATTGAGGTCATAGCGCAGCGCGCCCTCTTCCGACGCCTGCAGCTGCGACAGATTCACCGCATCGGTGGCCGCGGTGGCCGCCGCCACGTTGGTGATTTGCCGCTCCGCTCCGGCCGCGCCTACCGAGACGGTGTTGTCACGGTCGGCCAGGCTGCCCGCACCGACGGCGATGCTGTTGGCTGCACTGGCCTGTGCGTTGGTGCCGACCGCAATCGAATCGGCGCCCGCGGCCAGCGCTTCTACGCCGGTGGAATTCACCCGCAGGTACTTGGTGCCGCCGTTGCGGATGTCGGTGATCTGCGTGTTGAGATTGACCAGCGAGCCATCCACCGCCGCGAAAGCGTCGGTGGCATTGTCATAGGCACCCTGCACGATCGCGCCATCGCTGCCGATGGTGCTGATCTGGAACAGCGGCGCAGTGAACACACTGGTGGCCGGATCGAAGGCGGCCTGGCCACCGAAGAAGCGCGCGATGGCATCGTTGCTGGCGTAGAGCTGCGCGCCGTTGACCGCCTCGGTGCTGCCTGCATTGACCGCGCCGGCGGCCAGGTTGGCCACCGTGGTGGCGCCGGTGCCGTTGCCCAGGGTGACGCGGGTGTAGATCGGCTCACCCGCGCCGTCCAGATCGTAGGTCACCGCCGCATCGCCCACCGCCTGGATCTGCGAGATGGCGCCCTGCAGCTGGGCCACGTTCACCGCATCGGTGGTGGCGCTACCGGCGGCCAGGTTGGTGATC
The DNA here is from genome assembly GCF_056393165.1 of Stenotrophomonas sp. Steno-C17. Classification (NCBI taxonomy): domain Bacteria; kingdom Pseudomonadati; phylum Pseudomonadota; class Gammaproteobacteria; order Lysobacterales; family Lysobacteraceae; genus Stenotrophomonas; species Stenotrophomonas sp. Steno-C17. The sequence continues at coordinate 79,900 of NZ_JBWJPD010000015.1, forward strand.
TGGCGTTCGCCGCCGTTGGCGCTGCCCACCGACACTTCACCGGCCGACACCTGCGCGCCGGTCAGGCCATAGGCGCTGTAGCTGGCCTGCGCCCCGCGCAGCGCCGCCGAACGGAAGCCCAGTGCCACCGAATTGGCCTGGTTGGAGGTGGCTTCGGCACCGAGCAGGGTCTGCCCGTTGGCGGTACCGACAGCGCTGTCACCGACGATGACCGAATGGCCCATGCGTGCGGCGTAGTCGGCCGTGGGCACGCCGGTGGGGTTGGTCGGGTCATTGGTGCCGTTGCCGGGGAAGGCCACGTTGGCATCCACCTGCGGCAGCTCGTGGCGTGCGTTGGCACCGATCACCACTTCGCGCGAGCCATTGGCGTAGGCGCCGTCGCCCATCAGCACCTGGTAGTCCTGTGCTGCGTTCACCGCCCAGCACGAAATGTCGGCCAGGCCGATGTCCAGGCACTTGCCGGCCCATTCCGGCGAATCGGAGGGCAGCAGCAGACCCAGCAGGCCACCGGGATTGCCGTTGTTGATGTTGTAGATGTAGCTGTCGGAGGTCACGCCGCCGATCAGGGTCAGGTGCGAGTTGCCGCCGGTGACCGCGCCGCCCAGGCCGTTCAGCGTGCTGCCCACCGGCGAGGCATTGACCAGCGGAATGCCCAGCGCGTTGACCGCCGAATAGGTCTGCATGACGTTGGCGGTGCTGACCCGCAGGTTGCCGTTGCTCAGGTAGCCGTCGCCACCGAACAGGCCACTGGTGGTCGGGCCGATCAGTGCGCCCAGGCCGCCGACCACGCCGCCGTTGCCGATGATCAGGCCGGCATTGGGATCGCCAGCGACCGGTGCCTTGCCGGTGTTGGCCGCAATGGGCGACGGCGAAGACAGTCCCAGTCCACCGACCACCCCGCCGACCAGGCCACCCACCGCACCGCCCAGATTGCCGACCGTGCCGTTCAGATCGCCATTGAGCAGGCTGCCCACGGCATCGCCTACCCCACCCAGCGCCGAACCGACGCCGTTCAACAAGCCGCCCAGCCCCAGCGCCGAGGTCTGCGCCGTGGCGGTCGCGCCAGCGGCCAGCTTCAGGTTGCGGTCGGCCACGACGGTCTGGCCATCCAGGCCCTGCACGCGCACATTGCCGGCCACGCCGGTATCGAACGCGGCAGTGATCGCACGATCGTCCGTATCCCCCGGGGTTTCTTCCTTGGCCGGCAGGCTGACCGTGGTGGTCGCCGCCACGTTGGCATCGCCTTCGATGCGTTGGCCGATGACGGCCAGCTTGGCGTCGACATTGCCGTCCACCGCCGCCTTCAGCGCAGTTGGATCAACGCTGCCGCCCACAGTGACGCGGGGCGCGGCGTCGACCGCGGCTACCGTGTGACCACCCACGCCGACGTTCGCCTTCGCGTTGGCCTGCACCGTCGCCGCCAGCGGCGCCTGCGCCGAGGTCGGCAGTGCCGCCACCACGCCGGTATCCAGCGCAACCGCTTCGCTTCCCCCCAGCGCGACCGCGGCGTTGAGCTGTGCGCCCAGCGCAGGTGCCGACTGCCCCGGCGTTGCCGCGCCCAGGCTGACATTTACTTTTACCGGCAGCACGTCGCGCACGATCGGCAGCGCGCCGGTGTTCAACTGCAGCGCTACACGCGCATCGGCATTGGTCGCCGTGCTGGTCGGCAGCGCACGCGCCGCCAGTGCGGCTTCGGCATCCATTTTTACCGGCATCGCCTGCGTGTACTTGGCCGCCAGTGCCTGCAGGTCACGCAGCGACTGGTTGCTTTCGCTGGCGTGTGCGGTTCCGCTGGCCAATGCACACAGCAGGGCCAGCGCCAGCAGGCTCGGCGTCGGCATTGCGCTGCGCGCGTCGTGCAGCGTCGCGCCGCTGTTATCACCGGTGGCCAGTTCCGAGGCGACCACCAGGGCATTGAGCTGGCGGTTCCAGACGCGTCGGTAGATGCGGTTCATGAGCAATTCCCCCGTAGGCGTACAGCTTGAAAGTCAGTGGAGTGCCGCAAGGCAGGTGACTGACATTCCGCGCCTTTCCGTGCGCAGCGCGCACTTCATTCCGGCAGGGCAATCGCGCATTCCGGCAAAACGACGGCCAGATTCGGCAGCCGGATATGCAAAACCGGCAGAACCGGGTATTCAGCAACGCAACGGGGGTTTCAGGCCGGCTGGCCCATCTGCGCCGGCGCGCGCATCAGCGTGTCGCGCGGCAGTTCGCCGAACACCTTGCGGTAATTATCGGCAAACCGGGAAAGATCCCACAGCCCGCAGCTGAGGGCGATGGCCTTGACCGAGCGCCGGCTGGAATCGGCCATCGACAGGCTGCGGCAGGCCGCGCACAGCCGCAGCATCGACAGGTATCTGTTGGGCGAGGTGCCAAACAGATCCTCAAATGCATAGCGCAGGCCGCGCTCGCTGACCCCGGCGGCGTCGCAGATTTCATTCATATATATATTGCGACGCAGGTTGAGCCGCATGAAGTTCTCGGCACGCTGGGCGATCAGGTAATGGGTGCGGCGCGCGCGGGTGCAGCCCGGGCGATCACCGGGGCCGGTGGCCAGCAGCGCCTGCACGTGCTCGTGCAGCAGGCGCTCGGTTTCCTCGGCCTGCAATACCCCGCCCTGGCCCAGCTGCTGGTGCAGCTGGTGATAATGCCGGGCCAGCGGCAGCTCGTCGGCGCCCAGGGTAAACAGTGACAATGCCTGCCCGGCCGGCGGCGTGCTGCGCAGGCTCAGCTCGGCCAGTTTGCGCTGCACGCGTTCTACCGGCACCAGCATCAGGGTCATCTGCGTGCCGGGGCTCAGGGTGAATTCGCTGATGCCCTCGGGAAGAATGGTCAATGCCATGCCCGGCGCCAGCGGAACGCCGTGGCACCAGCTGAGCGTGTCGTCGGTGGTATGCAGATACCCCAGCATGGCCCAGTCCGGCGGCAGCATGAACCGGCCACGGCAATGGAACCCGCAGTGCAGACTGCAGAACAAGGCTTCTTCGTGCACCCGCGAAGCGAATGCCGCACGCGGACCGTTGCCATCCAGCAGCAGCAGTTCCACGTCGCACACCCGCAGCACACCGCTGAGTGTGGCCAGGTCGATCGACCTGAGTCCGCTGTCGGCGCTGTCCGCCACCCCACCATCGACCATGACAGTGTTTTCCCCTGTTGGTTTGCCGCGCAGGACCGCCCCCACTGCCTGACAGGGCGTGTACTGCTTCCACGAACCGCCTGGTGCATGCCGATGGCGGCCGTGCCACTTACCACCCATCGGAAACCGTATAACCTTGAATGGGAGTATGCCCGATAATCGGTGTCCGTAAACAGATCACACTTTCGTTGCCGCCAACGCGTTCATTCCTGAATATAAACAGGGTAATGGCACAGTTTTCGCATGCAGCCATCACATAATCACGATTCCTGCACTTTCGTGAATCGTTATGCCCGGCAACGGATATCGATCACAGAACCGGCCTGAAATCTTCATGATTTTTCCGATTCTGCCGAATTTGCATATAGGTTCCGGTTGCAGCGCACCTTCGTTCAGGCAAAGTCGATAGCACGGTGATCCGGCATTGCTTCAGCCGCCGCACCCAGGGGGAACGAGATGCAGATGCGCAGCGCCACCGCAGGCACAGGCAACGGCCATGACCGGTCGGCAGCGTGTGCGCCTGCGCCGATGCCCGCCCCTGGCAGCCGGATCCTCGCAGATGCGCCTGGCGGAACCATCCGCCGGGCCTGCTCCGCCAGGAAGGCGGAGGCCCAGGGACGACCCCGGCGGAGCCGGGCCATCGCCTTCGCAGTGACCTGCAACACCATCTGACTGGTAGAGGGAGATCACCGTCATGAATGCTTCCATCAAAAAGTTCCTGAAAGAAGAAGACGGCGTTACCGCGCTGGAATACGGCCTGCTCGCCGCCGTTATCGCCGGCATCCTGGTAGCGGTCGGCAACGACCAGATCCGCGACTTCTTCGAAACGCTGTTCTCCACGCTGAAGAACGTGGTGACCAATGCGGCCGGCTCGGCCAGCGGCGGCGGCAGCAGCAGCGGCGGCTGAACCCCGCGCGATCGCCGCCCGTCCGGGGCCAGCATCGCGCAGCGATGCGGCACCCGGCCGCAGCGGCGGGAATCGGCGACAAAAGGACGACGAGGGTGCGTAATGACACTGCTGGGACTGCTGGCCATCGGACTGTGCCTGCGGGTTGCGATCAGCGACCTGTATGCGCGCCGGGTGCCCAACGCCTGGTTGCTGGCCGCGTGCGTGCTGGCGCTGGCCGTGTTGCTGGGCAGCCGCCTGACCGACGCTCCGCAGCCGCTGGCCGTGCATCTACTGGGTGCAGTGATCGGCCTGGTCGCCCTGCTGCCGTTCCACCTGCTGCGCATGATGGGCGCGGGCGATGTGAAGTTCTTCGCGGCGCTCGGCCTGCTGCTGGGTTGGCAGGCCCTGCTGCCGATCTGGATCACCGCCAGTCTGGCGGCCGGTGTGCATGCGGCTGTGGTCATCGCGGCCCGCGTGCTGGCACCGCGGCTGCCGACGCCGCTGCAGGCGCAGCACTGGCAGGCACACCCTGCCCTGCGCGGCATGCAGCAGGCCCGGCAGGGCCGCGTGGGCGCGCCTTACGCCACCTATCTGGCACTGGCCGCCATCGCTTGGCTGCTGCTCGCGACCTACGGGGGCACCGCATGAAGCCGCGCACCCCACGCCGCCAGCGCGGCGCCGCCACCATCGAATTTGCCTTGATGCTGATGCTTGGCCTGATCCCGCTGCTGATGTTCACCTTTTCCGGGGTGATGATCATGGCCGCGCAGCAGACCCTGGCAACCGCATCGGCCGAAGGCGCACGTGCATCGCTGCGCTATGCCAGCGCGAACGAGCGACGTGTGGCCGCCTGCACCGCTGCGCGCCGCTCGATGCAGTGGCTGCTGCAGTTCTCTGGCCAGCAGCCGGACTGCAGCGCAGGCGGCAGCGGCGCGATCGTGGTTTCGCCGCTGGCCGCATGCAGCGGCCTGGCCAGTGCGCAGTGCGTGACCGTCACCGTCAGTTACGACTATGCCGCCCACCCCTTCCTGCCCGGCACCGGCACGCTGTACGGCTGGGTGCTGGGCGATCCCATCCGCAGCCGCGCCGTGGCCCAGCTTGATCTGGGCAGCAACTGACCCACGCACCAGGAGACGCGCACCATGTTGAAGCTGACCCGCATTGCTGCCATCGCGCTGATCGCACTGGCCGTGCTGCTGGCATTGGCCGCGTTCATTGTCGGCCGCTCCCCTGCGGCCGCACCGGCGGCGGCACCACTGGCCAGCCAGCCCGGCGCGGCCACCATCACCGTGGTGGAAGCCATTGCGCGGCTGCCTGCCGGTGAGCCGATCACCGCCGCCGGGGTGCGGCTGGCCCAGCGCACCCAACCGGTCCCCGGCGCGCCCACCGAACTGGCCGCCGTGATCGGCAAGGTGCCGGTACAGGACATCGCCGAAGGCAGCACCCTCAGCCAGAGTCTGCTGGCGCAGGGTTTCTCGCTGCAACTGCGGCCCGGTGAACGCGCCCTGGCAGTGCCGGTGGACGAGCTGGTCGGCGCAGGCAACCGCATCCTGCCCGGCGACTTCGTTGATGTCTTTCTGAACCTGCGCAGCAACAGCAACGCCATCAACGGCGTGCAGGATGCCGCGCAGACCCGCCTGCTGCTGTCGCGGCTGCGCGTGCTCAGCTACGGCCAGCAGGACATCACCCCGGTAGCCGTTGAACCGGCAACCACCACGGAAAACACCAGCGACCCGCGTGCGGCCGACATCACCGGTTCTGCCAACAGCCACAGCACCAGCAAGGGCAGCGCCGAAACCAACCAGCCTGCGCGCAGCGCGGTGCTGGCGGTGCCGGTGGCCGAGGCCAACCGCCTGCTGCTGGGCGCGCAGCAGGGCAAGTTGTTCCTGGCCCTGCGCAACCCCGCCGACACCGGCCTGCCGGACGTCGCCCTGTTTGCACCCGCGCCGGGCGTGCTCGACCCCGTGCGCGGCCTGGATGCCGAACAGCAGGCCGCGCTGCAGCGCCCCGAAAACAATGCGTTTGCAGGGCTGGATGGCGACGCCCTAGCCGGCAAGGGCGTGGCCCAGCGCGCGCCCGCCACACCGACCGCCCGCACCCCCGCGCCGCGCCGCAGTGCACCGCGCCCGGCCGGTATCGAAATCATCCGCGGCGATGCTGCTGCGCCCCGTGGTTCTCTTTGACTGGATGCCGGAGCCTTCATGACACAACGCCGCCACCGCACCGCCCGATCACTGCGCCAGCGCTGGCTTGCCCTGTTGCTGGTGGTGCTGGCGCCTGCCACCAGTCTGGCCGCCGACGATCTGGTGCTGCAGGCGCGTGAGCAGCGCCCGTGGACCCTGCCCGCGGATCTGGAACGGGTGGCCATTGCCGATCCCGGCGTGGCCGATATCGTGATGCTGCGCGGGCAGCGCCAGGCGCTGCTGGTGGGCAAGGCGCCCGGCACCACCACCCTGCTGCTGTGGCACCGCACCCGCACCGAACCGCAGCGCGTGCAGGTGCGCGTGCAGAGCGCCGTACAGGGCGCCGCCGATGTCGCCAGCACCGGCCTGTCGTTCACCCAGCAGGACCAGCAGGGCCTGCTGCAGGGAAGTACGGACAGCGTGCTGTCGCACATGCAGGCACAGAAGACGGCCGCCATGGCGCTGGGCAAGGACGGTCTGCTGGCCGATGCCTCCACCATAGCCAGTGGTGGCGTGGTGCAGGTGGAAGTGAAGGTGGTCGAGTTCAACAAGACGGCGCTGAAACAGATCGGCATCAATTTCCAGAACAAGAACGGTTCGTTCGCCTATGGCATTGCCCGCCCCGGCGGCCGCCTGGCCGGCGACACCGGGCTGCTGCCGGGCATGGAAGAAGGCGGCAGCGCCAACGAAGACGATTCGCCGTTGTCATCGGCCTTCCGTCTGGTGTTCGGTTCCACCAAGCACCGCTGGAATGCCGACGTCGACCTGCTGCAGGCCAACGGCATGGCCCGCGTGCTGGCCGAACCGACCCTGGTGGCGCTTTCCGGACAGAGCGCCAGCTTCCTGGCCGGCGGTGAGCTGCCGATCCTGGAGCCGCAGGGCCTGGGCACCACCACCATCACCTACAAGCCGTTCGGCATCGGCCTGACCGTCACCCCGACGGTGCTGGCGCCCAACCGCATTGCGCTGAAGGTGGCACCGGAGGCCAGCGATCTGGATTACAGCAACGCCATCGCGCTGGACGGCGTGCAGATTCCCTCCATCACCACCCGCCGCGCCGACACCACGGTGGAACTGGGTGATGGCGAGAGCTTCGTGATCGGCGGCCTGGTCAGTTCCAGCGTGGCCTCGACGGTGAACAAGATTCCGCTGCTGGGGGATCTGCCGATCATCGGCTCGTTCTTCCGCAACTTCGACTACAAGCGCCAGGACAAGGAGCTGGTGATCATCGTCACCCCACGACTGGTGCAGCCGCTGGCACGCAATACCGAACTGCCGCTGCCCGGCGAACAGGAAGCACGCCCGAACCTGCCCGAATGGGGGGCCTGGCTGCTGGGCCCGATCAGCCGCGACCCGGTGCCGGGCTTCTCGCGCTGACTGGCCACTGCAAGGACACCCCCATGCCCTATGCCACCGCACAGCCCCTGCATCCCGCCGGACCACCGATGAACCTGGTCCTGTACGGCATGGACCGCGAGCTGCTGCCACGCCTGGCAGCCAAGCTGCCGCCCGGCGCCGCACTGCATTGGCAGGACAGCACCCAGCCGACCTCGGCGCAGGACCTGCAGCGCGGGCCCCACACCCTGGTGCTGCTGGACTTCCGGCCCGAGCATGCCTCGGCGTCCACGGTGCTGGCGCAGCAGCTGCAGCAGACCCTGCCCGACCTGGTGCTGGTTGCAGTAGGCGCCACCAGCGCCGGACAAGTGGAAGGCGTGGTGCTGGCCCTGCGCGCCGGCCTGCGCGATGTGCTGGATCTGGACAGCGACAACAGTGGCATCGAGGCCGCCCTGCGCCGTGCCCTGTCGCCGCGCACCGCGGTGGTGGCACAGCAGGCGCACAAGGCCCGCCTGATCGTGCTGCTGGGCGTGCGCGCCGGCGTGGGGACCAGCACGCTGGCCGCGCATCTTTCGGTACTGGCACAGCAGACCCATCTGCTGGCGCAGGGCGAAAGCAACCCGCAGGACGGCCTGCTGCTGGAACTGGCGCAACCTGCCGGCGACCTTGCGCTGTACCTGAACCTGGACAGCCGCTTCCACTACGAAGATGCCCTGCGCAACGCCAGCCGCATCGACGCCACCCTGGCGCGCACCGCCATGGCCCGCCACAACAGTGGCCTGGTGCTGCTTGACCGTGCCAGCGGCAGCGATGCGGTGCCACCGTCCGATCCGGGCGCGCTGCTGCAGCGCCTGCGCGGCGTGTTTGCCAGCGTGCTGTGCGATGCCGGCGGCTGCCCGCTGCGGCAGTTGCCGCCCCTGCTGCTGGAACAGGCCGACGAGATCTGGCTGGTGGCCGATGCGTCCATTGCCACCCTGGTCTCGCTGGACCACGCGCTGAAGCACCTTGCCGGACAGCGCGACCGCGAAAAGCGCCTGCAACTGGTGATCAATCGCCACGATGACAGTGCCGGCATGAGCCCAGAGCAGATCGCGCGCCGCTTTGAACTGCCGCTGCTGGCCACGCTGCCCGAGCGCTCGCGCGTTCGCACCGCCGCCAGCCACGGTCATCTGCTGCTGCAGGACGCGCCGCGCGACCCGTACCTGCGTGCCCTCGCCCCGCTGGTCCAACGCCTGGACCCTGCCGCCTGCCCGGTGCAGCCCAATGGCCTGCGGGAAAGACTTGCCCTTGCCCTGGGTGGATCGCAATGGAAGACAAAGTGACCCTGTTCCCGAACGCCCTCGCCCGTGCCAGCGCCCCCGACGCGGCGCCGGGCGTCCTGCCGTTCGCGCAGACCGAGCAGTACCAGAAGGTGCTCTCGGCCGCGCACGAACACCTGCTCAACAGCATCGAAGACGAGCGCATCGACATCGATTCGTGGGCACCGGACACCATCGCGCGCTGGGTGCAGGTGCAGACGGTCAGCTTCATCCAGGAATGGCGCATCCCCATCAACGAAGAAGAGATGCAGGTGGTGGCCGACGGCCTGGTGAAGGAACTGACCGGGTTCGGGCCGCTGGACGACCTGCTGCATGACCCGACCATCGAAGACATCCTGATCAACGGCTTCAAGGACGTGCACGTTTCGCAGGGCGGACAGCTCAAGCGTGCCACCCAGCGCTTCACCGACGATACCCACCTGCTGCGCATCCTGCGCCGCATCCTGGCCCCGCTTGGCCGCCGCCTGGACGATTCCAACCCGATGGTGGACGCGCGCCTGCCCAACGGCGGCCGTCTCAACGCCATCATCGCGCCACTGGCAGTGGATGGCCCGATGGTCTCCATCCGCAAGTTCCGCAAGGACCCATTCACCCCGGACGAACTGCTGGCCAAGGGCACCTTCGACGCCCCGATGCAGGCGCTGCTGAAGGCGATGGTGCTGGGGCGCTGCAACATCCTGGTCTCCGGCGGTACCAGCTCGGGCAAGACCTCGCTGCTGAACGCGCTGGCCAGCTACATCCCGGCCAATGAGCGGGTGATCACCGTGGAAGACACCGCCGAGCTGTCGTTGAACCACCCGCACGTGGTGCGCCTGGAAAGCCGCATCGGCGGCGCCGACGGCCACGGTGCGATCAGCATCCGCGACCTGGTGCGCAACAGCCTGCGCATGCGCCCGGACCGCATCGTGGTGGGCGAAGTGCGTGGCGCCGAAGTGCTGGAGATGCTGCAGGCGATGAACACCGGCCACGATGGCTCGATGGCGACCATCCACGCCAACACGCCGCGCGACTGCCTCTACCGCATCGAAATGCTGGCCGGTTTTGCCGGCTTCCAGGGCAGCGAGGACAGCCTGCGCCGGCAGATCGCCAGCGCCATCGACTTCATCGTGCAGATCTCGCGGCTGGGCAGCGGCCGCCGCGTGCTGGTCTCGATCACCGAGATCACCGGGGTGAGCGACAACCTGATCACCACCCAGGAAATGTTCCGCCACGAGGTGCAGATCGACGGCAGCGGGCGCGAAATCGACCGCTGGATCGGGCTGGGCTTCCACCCGCATTCGCACAAGCTGGAACCGTTCCGCCAGCAGCTGCGCGACTCGCTGTACGGAGACCTGTAGGCATGGGCGCCGGCGTGCTGCTGATGGTGTTGAGCCTGGTCTCGGTCCTGCTGGGCGTGGCCGCCTGGCTGTGGAGCAGCGCGCACAGTCGCGAGCAGCGGCAGGCGTCGCTGCAGCATGCCGAACAGCAGCTGGCCCGCGGCGCCAGCAACGCGGTGGCCGATGGCCAGCGCGCGCCGCCGGCGCCTGCCACGAGCAGCAGCCGGCGCACCCTGCCATGGGATCCGCTGCTGCAGCGCGCGGGCCTGCAACCGGGCTGGAAGCTGCCGCTGCTGCTGCTGGCGCCAGGCCTGGTGCTGGCGGCCGTGGCCGTGGCGCGGCTGGATACCACCTGGATGTTCCCGCTCACCCTGGGCCTGTACCTGATCGGTTGCTGGCTGTGGCTGCTGCGCCGGATCGGCAAGCTGCAGGCCAAGCTGCTGCACCAGTTACCGGACTTCCTGGACAACCTGGTGCGGCTGACCGCGCTGGGCAACAGCCTGCAGGCCGCCTTCCAGGTCGCCAGCACGCAGACCAGCGCGCCACTGCGCGAACTGCTGGACACCACGGTGCGCTACGCGCGCGGCGGCATGGAACTGGACCGCGCGCTGTCACTGGCCGCCCAGCCCTACTGCATGGACGTGCTGAAGGTACTGGCGGTGGTGATCGGGGTCAGCGTGCGCATCGGCGGACGTTCCGACCAGATCCTGCAGCGGCTGGGCGACTTCATGCGCGACCTGGAACAGGCCCAGCAGGAACTGGCCGCCACCACCTCGGAAACGCGCATGTCGGCGTGGGTGCTGGGCCTGCTGCCGCCGGCCAGCGCCGTGCTGATGGCCATTTCCAGTCCGGACTTCTTCCAGCCGATCCTGCACCACCCGCTGGGCCACAAGATCCTGGCGCTGGCGATAGGCCTGGAACTGTTCGGTGCATTCCTGCTGTACCGACTGGCCAAGTCGCTATGACCGCCCTGGCCGCCCGCGGAGGTGAACGATGAGCGCCAACACGTGGTGGATGCTTGCCCTGCTGTTGCTGGCCGCCGGCGTGGCGCTGCTCGGCGTGGGCGGCTGGGTGCGCGGGCAGCGCGAGGCACGCAGCGCGGCCGCCCTGAAGACGGCCCTGCAGCCGCAGGAGGCGGACACCGAAGCCAACCGCCGCGATTCGCTGGGCTGGCTGGAACGGCTGGGCCGGCAACTGAGTGGCGGCCGCCTGGAGGCTGCGCTGCTGGCCAGCGAAGACCGCCTGCTGCTGGATCTGGCCGGCTGGAACACCCGCCGCGGCACCGCCATCTATCTGGGCCTGCGGCTGCTGCTGGCCGCCGTGGTGGTCGCACTGGCCATCGCCCTCAGCGATGCGCAGGGACTGGCCAAAGTGATGGTGGTGATCGGCGCGCTGGCCGCCGGCCTGCTGCTGCCCAAGTTCGTTCTGGGCGCATGGGTGAAGCGCCGCCGCTGCGCCGTGCACAACGAACTTCCCTTGTTGATCGACCTGCTGCGCCTGCTGCAGGGCGTGGGCTTCAGCATGGACCAGAGCCTGCAGACACTGGGCGACAAGCTGCGCGAAGCGCTGCCGGTGCTGGGCGGCGAACTGCAGGAAGCCAACGTGGCCTACACCCACGGCCGCAGCCGCGCGCAGTCGCTGCGCCGCTTGAACGAAGTCTACGGCGATGACGACCTGTCCAGCCTGGTGCAGCTGATCCTGCAGGTGCACGCGCATGGCGGTGCGGTGCAGGAACCGTTGAAGCAGTTCAGCGCGCGCCTGCGCGAGCAGCGCCGCAACACCCTGAAAGAGAAGGTCGGCAAGCTGTCGGTGAAGATGACCGTGGTGATGATGCTGACCCTGCTGCCAGCACTGATGCTGGTGCTTTCCGGCCCGGCGCTGGTTGCGCTGGCCACCACCATGTCGAAGATGGGATGACCTGCATGCCTGCCGCACGCCCCGCCCTGCTGCTGTTTGCCCTTGCAACGCTGGCCACCGGCTGTGCCTCCAGCACCGCCAAGTACCTGCACACGCCGACGCTGGCCGAGCCCACGCCGGCACCACAGGACAGCCGCAACACCTACCTGGAACTGATTGCGCGCATGCAGCAGCAGGGCGCGTGGTACGCCTCGCTGGCGCACGTGGATGCGTTCCGCCAACGCTATGGCGATCTGCCCGCGCTGCGCCTGCTGCAGGCCGATGCACTGCGCGAGACCGGGCAGACCGCGGCGGCCAGCGCGCTGTACCAGCAGCTGGGCAACGGCCCGCAGGCGGCCGCCGCCGCCCATGGGCTGGGCCTGATCGCCGCCCACGCCGGCGATGATGCCGCGGCCGAACAGGCGCTGGCCCGGGCCAGCCAGCTGCAACCGTTGAACACCGACTACCTGGGCGACCTGGGCTATGCGCGCCTGCGCGCCGGGCAGTTCGAACAGGCACGTGAGCCATTGGCCAAGGCCTTGGAACTGACCCCGGGCAATGCCAAGGCCACCGCCAACCTGTCACTGTGGGCAGTGCTGCGCGGTGACACGGCCACCGCCGAGCAGCTGGCGCGGCAGGCGAATCTGAATGATGAGACGCGGCGCAGCATCCAGCAGCAGGCACAGCAGATCCGCAGCCGCCTGCAGCAACGCCAGACCGCCGCCGTGGCACCCACCGCAGCGCCGCCCGCCGAACCCGCCCCTGCCCGCGGCGTGCGGCTGGCGGCCGAAGCCCGGCGCCAACCGGCCGCCGATCGCGCGCCGGCGCAGCTGGCGCCGTCCATGCTGGAGCGCTTCAGCTCCGCCCGCCCTGCCAACGAGGGAACGCCATGACCCTGCCTGCTCTGCTGCGTACCGTGTTTCCACTGGCCGCCCTCGCCGCGGCGCTGGCGGCCCCGCTGGCGTCTGCGCAATCCACGCAGGCCCCGTTGACCGGGCAGATGCTGGGCGATCGTGCGGCGCCGGCAGCCACCGTGCAGTCCGCGCCGCCGCTGGCAACGGTGGATGTGGCCGCTGCACCACCGGCGCCGCCAGCGCCAGCGCCCGCCTACCCGCCGGCCGCCGCAGCCGCAGAGGCCGCCGCACGCCCGCAGCACGGTGACAGCGTGCGCAATCTGCTGCGACTGCAGGCCTCCGGGCAACAGGCGGGCCCGCGCCTGCCGATCCTGGGCGACCAGGCCACCGCCAGCTACGCGCGCTACCTGAAAAGTTTCGAGCACGAAATCCCCGACTTCTTCGATCCGGATGTCGGCCGTTCCAGCAACCGTTCCAGCTCATCACGCTGAGGTTGGCCATGCACCGGTCACGCCGCATCACCTTCAACCGCCAGCGCGGCGGCATGTCGGTCACCCTGATGCTGGTGATGATCGCGCTGGTGGCCATGCTTGGCCTGATCGAGGTGGGGTATCTGTACTGGGCCAAGCGCGATGCGCAGAAGGTGGCCGACCTTGCAGCGCTGGCCGGTGCGCAGCGCCTGGACCTGTGCAGCGCCGACAACAGTGACAACAGTGCCGCCCGGCAGAACGCGGTCGAACAGAACCGCTTCCCCGGCCCGGTGCAGGTGCAGTGTGGCAACTGGAACGCCGCACACAGCGCCGAAGGCCATTTCATTGCGGCCGTGGATGTGGCCAACCCGCGCAATGCGGTGCGCGTGATCACCGAGCGCAGCGTGCTGCCGTTCTTCGGGCAGAACACGTCGCTGCCCACGGTACGCACCCAGGCGGTCGCGCGCCGCGCCGAACCCACCGCCGTGTTCAGCGTGGGCTCGCAGCTGCTGCGCAGCAATGGCAATTCACCGTTGATGGCCACCCTGCGCCTGGTCGGGCTGGATGTGAGCAACGCCACCGTCCTGTCCTACGACGGCCTGGCCCAGGTCAGCGTGACCCCTTCGGGCCTGCTGCAGGCGCTGGGCATCCCCGTGACCGCCGACCTGAGCGTGGCTGATTTCAACCGCGTGCTGGCACTGAACCGGGTTTCGCTGGCGCAGCTGGTCAATGCCACCGCCGAAGTGGTGGGCCGCAACAGCACCGCCGGTGTGCAGCTGCAGGCACTGTCCAGCCTGGTGTCCACCGGCCTGGACATCAACCAGCTGAACATCGCACTGGGCAGCCAGAATGGTGGCGGCGGTCTGTTTGCCGAAGTCGTCTCGCCCGATGGCACCATCGGTAGCGCGCTGGAATCGCAGGTCAACGTGATGGACCTGTTGAACACCGCCATTTCCATTGCCAACGACAACAACGGCGTACAGATCAGCGGCCTGAACCTGGTCGGCATCGAGGTCAAGGCCGGGGTGATCGAGCCACCGTCCATTGCCATCGGTGGCGTCGGCGCACGCGCCTACAACGCGCAGGTACGGCTGATGGTGGACGTGGACAGCAACCGTGTGCCCGCCGTGGGCGCACTGCTGAACCTGCTCGGCACGCGCCTGAAACTGCCCCTGCATGTGGACGTGACCAATGCCATGGGCACGCTGACCGCACTGCAATGCGGTGCGTCGCCGCCAACAGCCACCATCCGCGTCGATTCGTCCGTGCTGCGTGCCTGCGTGGGCAAGGTGGCCGACGCCGATCGCTTCTCCAGGCAGAACGTCTGCGACGCCACGCTGCAGAACGAGCAGTTGCTGACCCTGCTGGGGCAGCCGCTGATCAATGACCGCATCACCCTGCCCGCGCTGACCGCACAGCAGGACCTCACCCTGGCCGCCGGTCAGACCGGGTCCACACAGATCAACCCGTTGGCGGTGGGCACCGCGGTATCCGATCTGGTGAACGAGCTGTTGCGGGTGCTGTCGGGCATGCTGCAGAGCCCGCAGCAGGGCATGAGTTCCAGCGATACCGCCAAGGCACTGGCCGACCGCTATCTGGCCGCCGCGCACCCCACCGGTGGCCGCTACGACGTGGACAAGGTGATTCCGCTGCTGCGCGACGGCGATGCCAGCCGCCAGTTGAATCCCTTGGGCACCTGGACCGTCACCCAGGGCGTGCCCTACGCCTGCCCGCCGCTGTACCTGACCACCTGCCGCAAGGACGGGCCGGTGTGGGATGGCTACCGCACCACGGTGACCGGACAAGGCCTGGGGGTGCTCGATGGTGTGCTGGGCTCGCTGCTGGGCGGCTTGCTGATCAACCGCTGCGACAGCCTGATCAGCAACCTGGTGAACTACAACGGCTGCGTGCGCAACAACCTGGCCGCCTATATCCAGACCGCACCGGCCGGCTTCCTGGACCAGTATGCCGGCGGCGGCGTGACCACCCCCGGCAACGCGGTCAGCTGCAGTGGCCTGCTGTGCGCCGTACTGACCCCGGTGCTGGCCACGCTGAAGCCGGTGTTGAACAGTGTCGGCGCGCTGCTCAGCGGCACGCTGGCCAGCCTGCTGGGGCTGGAACTGGGCCGCACCGACGTGCAGGTGCAATCGATCCAGTGCACGCCCGCACAGCTGGTCTACTGAGCCCTGCCACCCGGCTTGGCGCCGCGCCCGCCCATGCTAGACTCCGGGCGGGGAATCACATTCATCTCAACCACACTACGTTCGTGGATGGTCCAGACATGCGAGAAATTTCAGGGGGCACTGTCTTCGCCCGGTACCCGCGCGCGGTAGCGCTGCTGGCCACGGCCATGATCCTGGCCGCGCCGTCGGCCATGGCCGCCCGTGGCGACCGCCAGGCCGCTGCCGAACCGGCACGCCCGGCCCCGGTGGTGCGCAACACGGTGGACGAACTGAAGCAGTTGATGGATGCCCAGCAGCTGACCGAACTGCGCACCACCTACAACGGCAACTACGGCGCCAGCCTGCTGTTCAATGCGAACACGCTCACCTACTACGTGGCGCTGTTCCAGGAAAAGAATTTCTGGCGCGTGATCAAGACCGACGCGGTGGACAACGCCGAGCGCGTGTACCGCACCTTCGTGCAGCAGACCGAGCAGCTGGCCCAGGTGTACATCGACACCACGCGCCTGGAAGCCGGCAAGCGCTACACCGAACGCCTGGTGGCCTACAACGAAGAGCGCCTGCGCACCCTGCAGCAGGAAATGGAACAGCAGCAGGCACAGTCGGCGCAGGTCAGCGCGGCCCTGCAGCAGGCGCAGCAGCAGGCGGTCAGCCTGAGCACCGACGTGCAGAGCACCAACAGCCAGCTGGACGCCCTGCAGCGCCGCATCCAGGTCCTGCAGGCCGAACAGGGCAATCCGGAACTGAGCCTGCCCAAGGCCGATGCCGCCACCGGCGCAGGTGCGGGCGGCGACGGCCACTGAGCCCTCGCGCCTTCCGGCCTCGCATGTCGCAAACGGCACCTTCGGGTGCCGTTTTCATTTCCGCTCAACGACAGGCCGCGCGCACGGCGTCCTGCAGTCGCCGCTGCTGCAGATAGTCCGGCCGCAGCGCATCGGCCTGCCGCTGCCGTGCCCTGCTGCAGCCGACCGGATCGCGCTCGAGCGGAATATGCACCGCCTGCGCCGTCCCGGTGCGCCGCTTGTGCGGGCGTTCCGTCGTTGGCGCTGCCGACCTGGGCGGCCTGGCCGACGGCGTTTCCGCCGGCACGTGCCACTTCCATTCCGCCTGGCCCTGGCACGGGGTCTGCTGATAGACCGCATGCGGGCCATCGATGCATTTGTAGACATTGGTCTGTGCCTGCACCGGCACGGCCAACAGCAGCGCGAGCACCGCACCTGCCATCACTCGGTTCATGACGCCCTCCTTGCCGGGATGGTCCCGCCCCGGCCGGCGCGCCGCCAGAGTCGAACGCGACTTCTGCCACAGCCGTGCAATGCCGGCGGAGCAGGCTGCGCTGTACTGCGCGCACACCGGTCGTTGCGGCCGGTGCCACTCCACCTTCCGCCAAAGGAATCCACGATGAGCAATTTCGTTACCGTCAAAGACGGCGCCCGCATCTTCTACAAGGACTGGGGCACCGGCCAGCCCGTCGTGTTCGCCCACGGCTGGCCGCTGTCCTCCGATGCCTGGGACCCGCAGATGCTGTTCATGGGCCAGAACGGCTACCGCGTCATCGCCCACGACCGCCGCAGTCACGGTCGTTCCAGCCAGACCTGGGACGGCAACAACATGGACACCTACGCCGATGATCTGGCCGCAGTGATCGAAGCCCTGGACCTGCACGACGCAATCCTGGTGGGCCATTCCACCGGTGGTGGCGAAGTGGCCCACTACGTCGGTCGCCACGGCAGCAAGCGCGTGGCCAAGGTGGTGCTGGTCGGCGCCGTGCCGCCGCTGATGCTGAAGACCGCCAGCAACCCGGCCGGCACCCCGCTGGAGGTGTTCGACGGCATCCGCAAGGGCACCGCCGGTGACCGTTCGCAGTTCTTCAAGGACCTGACCACGCCATTCTTCGGGGCCAACCGCGACGGCAACGCCGTCACCCAGGGCATGCGCGATTCGTTCTGGCAGCAGGGCATGCTGGGCGGCGTGAAGGGCCAGTACGACTGCATCCACGAATTCTCGGAAGTGGATTACACCGCCGATCTGCAGAAGATCGATGTACCGGCGCTGGTGGTGCACGGCGATGACGACCAGATCGTGCCGTTCGATGCCTCGGCCAAGCTGTCCTCGCAGATCATCAAGGATGCTGAGCTGAAGGTGTACGCGGGCGCGCCGCACGGCCTGACCGTGACCCACGCCGACCAGTTCAACGCCGACCTGCTGGCGTTCGCACGCAAGTGATCCATCGCGGCGGCGCCCCGCGCGCCGCCGCCCCTGCACGGTAGCGCCGGGCCATGCCCGGCGGCTCCTTTCAGATATCGCTGTGATGGTGCGGCACGTTGGCCGGCAACGGGTCCTGCCCACCCACGAAGTGCCGCACGATCGGCGCACGCTCGCCCCGGTGCAGGCCGCGCAGTGTTTCCTGGATCGCCTTGTCGTCGGCGGTGATCCGTTCGTGCTGGCGCAGATGCTCCAGCCACGACGGGGTCACGAAATACTCCAGGTGCACGCCCGGCGTGGCCACGTCTTCCACCACGCCCCAGACCACCGCACCATCGCGGCGGCGGATCGTGCCCAGCGCGCGCATCTGTGCCTGGAACAGCGCGCGGTCGCCGGCTTCGATGCGGTATTCCACCGTCACCAGCACCGGGCCGCGGTCATGCGACACCGGCACGGCCAGTTCCGGCGCCGGCCAATGTCCGGCCGGACGCAGGTTCAGTTCCTCGGTGCCGGCAATGCGCACGCGCCAGACCAGCAGGCCGCCCACCACCGCGCCCACGGCCGCCACCAGCAGGGCCAGTTCCGGCGAAGTGCGCTGGGCCAGCGCGCCCCAGCTCAGGCCACCGGCGGCCATGCCGGCCGAGAACACCATGATGTACAGCGCCAGCGCGCGCGCACGGACCCATGCCGGCACCGCCGTCTGCGCCGCAATCTGCAGCGAGGACAGCACGGTGATCCAGGCAAAACCATTGACCAGCATCACCAGCGGCAGCACGTACCAGCTGCGGGTCAGCGCCAGCCCCACCAGGCTGCAGGCCAGGGCAAGCGTCGCCAGCAGCACCAGCAGGTCGCGGTCCAGTTTCGCGCGCAGTTTCGGCAGCAGCAACGCGCCGCCCACCGCACCGATACCAATGCAGCCCAGCAGGATGCCGTACTGCCCGGCCCCGCCATGCATCTGCCCGCGCACCACCACCGGCAGCAGGGCGTTCATCGCCGCGGCGAAGAAGAAGAACCCCACCGATTTGATCAGCACCGCCTGCAGGCGCCCGGCGCGGCTGGCATAGCGCAGGCCGGCCTTCAGGCCCGCGCCGAAGCCTTCCGGCGGCAGGCTCGAGGCCTTCGGGTCGCGTTTCCAGCCCCAGACCACGAACAGCATGGCGGCGAAGGTAACGGCATTGAAGCTGAAGGCCCACACCGCACCCAGCTGCGCCACGATCACGCCACCGATGGCCGGGCCGATCGAACGGGCAATGTTGATGCCGATCGAGTTCAGCGCCACCGCCGAGGCCAGCATCGGCTGCGGCACCAGCTCGGACACGATCGCCGCCTGCGCCGGCATGGCCATGGCCGCACCACAGCCCATGCAGAAGGTCAGCAGCACCAGCAGGTTCGGGGTCAGCAGGTCGAACGCGGTCAGCGTGGCCATCACCGCTGCCACCAGCAGCATCCAGCCCTGGGTGAACAACAGGTATTTCCGGCGGTCGACGATGTCGGCCAGGGTACCGGCGGCCAGCGCCAGCAGCACGATCGGTACCGTGGTGGCCGACTGCACCAGGGCCACCATCAACGGCGAGCCGGTGCGCTCGGCCATCACCCAGGCCGCGGCGACGTCGTTCACCCAGGTGCCGATGTTGCTGGCCAGGATCGCCAGCCACAGGGCCCGGAACATGCTGATCTTCAGCGGGGACCAGGCACCTGCGGCCTGGGGGGGGGAAGGTTGTGACGCGGTTGCGTTCACCATTGCCATGCTCCAACGATCGAGGCGAACAGCGTGTCCTGGCCGCCGGCCTGCTTCAGTGCAGGACCCGCATCGACCCAGGCCAGCTGCAGCTGCCATTGCCAGTGTTCGCTGGCTTGCCAGCGGGTTTCGGATTTGTATTGGGTACCGATGCGGCGTGCGCCACCGGCACTGCCGGGCAGTGCCGACAGCGGCGCGGGGGTGGTGTAGACCGCATCGGCGCGGCGGTGCTTCCAGGCCATCTGCACGCCCAGTTCGGTGGTGACCTTCGGGTCCAGCCGCAGCGCCAGGGTCGGCTGCACGTCCATCAGGTTGGCCGGCGCCAACAGGCTGGCCTCGCTGAAGTACGCCGATTTGGGGAACAGCGCGTTGAACGTGCCCAGCCGACCGTCATGCAGGTTGCCATCGCCACTGGCGATGTCGGCCTTCAGGCCCAGCCGTGGTTGCAGCGGCAGCGCGGCCCAGCGCCAGCCGGTATCGGTGGCGAGGGTCCACGCGCGGATGTCCAGATCGGCACCGGCCGTGCGCAGCTCACCGCCCTGGGCCACCAGTTCGGTGTTCCAGTCCAACGCGCCCGCCTGGCCGAACCAGCGGGTGCCCACGGTCTGTCGCCGCTCCATGCCGCTGCCGGCGGCGAAGCGTGCACCGTCGCGGCGGTAATCCAGCAGGTAGATGTCCCATTGCCCTGCGCCGTGCCCGCGCGCGGTGGTGGCATAGGCGCCCCACAGGTGCGCACCGTGTTCGCCACGGTCGTCGAACGCACCGGGGCGGTTCTCCACCGGCCGCAACGCCAGCAGGTCCAGTCGGCCCAGCCGCCCGCTCCAGCCGACGCGCGCACCATCGAAGGCCAGGCGGATGTTCGGCCCATCGCGCACGGACAGCAGGCGCGAACTGCCATAGCCGGCTTCCTGCCGGCCCAACTGCACATGCCAGCCTTCGCCCTGCCAGCGCCAGTAGGCCTGCTGCACATCCAGTGCGCTGCGATCGGTGCGGCCGGGGCCACCGGCCTTGCCCTGCTCGCCGTGCACGCCCAGCTGCAGCTTGGCTTCCCAGTCATCGTGGCGGTAGGTAGCCGCGGCCAGCGCGCGCAGCAGGCCATAGCCATCCTCGCCGCCGCCCACGCCGAAGCGCGTGGGGTCGTAATACAGCCCGCGCAGGCGCACCGAGGCATCCCACTGCAGCTGGCCATCGCCCACTGTGGTGCAGGCACCGCCGTCGCAGGCCAGCGCCAGCGACGGCGCGGCCAGCGCAGCCAGGGTCAGAACGCGAAGCACGAACACCCCATGGCGCCCCAGAACGCGGTCAGATCATCGGTCGGCGCGGCGTGATGGGCGGCATGGCCGTGCGCACCGTGGGTGCCGCAGGCGGCGCCATGATGATGGTGGTGGGCCGCGGCCAGTCCGGTGGCCGCGCCACCCACGTGGTAGCCGCCGAACTTGTTCACCGGCGACCAGTCCGGCATGGCCGGCGGCAACTGCGGGGCCAGCCCGGCGTAGTCGCCGTCGGCATGCACGATGCGGCCGCCGACCACGGTCAGCAGGCTGCTGATATCGGCGATCTGCGCATCATCCACGCGGAAGAAGTCGGCCGACAGCACGATGAAATCGGCCAGCTGGCCTTCCTTCAGCGTGCCCTTCACCGCTTCGTCGCCAGAGAACCACGCACTGCCCTGGGTCCACAGGCGCAGCGCCTGTTCGCGTTCCAGCAGGTTCTCGTCGCCATACAGCGCCAGCCCACCCACGGTGCGCCCGGTCACCAGCCACGACAGCGCCACCCACGGGTTGTAGCTGGCCACACGCGTGGCATCGGTGCCGGCGCCCACCGGCACGCCCTCGGCCAGCATGCGCTTGACCGGTGGGGTGTGGCGCGCGGCCTGCACGCCGTAGCGCTGCACGAACGCTTCACCCTGGTAGGCCATGCGGTGCTGCACGGCAATGCCGCCGCCCAGCGCGCGGATACGTTCGATGTTGCGCGGGGTGATGGTTTCGGCGTGGTCGATGAACCAGTGCAGGCCATCGAACGGCACTTCGCGGTTCACCTGTTCGTACACGTCCAGGATGCGGGTGATGCTTTCATCGTAGGTGGCGTGGATGCGGAACGGCCAACGCTTTTCCACCAGCAGCTTGACCACGTCGTGCAGTTCCGGCTCCAGCTCCGGCGGCAGTTCCGGGCGCGGCTCGTTGAACAGCTCGAAATCGGCGGCGGAAAACACCAGCATCTCGCCGGCACCGTTGTGGCGCAGCAGGTCGTCGCCCTGGCGCGGCTGCAGGATCTCGCTCCAGCCGCGGAAGTCGTTGACCTCGTTGCCCTTGTTCTGGGTGAACAGGTTGTAGGCGATGCGTACCGTCAGCTGGTCATCGCGGTGCAGCTGTTCGATGACCTGGTAATCCTCGGGGTAATTCTGGAAACCGCCACCGGCATCGATCACCGAGGTGATGCCCAGGCGGTTCAGTTCGCGCATGAAGTGGCGGGTGGAATTGGCCTGGTACTCCACCGGCAGGCGCGGGCCTTTGGCCAGCGTGGCATACAGGATCAGCGCGTTGGGCTTGGCCAGCAGCAGGCCGGTCGGGTTGCCCAGCGAATCGCGCACGATCTGCCCGCCCGGCGGGTCCGGCGTGTCCTTGGTGTAGCCGCAGGCACGCAGCGCCGCGCGGTTCAGCAGTGCGCGGTCGTACAGGTGCAGCAGGAACACCGGCGTATCCGGCGCGATGTCATTGAGTTCCTGCAGGGTCGGCAACCGCTTTTCGGTGAATTGGCTGGCGGTGAAGCCACCGACCACACGCACCCATTGCGGCGCCGGCGTGCGGTCCACCTGCGCCTTCAGCATGGCCATGGCATCGGCCAACGAACGCAGGCCGTCCCAGCGCAGTTCCAGGTTGTAGTTCAGGCCACCGCGGATCAGGTGGGTGTGGCTGTCATTCAGACCGGGAACCAGTCGACGGCCCTGCGCGTCCAGGATGGTGGCCTCGTTGCCCCAGCCGCGCATGATCTCTTCATCGCTGCCCACGGCGACGATGCGGCCTTCCTGTACGGCCAGTGCCTGCGCGTGCGGGCGTTGCGGGTCCAGCGTGGTGATACGGGCATTGCGGATGACCAGCGTGCTCATGCGGCGCTCCTTGGAGGGGGATTGGATGGCGCCGGCGGCAGTGCCGGCCAGGCCCAGCGCCAGCGCGGCGCCGGCACCCAGCACGACGTTGCGGCGGCCGGGGTGGTGGGGGTCGGAACTCATGCAAGGTCTCCCTGCAGCAGCGGGCCGTCCAGCGCCCAGGCACCGGGCCCGGCGCAGGCGATGGCCAGCAGGATGAAGGTCCACATCAGCGGGTATTCAACGCCGCCGCGCATCCAGAACCAGCCCTTGGGCAGGGCCAGCAGCGCGGTGAAGCCGATGAACGCGGCCGCCGCCAGGGCGGCCACGCGGGTCTGCCAGCCCAGCAGCACGGCCAGGCCGGACAGCACCTGCAACAGCGCCAGCAGCAACGGCAGCGGCGCGGCCGACGGCAGCCCGAAGCCGCGCAGTTCGCCGGCAAAGCCGCGCAGGCCGGGGCCGCCGAACCAGCCCAGCAGCTTGCCCAGTGCGTGGGGCAGCAGGAATCCACCTGCCGCCACCCGCAGCATCAGCAAGGCCAGGTCCAGGCCGTGACTGCCGGTCATGCTCAGTGACCGCCTTCCTGTGCGCCGAACATGGTCTTGGCGTACTGGATGCCGATGCCGTAGCCGCCGGCGTGGTCGCGGGCGATGCCGGTGGTCAGGCCATAGGTTTCGCCGCGCGCCCAGTCACGCTGCAGTTCCAGCAGGTACTGCACGCTGGTGATCGGCACGGCACCGGCCTGCACCATGCGGGTGATGGCGCGCTCGTGCGCTTCCTCGCTCACGTCGCCACAGGCGTCGGTGATCACATAGACCTCGAAGCCCTGCTCCAGCGCCGACAGGGTCGGGCCGACGATGCAGACGCTGGTCCACAGACCGCCCAGCACCAGGCGGCGCTTGCCGATGCGGTTGATCTCATCGATCACCGGCTGGTCTTCCCAGGTGTTCATCGAGGTGCGGTCGAACACGGTCTGGCCGGGGAAGATCTCCGGCAGTTCCGGGAACATCGGGCCGGAGAACGACTTCTCGGCCACGGTGGTCAGCACCACCGGCACGTTGAAGCCCTTGGCGCCCTTGCTGATCAGCGAGACGTTGTTGCGCAGCGCCGAGATGTCGATGGTGTGCGTTGCGAAGGCCATCTGCGATTGGTAGTCGATCAGCACCAGGGCGTGGTCGGTGGGCGACAGCAGGGCCTTGGCGGGGGTGGCGGTTGCGGTGGTCATGGTCAGACTCCAGGGGTGGTTGAAGGCGGGGATGGCTGGCGGCCGCAGGCGCGCTCGGCAGGCAGCCGCAGTGCGGCGTCACCGGCCAGGTACTGGCCGGGGCTGCAGCCGGTCTCGGCGCGGAAACTGCGCACGAAATGGCTCTGGTCGAAAAAGCCCAGGTGCTGGGCCAGGTGGGACATCGAGCCGGTGCTGTCGGGCAGCAGTTGCCGGGCCCGTTCGATGCGCCGGCGGCGCACATAGCGCAATGGGCTGGCACCGGTGCCGGTGCGGAACAGGCGCACCAGATGAAAGCGGCTGACGCAGGCCACTTCGGCCAGCTCGGTCACCCGCAGCGGCTGCGACAGGTGTTCGTCGATGTAACGCAGGGCGCGCTGCAGCGCGGCCGACTGGTTCGGCGCAAGCGCGTCTGCGGCGAACGCTGGCGGGGTGGGCAGGGCCATGCGAATGCACCGCGACGGGGGCCTTCATGGTGCGCTGCGGTCGCGCCGCGCCCTACCCCCGACGGTCCAGCGCACCACTCACCCTTTTGGGGGAGGCCCGCGCTCCAGCACCCGCCGCCCGAACTGGCGCGCATCCAGTGAATAGGCGCCCGGCCCCAGCAGGAACAGCGCCACCGGCACGGCCAGCAGCGGCCACGGTGCGCCCTGCAGCCACAACCCGAGCAGGGCCAGCGGCACCGCCAGCGGTGTCAGCCAGCCCAGCAGCAACAGCGCCTGTGCCGCCACGCAGACCAGCCAGATACCGCCAACCGGCGGCTGCGCCGGCCACAGCGCGGCCAACAGGCACAGGCGCAACCACAGCAAGCCGATGCCCGGCGCGCGGTCGGGGAACATCACAAACAAGCGCTGCATTGGTGGCCTCCCTGCTCCATGCCACGTTGATACCGCATGCCGCGCCCGCCGCGCCTGCCCCGTTCGGGTCACCCCGGCCTGCCCCGCACCTGCCAGAATGGCGGCATGCGCGCCCTCCCCCGCTCTTTCCTGCAGTACCTGCAGGGGCTGATCTGCTGCCTGTCGCTGGCCATTGCGCTGCCGGCCCTGGCCGTGCAGCAGCCGCCGGTCAGCACCGGCATGCCCGGCTACCAGCACACGGCCTGGCGGGTCGGCCAAGGGGCGCCAGGCGATATCTGGGACATTGCCCAGGACCGCGACGGCATGTTGTGGCTGGCCACCGGCTCGGGCCTGTACCGTTTCGACGGGCGCCGCTTTGAACGCCAGGCCGCGCCGCCCGGGCAGCGCTTCCCGTCCACCAACATGGTCACCCTGGCCGTGGACAACGCGCAGGGGCTGTGGATCGGTTACTTCCAGGCCGGCATCAGCCACAGCCAACCCGGCCGACTGGACAACTACGGCCGCGCGCAGGGCATCCCCGTGGGCGTGGTTCCCCATTTCGAACACGATCAGCAGGGGCGGCTGTGGGCCGCCGTGAACGGTGGGCTGCGCTGGTTCGACGGGGAGCGCTGGCAGGCCGATGCCCGTACCGGGCTGCCCGACCGCCGCGTGCAGTGGGTGTTCCAGGACAGCCATGGCACGCTGTGGGTGCTGGCCGATCTACAGATCTGGTCACGCCCGTCCGGCGCGTCGCGGTTCACCTCGACGGGCATCGCCGTCTCGCAGATGTCCACGCTGGCCGAGAGCCCGCGCGGCGAAGTGTGGCTGGCCGACCGCAACCGCGGCACGCTGCCACTGGCCAATGGCAAGGGGCTGCTGCCCGCCAGCGAACGCGAAGCGCGGCGCCTGCCCGGCCTGCTGGCGTCGCGCATGCAGTTCAGCCCCGATGGCGACCTGTGGGCGACCTTCAGTCCGCACGGTGGCGTGGCGCGGGTCAGCTTCGATGGCAACACGGCCACCGGCATCGAGCGCTTCGACACTGCCGAAGGGCTGACCGCCACCTCGGCGGTGCCGGTGCTGCTCGATCGCGAAGGCAACATCTGGGTGGGCACCAACCTGGGGTTGAACCGCTTCCGCGCGCGCAGCGTACAGACGCTGGCCGTGGGCCCGACCGACCCGTATCGCTCGCTGGTGCGTACCGGCGACGGGCGCGTCTACGGCTACGGCGAAGACCTGCGACCGTACGATCTTCGCCGCGACCTGCTGCGCGGCAGCGCGCAGGACCTGCAGGCGGCCGCCCGCCGCGACGCACAGCCGATGTGGCAGTTCGACTGGGTGAACCTGGCCCGCACCGAGGCCGGACACACCACCCGCATTCCGCTGCCTGCGCCATACACCGGCCAGGCGAGCCACGCCCTGCTGTTCACTGGCAACGACAATGCATGGGTCTGTGCGGGCGAACAGGCAGTGCTGCATTACCAGGCCGGGCACTGGCAACGCGACCCGCGCCTGCCCGAGCGCGCCTGTTCCAGCCTGGCGCAGAGCGCCGACGGTGGCCTGCTGCTGGGCTATGCCGATGGGCGCGTGCGCCGCCTGGACGATACCGGCGTTGCGACCTACGGTCCCGCGCAGGGCCTGGATGTGGGGCCGATCACCGCGCTGCTGCAGCACCGCGACCTGCTGCTGGTTGCCGGCGAATCGGGTCTGTCGGTGCGCATCGGCACTGCGCCGTTCACCACCGTGCGCACCGATCTGGCCGGCGTGCTGGAAGGCATCACCGGCATCGTGGTCGATGGCCGTGGCCGCCTCTGGTTGAACGGCAGCCGCGGACTGGTGCGGCTGCAGGAATCCACCCTGCGCAGCGCGCTGCAGCAGGGCACCCCGCTGAGTCCGCGCCTGTTCGACGCCGTCGATGGGATGCCCGGCATCGCCCTGCAGAGTGGCCCCATTCCCACCGCCGTGTTGGCCGCCGACGGCCTGCTGTGGCTGGCGACCAACCAGGGGCTGGCGTGGCTGGATACCACCCAGAACCACATCGACACCCAGGCTCCGGGCGTTCGCATTGGCGACGTGCTGTATGGCGATACCCACCAGCCGCTGACCGAAGGCCTGAACCTGCCGGCCGGCACCACCCAGCTGCAGATCGATTTCGTGGCCCTGTCGCTGGCCCGGCCCGAACGCAACCGCTACCGCTACCGCCTGTCCGGCGTGGACGACAGCTGGCAGGACGCCGGCAGCAGCACCCGCGCCTACTACACCAACCTGACCGCAGGCAGCTATCGCTTCGACGTGGAAGCGGCCAACGAAGACGGCGTGTGGAGCCAGGTGCCCGCCAGCCGCAGTTTCCGCATCGCGCCCACCTTCGTGCAGACCGTCTGGTTCAAGCTGCTGTGCGCGCTGGTGGTGCTGGTGGTACTGGGCATGGCCGTGCGCATCCGCAGTGGCCAGTTGGCCGCGCTGTTCCGCGCGCGCCTGCAGGAACGCCATGGCGAGCGCGAACGCATCGCCCGTGACCTGCATGACACGCTGCTGCAGGGCAGCCAGGGGCTGATCCTGCGGCTGCATGCCATCAGCCAGTCGGAACGCACGCCGGAGCCGGTGCGGGCCCAGCTGGAATCGGCCATGCAGTTGGCCGAACGCAACCTGGCCGAGGGCCGCGAACGGGTGAATGCACTGCGCGATGGTCCGTTCAGTGGCCGCGACCTGGCCACCGCATTGGCCGACGTGCATGCCGAATATGCCGGCGACGGCACCAACCCCCTGCGCCTGACCGTGGAAGGCAGCCCGCCCGTGCTGCAGGCCGATGCGGCCGAGGAAGTGTTCCTGATCGGCCGCGAAGCGATCCGCAACGCCTTGCGGCATGCCCAGCCCAGTGCCATCGAAGTGGAACTCTCGTACGGGCCGCGCAGTTTCCTGCTGCACGTGCGCGATGATGGCATCGGCATCGCCGACCCCAGTGCCAGCAACGGCCACTGGGGCCTGCAGGGCATGCGCGAGCGAGCGCAGCGACTGGGTGCGCAACTGCAGTTGTGGACGCGGCCCGGCCTGGGCACCGAAGTAGCGCTGGCCGTTCCCGGCCGCCGCCTGTACCAACGACGTGCGCCGCGCTGGCGCTGGCCCTGGAGCCGAACCTCCCATGACTGAGTCCCCTTCCCCCATCAGCGTACTGGTGGTCGATGACCACCCCCTGCTGCGCGATGGCCTGGCCGCCCTGCTGGGCGCGCACGCCGATCTGCGCCTGCTCGGTGAGGCATCCGATGGTGAAGAAGCAATCGCCCGCTATCAGCAGTTGCAGCCCGACGTGGTGCTGATGGACCTGCAGATGCCGCGCCTGGACGGCGTGGAGGCCATCGTGCGCATCCGCGCGTTGAATCCACGCGCGCGCATCATCGTGCTGACCACCTACCGCGGCGACGTGCGCGCCGTGCGCGCCCTGCAGGCCGGGGCCAGCGCTTACCTGCTGAAGGACATGCTGCGCCACGAGCTGGTGGATACCATCCGCACCGTGGCCGATGGGCGCCGCGCGCCGATTCCGGCCGAAGTGGCCGCCAGCATCGCCGCCCACGTGGTGGAAGACCGGCTGTCGCCGCGCGAAACCGAGGTGCTTCGCCATGTGGCCAGCGGCCTGTCCAACAAGCGCATCGGCGAGCGCATGCAGATCTCCGAACAGACCGTGAAGGCGCACATGAAGAGCCTGATGGACAAGCTTGGCGTGGGCGACCGCACCCACGCCGTCACCCAGGCGCTGCGCCGCGGCATCATCAGCCTGGACGACAGCAACCCGTAGCGTCGAGCGTGCTCGACGGCTTCTGCTTCTCCGTAGCGTCGAGCGTGCTCGACGGCTTCTGCTTCTCCGTAGCGTCGAGCTTGCTCGACGGCTTCTGCTTCTCCGTAGCGTCGAGCTTGCTCGACGGCTCTGCGCTCAGTCGAGCAAGCTCGACTCTACGCTCATCGGTCTGCGCTCAGTCGAGCAAGCTCGACCCTACCGTGCTGCGGCATTCCATTCGGCCACCTTCGCACGCGTATCGGCCAGCATCTTGTCCAGCGCGGCGCGGTCGTACACATCCCCGCGCAGGATCACGCTGTCGATCTTCTGCGTGGCGGCAATGTCCTGCAACGGGTTGGCGGTCAACAGCACCAGATCCGCGGCCTTGCCCACTGCCACGCCACCATAGCGGTCCATCTGGCCAAACCATGCCGGACCGGAACGGGTCGCCGCCGACAATGCCTGCGGCGCACTCAAGCCTTCCTTCACGAACAGCTGCAGCTCCTGGTGCAGGGCGATGCCGGGGAAGTTGTACGAGTTGAGGAAGCCCGCATCGGTGCCGGCAATGATCGTCACGCCGGCCTCCTGCAGCAGCGGCAGCACCGCGGCCACCTGGTGGTACTGCGCATGGCGCGCTTCAATCTGGGCCGGGCTGGCCTTGGCCGCACGCTCCACGCGCCACGTATAGGTCGCGCGCAGGCCGGGGCCGATATACGCCAGGTAGGGATCGTTGGCATGGTCATCCTGGTCGAGGAAGTCCAGGATGCGCCCGCCGTTCAGCGTGGGGGTGACAAACACGCCGCGCTTGGCGAAATCGCGGTACGCGCGCAGCGCCGTCTCCCGGTCAAAGCTGGCATCCAGACGACGGTTGGCCTCGGCGCGATCGATGCGGCCCGCACCGAAATCGGCGGCAATGTGTGCCTCATCCTTGCTGCCGGCCTTGAACGCATAATCCAGATGCTCGATCGACGCCAATCCGGCATCCACCGCCTGCTCCACCGTCAGCGCCATCGGAATATGCCCGGAGGCCTTCAGCCCCGCGTTGCGCGCGGCGGTGGCCGAGTACAGGAACAACTCCGGCTTCAGCGTGCTGTCGGTGATCTTCACGAAGTCGACCTTGTCGTGCTGCAGCCGGGTGATCGCCTGATCGACCTGCGCCTTGTCACCGACTTCGATGGTGCCCTTCCACACCGGCTTGATGCCTTCGATCTTCGCCCCCGAGCTGAGCAGGCGCGGTCCGAACAGCGTACCGTCGGCGATCTGCCCGCGCCACTGCAGCACCTGTTCCGGCAGATCACCCGAGCAGTCACGAATGGTCGTGATGCCGTGGGCGATGTACAGCGGCAGCAACGCCTTGTTCTCCTCGATCAGGGCCGGGCCACCACCGAAGTGCACGTGCATGTCCCACAGGCCCGGAATGAGGTACTTGCCCTTGGCATCGATCTGCCGGCCTGCGCTCCACTGGCTGCGCAGCTGCGCGTCGGGGCCCACCGCAACGATGTCATCGCCACGGATCACCACGCTCTGGCCCGGAACACTGCGCGCGTGCTCGACATCGACCACGGTGGCATTGCGGATCAGCAGGTCGGCCCGTTCGGCGGCGGACGCCGACAGCGGCGCCACGGCAAAGAGGATCGCAAGGGACAAGGGGCGGGAACGGAACATGGACGGCATCCTGGTAAGCACGCGGGCGCGCGGTGTGGAAGGGGGTTCAGTGCGTTGCGCCGTGCTGGCGCAACAGGGTTTCGATTGCGGTGTAGCCACGCTGGCGCGCGTGCGCCAGCGGCGTTGTGCCATCGCCGTCGGCCAGGTGCGGATCGGCGCCGGCCTCCAGCAGCAGCTGCACGATCTGCACGTGGCGCGGTCCGCCGTCACCCAGCAGGATCGCTTCCAACAGCGCGGTCCAGTGCAGGCGGTTGACGTGGTCTACCGCCACCCCGGCACGCAGCAGTGTCCGTACCGTGGCCACGTGGCCGCGCTCGGCAGCGGGAATCAGGGCGGTGCCGCCGTAGCGGTTGGTGCTGCGCAGGTCGGCACCGTGGGCCAGGGTCAGGGCGAGGATCTCTTCCAAGCCACGCGCACCGGCGTACAGATAGGCGCTGTCCTGTATCGCATCCTTGGCATTGACGTCCGCGCCGGCCTCGATCAGCGCACGCGCCGCGTCCACATGATTGCCGTGGGTGGCCAGCAACACGGCGGTACGGCCCTGTGCATCGCGCGCTTCCAGATCGGCGCCAGCGTCCAGTGCCTGACGCACGGCGCCGGCATCGCCGCGGTCGGCAGCCTCACGCAGCCGCGCATCGGCGGGGCCGGCCGCTGCAGAACAGGCAGGCAGCAGCAGCGCCAGCAGGCACAGCAGCAACAGGTGGCACGGCCCGGCCGGCCACTCACGGCAACGATGGATGCGCATCTGCATGTCTCCTCTGCGGTGGCCGGTACAGCGCAGCGCCGTGCTTGCCGGGCCTTGTCCTGCATGGTAGAAGTCGAAGCAATCATCCAGAAGTGAAATGTTCAAATGGCTGACAGTGCCAAATCGAATAGATCGCTGTTCGAGCTGGATCTGTTGCGGGCCCTGGTGATGGTGGCGGACTGCGGCAGCTTCACCACCGCCGCCACCCGCCTGCATTCCACCCAGTCGACGGTCAGCCAGAAGGTGCGGCGGCTGGAGGAACTGGCCGGACACCGACTGCTCGAACGCGGCCACCGCGACGTGCATCCCACCGACGCCGGGCACACGCTGCTGGGCTACGCGCGGCGCATGCTCGATCTGAACGACGAACTGGCGCAGGCGCTGGCCGGGGCCACCGTGGAAACGGCGGTGCGCATCGGCGTGCCCGAGGACTTCGTCAATGCACAGACCACCCGCATGCTGGCCACCTTCAGCCGCCGCCACCCGCAGGTGAAGCTGGAGATCAGCAGTGGTCTCAGTCGCGACCTGGCGCACGGCTTCGACCATGGCGAACTGGATCTGGTGCTGGTGAAGCAGCGCCGCAACACGCGCCAGGCGGTGCACTGCCGGCGCGAGCCGATGCACTGGATCGACAGCATGCGCAGCAGCAGCCTGCAGCAGGATCCGCTGCCGCTGGTCACCTTCCCGCCGCGCGGGCTGTACCGCGACGAGATGATCCAGGCCGTGGAGGCGTTGGGGCTGCGCTGGCGCATTGCGTTCACCAGTTCCTCGCTCAGCGGCATCCAGGGCGCGGTGGCCGATGGCATCGGCATCAGCCTGCTGCCGCGCCGGGCGGTGAACCGCGAGCACCGCATCATCGATGGCGAGCGCGCGCTGCCGGTGATCGACAATTACGAGCTGGGGCTGCTGCACCGGCCCGACGCAGACCAGGCCGTACGCGCACTGGCCGCCGAACTCTGGCGCCAGGTGCAGCGCGAGGCGGAGTAGTTCTTTGTTTGCAGGGCTGCGCCCTGCACCTGCCGATACAACGTCAACGTCAACGTCAAACGCTGGGGTCCTGGGGAATGGCGGGGCGGGTCCGGTTGCGGGGGACGCTGCAAGTACGTCCATGTAAGCTCGGTCGCCGCATCCA